>NZ_CP112880.1:5702500-6003333 GCF_028747205.1 Streptomyces sp. CA-278952
CGCGGTCAGCGCGCCGATCTGCATCCCGCCGCTGTCGATGCGGTGCGCGCCGAACCACACCACCGCGACCGACGACAGGTTGACCACCGTCATCACGGTCGGGAACATCAGCGCCCCCAGCTGCCCGGTCGCCACCGACACATCGGTCAGCTCCGTGTTGGCGCCCCGGAACCGCTTCTCCTCGTACCCGTCCCGGACGAAGGCGCGGATGACCCGGTTGCCGGTGATCTGCTCGCGCAGCACCCGGTTCACCCCGTCCAGCCGTTCCTGCATGGTGCGGAACAGCGGCCGCATCCTCTTCACGATGAGGCCGACCGAGACGCCGAGCACCGGCACGACCGCGAGCAGCACCGCGGAGAGCGGCACGTCCTGCCCGAGCGCCATGATGATGCCGCCGACGCACATGATGGGGGCCGACACCATCAGGGTGAACGTCATCAGCACCAGCATCTGGATCTGCTGGACGTCGTTGGTGGTCCGGGTGATCAGCGAGGGCGCCCCGAAGCGCCCGAGCTCACGGGCCGAGAAGGACTGCACCCGGTCGAAGACGGCGGCGCGCACGTCGCGCCCGAGCGCGGAGGCGGTCCGGGCCCCGTAGTACACGGCCCCCACGTTGCACAGCACCTGAACGACACTGACGGCGATCATCAGACCGCCGAACTCCAGGATGTAGCCGGTGTCGCCCGTGACGACACCGTTGTCGATGATGTCGGCGTTCAGACTGGGCAGATAGAGCGTGGCGCAGGTCTGGAGCAGCTGGAGGAAGACCAGCAGCACGATGGGTTTCTTGTACGGGCCCAGATGGGCCCGCAGGAGTTTTATGAGCACGCGGGTCTCTCGGAGTCGGCGGACGGCAGAGGCCGCCCCAGTTTCGCGTACGCCGTACTCCGATCGCGAACCCTTTTCACCAAGCCCAGGTCAAACCTGGAGCGCGCGGAGAGACCCTCGGCGCACCGGGGTCACGGACTCGCTCCGGGCGCGCGCCGGGTGCGGGCGCGCACCGAACGGGCCTGCACCGGCGTTGCCCACCGGGTGCGACGCGTACGGGTCCCGGGCCTGCCTACGCCGGGTGCGCGCCGCCGAAGGCCCCGGGGTGGATCTGGTCCCGGGTGGCCGCGTACTGCTGACGCACCGCGCCGCCGACCGCCAACTCGTCACCGGGCTCCAGCACCTGGGCCGCGGCGCCCTGCCAGGCCGGGGGAGTGCGCGGATCGAGGGAGCCCTGCGAGACCCCGAGCGCCCACGCCGCCTGCCGGGCGGCGCCGATCGCCGCGTACTGGGCGGGCTGCGGCACCACGACCTGGGTGCCGAACACCGCCGGAGCCAGGGCCTGCACGGCGGGCAGCTCGGCGGCGGCGCCGAGCAGGAAGACGCGCCGCACCTCCACCCCCCGCCCCCGCAGTACGTCGAGGGCGTCGGCCAGCGAGCACAGCATCCCCTCGAACGCGGCCCGCGCCAGATGCTCCGGCTTCATCGACTCGCGCCGCAGCCCGCTCAGGGTGCCCGCGGTGTGCGGGAGCTGCGGGGTGCGCTCGCCCTCCAGATACGGCAGCAGCACCAGCCCGGAGGCGCCCGGCGTCGACTTCAGCGCCAGCGCGGACAGCTCCTCCAGCCCCTCCACGCCCAGCATCTCGGCGGTCCCGCGCAGCGCGCGCACGGCATTGGAGAGGTGCACCACCGGCAGGTGCATCCCGGTGGCGTCGGCGAACGAGGTGATCATCCCGTTCGGGTCGGCGAGCGCCTCGTGGTGCACCGCCATCACGGACCCGGAGGCCCCCAGCGACACCACCGCGTCGCCCACCGCGACCCCGAGCCCGAAGGCCGCGGCCATGGTCTCGCCGGTGCCCGCGGAGATCAGCAGCCCTTCCGGGGTCATCCCGGCGGAGTCGGCGGGGCCGAGCACCTCGGGCAGCCCGGCTGGGTGGCCGAGGGCCAGCTCGACCAGATCGGGCCGGTAGGCGGCGGACCCGGCCGACCAGTAGCCGGTGCCCGAGGCCGCGCCCCGGTCCGTGGTCCGCCGGGCGGGCCGGCCCAGCAGCTGCCACACGAGCCAGTCGTGCGGCTGGAGCACGGCGGCCACCCGCTGGGCGTTCTCCGGCTCGGTCCGCGCCAGCCAGCGCAGCTTCGCCACCGGCTGCGCGGCCCCCGGTACGGCCCCGACGGCTTCCGCCCAGGCCTCCCGCCCGCCCAGCGCGTCGACGAGGTCGGCCGCGGCGACCTGCGCCCGCCGGTCGTTGCCGAGCAGCGCGGGACGCACGAGGTTGCCCTGCTGGTCCAGCGGCACGAGCCCGTGCTGCTGCGCGGAGACCCCGATGGCCTGCACGCCTTCGAGCAGCCCACCGGAGGCCGCCTCGCCGAGCGAGAGCAGCCAGGCCTGCGGATCCACCTCGGTGGCCTTGGCCTCGACCGGATGGGCGGCGTACCCCTCCCGGAGCACGGCGCCCGAGTCCGTGTCACAGACGACGATGTGAGTGAAGGCGGAAGAACTGTCCAACCCCGCGACTATGCCCATGGGGAGATTCTGCCGCACCTCGCGTCTTTCCCGTAACCGCCGCCGTACGCGACGAGACCCCGGACCCTAGGTGTTGGTGGTCCCCCAGTCGTCCTCGAAGCCGTTCTGACCGCTGCGGTCCCGCAGCGACCGGACCCGCTCCGCGACGGAGGCGGGCACCTTGTCCCCGACCTTGTCGCTGACCGAGTGGTATGCCTTGCCCGCGAAGTCCCGCCCGCTGTGCGCGGCGCTCTCGGCGGCGTTGCGCACGGCGGGGTTCTCCGTGAACTGCCGGGCCGACTTCTTCAACTGCTCGTAACGCTCGCGCCCGGCTCGCGTGCCGAGCACGTAACCGAGGGCCACTCCGGCGATGAACGTGAGCCGGTACCGCATGGCTGCCACCCTTCCTACGCTTCGTGCGACGTGTGCAGCCCGCCTACCCGCGACACCCGAGATCACCCCGGGCGATACCGATTGGCGGAGCACCCCCCTGCTTGCGCTAATGTATGTGTCGCAGCGAACGCGCGCCGCCCGGCAGCCGCCAGGCAGGTACGATTTCGCAGCGACGCAGCAATCCCCTGTAGCTCAATTGGCAGAGCAGCCGGCTGTTAACCGGCAGGTTACTGGTTCGAGTCCAGTCGGGGGAGCGCGATCCCCTGTAGCTCAATTGGCAGAGCATTCGGCTGTTAACCGGAGGGTTACTGGTTCGAGTCCAGTCGGGGGAGCGGAACGGAAGAGGGCCCCTCGGGGTCCTCTTTCGCGTGCCCGGCCGATGCCTTCCCGGAGCCCCCGAGGGGCCCCGGAGCGCCTCTTTCGGGTCTTCTTGACCTCGCCTGCAACCGGGCAGCACGCAGCGCCGTCCTCAAGATCAGGTGAAGTCGGCCATCCGAAGCGAGAGATCGTATGACCGGCTATGCTGCGGCAGACGGTGCGCACACTTGTACGCGCCACGCCGAGACGGGGCGGTAGCTCAGCCGGTTAGAGCAGCGGACTCATAATCCGTCGGCCGTGGGTTCGAGTCCCACCCGCCCCACCAGGATCCCCAGGCAGAATCGTTTCTGACCTGGGGAAACGCGTTTTCTGGGGACCTGCGGGCTCCGCAACGGTGCAGCGAACGTGCAGCGTTCTGATTGCCTGTGAGCTTTCGTAGGGCTGTGACCTGGCGTTTTGGTCATTCCTTCGTGGGGCGCGTGGTGAACGATCCCACGGCCGTTGAGGAAGGGCCGCTCCCCCACCCAGCCCGGCCCGCATCGATGCGACATCGGCCGCTTCGTGCGTGGCCTCTCGACTGCCGGCTCGAGGCTCCGACGGGTGTTGTCGCAGTATCCGCCCTGCCCCTCGAAGCCTTCACCCCGCTCCAAAATCTGCACTTTCGCACATGGGACTCGCGCACGCTCACGGACACCTCTCCGGACCGGCCGGGCAGGTGACCGGCTCTCTCCGTTCACGCGGGGTGTTCCGTGAGTTCGGCGGGAATGAACCCACCGCCCCCCTGTGGTCGACGGGTGTGCCCGACATCACTCGGTTCTCTTCGTGGTGCGTGTGAAGCCTGGGGAGATGTCCTGATTTACGCGGGTGGACTTACGGCTCTCCCGTACCTACCGTCACATCGCTCTCGCAATATGTGAGGGCATGGCGGGGGTTGGGGAGGGGCTGGGGGATGTTGTGTTGTGCCCGTGTGCGCAGAACGGTCGGTAGAGCTGCGGCGGTGAGTGTGGTCTGTGCTGTGGCCGCCGGTCTGTCCGGTGGCTCGGGAGCGCCCACGGCCTCGGCCCGTGCCAGCGACGGTGCTCAGCCGGCCGCGCAGCAGGCTACTGCGGGTGTCCCGGAAGGGTCGTCCGAGACGGATGCCCTGAACGAGGCGAAGCGGACGGGCGAGCGCGTGGAAGTGATGTCGCTGCGCGGTGAGTCCAGCGAAGTCTTCGCTACACCTGAAGGTCTGCTGGAGGCGCGGGAGCATCTGCGGCCGGTGTGGACACGCAAGGACGGGACGTGGAAGGCGGTCGACACGTCGCTGGTCGCCTCTGGTGGCACGGTGGCTCCCAGGGCGTCCGCGACCGAGCTTTCGTTCTCGGGGGGAGGCGAGGGGCCGCTGGTCCGTCTCGCACGTGCGGGCCGGGCACTTGAGCTGTCCTGGCCCGGTGCTGTGCCGGCGCCAACTCTCGCTGATGACACTGCGACGTACGGCGACATACTCCCCGGTGTGGACCTGCGGCTCACGGCCACGCCGGACGGTTTCACCCAGCTGCTGGTCGTCAAGTCTGCCGAAGCCGCCAACAGCCCCCGTCTCGCTGAGCTGCGGCTGCGGCTCGCCACAAGCGGCATGGAGGTGAGAGAGACATCCGAGGGCGGGATCGAGGCGGTCGACCGGGGAGCGGGTGGCGTGGTGTTCGAAGCGCCCACTCCCGTCATGTGGGACTCCAGCCCGGGGGAGACCACAGATGCCTCGTCCTCGGGCGCTTCGGCGCGTTCCGTGCCACAGGCCGGAACCGGGGGATCTGAGGAGCCCGGTGCCGGAGAGTCGGGGCAGCTTGCACCGGTCGGCGTGGACGTGCCGTCCGGGGGCGGCGAGCTGATCCTTACACCGGACAGAGACGTCCTGGTGGGCGAGGACACGGTGTACCCGGTGTTCATCGATCCGCAGTGGTATTCACCCAAGGCGTCGGCGTGGACGATGGCGTCGAAGTACTGGGCCGGTTCGCCCCAGTGGAAGTTCAACGGGGATTCCGACGCGGGGCTCGGGTACTGCGGGTGGGTGTTCTGCAAGCCCTACGACACCAAGCGGCTCTTCTACCAGATTCCTACGTCCCGGTTCGCGGGGAAGTCGATCCTGTCGGCGGAGTTCGTGGTGCGTGAGACGCATGCCGCTTCCTGCGACAAGCGGGAGGTCCAGTTGTGGCGGACGAAGGGGATCAACTCCTCGACCACCTGGAACTCGCAGAACACCTCCGGGTTCTGGGTGGACCACATCGAGAACCGGAGTTTCGCCTACGGCGCCGATGGCTGTGCGGCTGCTGACGCCGAGTTCAACGTGAAGGGCGTGGTCGCGCAGGCGGCGGCGGGCAAGTGGTCGACTCTGACCTTCGGTATGCGGGCCACGAGTGAGTCGGATCCGTATACGTGGAAGCGGTTCTCGGATGACGCGTTCCTGCGGGTGCAGTACAACGGTCCGCCCGCGCAGATCAAGGTGACGCAGCTGACGCAGAATCCGGGTGGCGCGTGTGGCAAGCCGGGCGCGGCCAAGCGCGTGCGGATCCTGCCGACGCTGCGGGCCAACGACGTGACCGACCCGGACAAGGACCGGGTACGGGTGCAGTTCGAAGCCTCATGGGATTCCGGAGACGGCAAGGGCTTCGTCAGCCGCTGGACCTCGGCCGTCTCCACCTACAAGACGTCGGGCTCCGACTTCTCCCTGTCGCTGCCCAGCAGTATCCCGAAGAACAGGACGATCGGCTGGTCGGCCCGCTCGAACGACGGGGCACAGTGGTCGCCCTGGTCGTGGGCAGGCTCCGCGACCGCCTGCAACATGGTCTACGACACCTCCGTACCGGCAGGCCCCTCCATCACCTCCGGCCACTACCCACCCTCCGACCCCGAGGATCCGCAGGACCCGTGGCTCGACGGCGTCGGCCGGTACGGCACCTTCACGGTCGACTCCTCCTCCACGGACGTGTCGAAGTACTGGTTCGGTGTCAATGGCGATCCGAGCAGCAAGCACACACTGACGACCTCGGGCGGCGGCGCGAAGACCATGAAGTTCATGCCGACCAGGCCCGGCGTCAACTTCGTCACCGCGCAGGCCTTCGACACGGCGGGCAACGGCAGCGAGATCCGCACTTACCAGTTCCGGGTGAGGGCCGGCCAGCCCGACCGGCTGAGCTGGGACCTCGACGAACCCGTCGGGGCAGCGGCGGCCAAGGGCCAGGGCGGCACCTGGCCGGCGCACTTGAACGGCGGTGCACAGCCGGGGTCGGACGGTGTGACCGGTACCGGCCTCCACCTGGATGGCGTGGACGACCACGCCGCGACGCTCTCACCGGTGCTGAACACCGGGAAGAGCTTCTCGGTGTCGCTGTGGGCGAGGCTTCCCGCCGACAAGCCGGACGCCGCCACGGTGGCGGTCTCCCAGGCGGGCCACAACACCAGTGGGTTCGAGATATACCACTCCTCGGCGCTGGGCGGCTGGGCGTTCCTGCGGCACACCGCGGACGCGGCGGGTACCACGACGGTGCGCGCGGTACAGCCCGCGTGCACGGCGGGTGACACCCTGTGCGCGAGTGGCCGACTCGGGGTCTGGACCCATTTGGTGGGGGTGTTCGACAACCCGGGCCAGCAGCTGAAGCTGTACGTCGACGGGAAGCTCGTTGGTACGGCTCCCTTCACGGGGCCGTGGGACGCGCGAGGCAGGACGATCCTGGGGGCGGCCTCGCACTACGGTACGACGGAGAACTTCTTCGGCGGCGATCTGGACGAGCTGCAGCTGTTCGACTATCAGTTGGTCGACGCTCAGGTGGCACGGCTGCACGCGAAGCAGCCGGTGGACACCAACCGCCCGGCCAAGCTCGCATGGCCGCTGGACGAGGACAGTGCGGCGACGGCGGTGACGGGGCGCGCCCAGCAGGCGGATGCCACGCTGAAGGGCGGCGCCAAGAGCGGGGCGGAAGGGGTGGCGGGTACCGGTCTGGAACTGGACGGTACCGACGACCACGCCGTCACCGGACGTCCCGTGATGGACACCTATCAGAGCTTCGCGGTCTCCGCCTGGGCCCGGGTGCCGAAGAACAAACCCAACCGGGCCATGGTGGTGGCCCATCAGAACGGCACCGCCAACCGGGGCTTCGAGCTGTACCACTCCACCACGGGGTGGGTCTTCCAGCGGGCCACCGCCGACACCGCCGACGCCCCTCTCGTACGCGCGGTGGAGACAGCGACCAATGACCAGAACTGCCCCCTGGCCGCCCCGGGCGAATGGGCCCACGCGGTGGGTGTCTACGACATCGACGCCCAGCAGATCCGCCTCTACGTCAACGGCTGCCTCAAAGCCACCCAGCCCTTCACCACGCCCTGGCTCGCCTCCGGATCCGTCACCTTGGGAGCCTCCGGCTACAACAGCGGATTCAGCAACTTCTTTCAGGGCAACCTCGACGACATACAGCTGTACGACCGCACCATCTCCGACGACGAGGTGCGGCAGCTGTTCAAGCAGCGTCCGCTGGTCAAGAGCCGCTGGCTGCTGGAGAGCAACCCCGCCGCGCCGGCCACCTCCCCGAACGCGGCCGCCGGCGCGTACCCACTGACGCTGAACGGCAATGCCGCGATCGGGTCCGGCTGGGTCGATGACGGCGGGCTCGTCCTGGACGGCGTCGACGACTACGCGGCCACCACCGGTGTCCCACTGGACACCGGTGCCAGCTACACCGTCACCGCCTGGGCCCAGGCAGCGGCCGTCCCCGACGGGCCTGCCACCGTGATCAGCGCCGTAGGCGCTGCCACAAGTGCCTTCGCCGTTCGCTACGTTCCCGACGCACTGGGCATAGGGCGCTGGCAGATCGAAATGGCTGGCGCGGACTCCGCCACCGCAGCCCCGGTCAGGGTGGAGAACCAGTCCTTCTACAGCGCCACCGACTGGAATCACCTGGCGCTCGTGTACGACGGCTTCGCCGATCAGGCACGCCTTTACGTCAACGGCCAGCTGGAGCAGGTGACCTGCCCGGACACCGACGAGGACGGTACTCCGGACGACCCGTCCTGTACGGACCGGGTGTCGTGGTCGGCCAACACTGCGGCCTTCCCGGCGACGAAGTCCCTGCAAGTCGGCCGCGTCCTGGACGGTGCCACCGCCGGTGAGTACTGGCCGGGCGGCATCGACGACATCTGGGCCTTCCAGGGAGCACTGGACGAGACGCAGATCAGCATGCTGGCGCAGGGCTGGCCCGGTCTGCCCACCCGCGTACCGGCCGAGGGCTGACCCGGGCCGGGCCGCCGTACCCCCGCGAACGGTGGCCCGTCGCATCGGTCTCCACGCACCACGCACGACCACATCACCCACGTGTGTCACCGGGCAGCCGTGCCCGTGGCCGGATCCAGTGAGGGACGACGACGAATGAACGGCAGAGCCGGATCTCGCAGATGGATCGTGCTTCGCCGACGGGTGGCCCTGAGTGTGTCGGCCGTCCTGGTCGGCACACTCCTCCAGGGCATCACCGCCCCGGCGAACGCTGATGACGGCACGGGGCTGCCCGGGCTGCCGACCTCCGAGAAGCCACTGACCGGACACACCGCCAAGACCGATCCCCGTATCGACGACGGCGCGCCCACCTCTCCGAGGAGCAAGCCCAGAGCCGCCTGGGCACGGCCCGGCACGGCAACCGTGATGGCTCCGGGCAGGGGGCAGGCTGCCCGCCAGGCCGGGGACCTGCCCATCGCCCTCACCGCGCCGTCGCCGACCGCGGCCCGGCAGAAGAACGTGCGGCCAGCCGCAGAATCGGCCGCCGTGCGTGTGCTCGGCCGGGAACAGGCGTCGAAGGCGGGCGTCGAGGGTCTGCTGTTCACCCTCACGCCTGCGGCTCCTTCTGGTGAAAAGCAGGCCGACACGGTCAACACCGGGGTCCGGGTCGACTACGCCTCGTTTGCTCAGGCTTACGGCGGCGCCTACGCCTCACGTATGCGGCTGGTCGAGCTGCCCGCCTGCTCCCTGACGACCCCGGCCGAGCCGAACTGCCGCGCCGGCCGGCCCGTCACAGCCACCAACGACCCAGAGAAGCACCAGCTCACCGCCACCGATCTGGCCTTGGAGACAGGCGCCGTGACCGTGCTGGCCGCCGCAGCGGGTGTGTCCAGCGAGGCCGGCGACTACACCGCCACCCCGCTCTCGCCGTCCGCGGCCTGGCACACCAACGTGAACACCGGTGACTTCACCTGGTCCTACGACATTCCCGTACCGGACGTTCCCGGCGGTATGCGTCCCATCCTCGGGATGAGCTACTCCTCCGGCAGTATCGACGGCCGCACCGGCACGACGAACAACCAGTCCAGCTGGGTGGGCGACGGATTCGACCTGTGGCCCGGCTCCATCGAACGCCGCTACAAGCCGTGCGCGGACGACGACATCAAGAACGCCGACGGACATACTCCCGGCGACCTGTGCTGGGGCTACGACAACGCCTTCATCTCCTTCAACGGTAAGGCGGGGGAGCTGGTCCCGACGGGGACCGACACGTTCAGGCTCCAGAGCGACGACGGCACGAAGATCAAGAGACTGACCGATAAGGCCCGCGGCAACGGGGACAACGACGGCGAGTACTGGGAGCTGACCACCCCGGAGGGCACCCGCTACTACTTCGGCTACCACAGGCTGCCCGGCTGGGCCACGGGCAAGGAGAGCACCGACTCCACCTGGACCGCTCCGGTCTACGGCGACGACAGCGGCGACAAGTGCCACGCCACGGCATTCGCCGACTCATGGTGCCAGCAGGCCTGGCGGTGGAATCTCGACTACGCCGTGGACCTCCGCGGCAACGCCGTCGCGTACTACTACGACAAAGAAGGAAACTCCTACGGCCGCAACCTCGAGGACGCCGATGACACCCCCTACACACGCGGCGGCTCCCTCGACCGCATCGAATACGGCCTCGAGTCGGCCGACCTCTACGCGGACAAGGCCTTGGCGAAGGTCGACTTCACCAACGCCGAACGCTGCCTGCCCGTAACAGGCGTGACCTGCGCCGCGGACACCATCGGCGACACGTCCTTCCACTGGTACGACACCCCGTACGACATGCACTGCGCCTCGGGAACCACCTGCGACCAGGGCCGGCTGTCACCCACCTTCTGGACCCGCAAGCGCCTGGCCTCGATCACCACCCAGGTACTCAGGAGCGACGGCACCTACGCCGACATCGACTCCTGGAAACTCGGCCACCGCTGGGGCATGGCAGACGTCGACTACCAACTGCTCCTGGCCTCGATCCAGCACACCGGCCACACCGCGACCCCGGCCGTCACCCTGCCGAAGACGACATTCGGCTACGCCCAGGCGGCCAACCGGCTGGACCGGACCGGAGACGGCAAGGCCCCCTTCATCAAGGAACGCCTCTCCGACATCTCCGACGAGTACGGCGGACAGATCAGCGTCGACTACTCCGCTCCCGCCTGCGACTGGGACGCGCTGCCCACCCCGCAGACCAACACCACCCGCTGCTTCCCCCAGTACATCGGCGGCAGCACCACCGATGACCCGACCCGGCAGTGGTTCAACAAGTACGTCGTCGATGCCGTCACCCTCACCGACCGTACCGGCACCGCACCGGACCAGATCACCCGCTACACCTACCTCGGCGACGCCGCCTGGCACTTCGACGACGACGACGGACTGACCAAGGAGAAGTTCAAAACCTGGTCCCAGTGGCGGGGCTACGGTCACGTCCGTGTCCAGACCGGCGGCGTCGGCGCCATGAAATCCCAGGAGGAGCACTACTTCCTGCGCGGCATGCACGGCGACCGGAAAGCCCCTTCGGGTGGCACGAAGGACGTGTCCGTCTCCCTGGGGGCAGGGGAGGGCGAGCCGATCACCGACCACGAAGCCGCAGGAGGCTTCGAGTACAAGTCCGCCGTGTACTCCGCCCCGGGTGGCAAGGTCCTGAAAAAGACCGTCAGCAGGCCGTGGCACCACGAGACGGCCAAGCGGACCCGCTCCTGGGGCGCGATCACGGCCAACTTCACCGGCGCGTCGAACACCCGCGTTCTCACCTCTCTCGACAAGGGAACGGGTGACCGCTGGCGCGAGACCAGCACCTTCACCACGTACGACACCGTCGCGGGCCGTGTCGCCCAGGTGAACGACCTCGCCGACACCTCCCTCCCCAACGACGACCAGTGCACCCGCACCACGTACGCCACCAACACGACCGAAAACATCCTGTCCCTGCCCGCCCGTGTCGAGACCGTGGCCGCCGCCTGCACCGCGACCGACGTCGACCGCAGCAAGGCGGTCATCGCCGACACACGCACCGCCTACGACAACGGCGCGCACGGGGCGGCCCCGAGCAAGGGCGACGCCACCCACACCGCCACGCTCAAGGAACACACCGGCAGCCGCGCCACGTACCTGGAGAACACCACCACCCACGACGGCTACGGCCGGCCCCTGAAAGCGACCGATCTCACCGCAACGCTCGTCTTCGACGCGGCCGGCGCACAGGTGTCGAAGACTGCACGCGCCGACGGCCGCACGACGACCACGGCCTACACGCCCGCGACCGGCCGGGCCACACAGGTCACGGTCACCACACCGCCGGCCAGAACCACCGACGCCGCCTCCGCGCAGACCACCAGGACAACGCTCGACCCGTTGCGCGGCCTGCCCGTCACGAAACTGGACACCAACAACCTGCGCACGGACCTGACCTACGACGCCCTCGGGCGCTCCCTGAAGGTCTGGCTGCCCAACCGTTCCAAGGCAAGCAACCACACGCCGAACCACGAGTACACCTACACGGTTGCGGAGAGCCAACCGGTCGCCGTAGCCTCCAAGACCTTGGGCAAGAACTCCGTTCAGCTCACCGCCTACACCCTCTACGACGGATTCCTCCGTCCCCGCCAGGCACAACTGCCCGGCCCCGATGGCGGACGCCTGATCACGGACACTTTCTACGACGACCGGGGCCTGGCCACCAAGACGTTCGCTCCCTACTACACCACCGGAGCGCCGCAGACCGGGCTGTTCGAACTGGACGACGCCATGAGCGTCGAAACTCAGGGCTGGAACACCTACGACGGCTTGGGCCGCCTCACCGAAGCCACCCAGATCGCGGGCAACGGCGACGGAGGGCAACGCCTCGGCACCACCCGCACCCTCTACGGAGGCGACCGGACGACCGTGATCCCGCCGGTGGGCGGCGCCGCCACGACCACCCTGACAGACGCCCGCGGGATGACGACGGAGATGCGGCAGCACCACTCGCGCAACGCCGACGCCTCCTACGAATCCACCCGCTACGAGTACACCCCCGCAGGGCAGCTGGCCAAGGTCACGGACCCGGCCGGCAACACCTGGACCCACACGTACGACCAGCGGGGACAGAACGTCTCCAGCAAGGACCCGGACAGCGGCACCACCACCAGCACCTACGACGACCGCGGCCAGCGCACCTCGTCCACCAACACGAGGAAGACCAAGAACAAGCTCTTCTACGGCTACGACAACCTGGGCCGCCGCACCGAAGTGCGTGAGAGCTCGGCCACCGGCACCCTGCTGGCCGACTGGACCTACGACACCGTCTCCGGCGCCAAGGGCTTCCTCGCCGCCACCACCCGCTACAGCGGTTCCGCCGCCTACACCACCAAGGTGCTGGACTACGACCAGCTCTACCGTGCCACACGCACCAGCATCACCGTTCCCGCCGCCGAGGGCGCCCTGCAGGGCAGCTACCAGTTCAACACCGGCTACAACACCGA
Organism: Streptomyces sp. CA-278952; assembly: GCF_028747205.1. Lineage (NCBI taxonomy): Bacteria > Bacillati > Actinomycetota > Actinomycetes > Kitasatosporales > Streptomycetaceae > Streptomyces > Streptomyces sp. CA-278952. Next base: position 5,715,447 of record NZ_CP112880.1, read on the forward strand.
CGGAACCGTCTCCGGTACGGGCTTCCCCGCGGCCGGGGGACTGTCCGGCGGGGGTGTCACCTACGGCTACGACGACACGCTGCGCCCGGTCCAGATCACCGGCAGCCAGGGCCTGAAGGCCGTCACCGGGTACAGCTACACCGGGAAGCCCCTGCAGACACAGCTGACCAACGGTGCGGCCGGGAAGATCACTCAGGTCGACAACACCTACCAGTGGGGTACCCAGCGGTTGGAGACCAGCAGGGTCGACCGCGAGGACCAGCCCGGCGTCGACAAGTTCGCCACGTACACCTACGACGAGGCCGGCAACATCCTCGGCGTCGCGGACGTCAACCGCACCGGCACCGACGCCCAGTGCTTCACCTACGACCACCTCCAGAGGCTCACCACCGAGTGGACACAAGCCACGACCACCTGCGCGGAATCACCTTCGGGCAGCTCGGTCGGCGGTCCGGCCCCGTACTGGAACTCCTACACCTACGACAAGGCCGGCAACCGCCTCACCGAGACCCGGCACGACATCGCGGGTGACGCCTCCAAGGACACCTACCGCACCTACGACTACCCCGACCCGGGCACCGCACAGCCGCACACCCTGGCCTCGGTCACGGCGACCGGCCCGAACGGTACCTCACGTGACTCCTACACCTACGACGAGACCGGCAACACCCGGACCCGCACCCTCCAAGGGGACCAGCAGACCCTCGAATGGGACGCGGAAGGTCATCTCGCCAAGGTCACCAAGCCTGTCGAAGGCTCCGCCGACGAAGTCACCGAATACCTCTACGACACCGAGGGGCAGCGCCTGATCGGCCGCACCCCCACCGAGACCACGCTCTACCTCGGCTCCACCGAGATCACCTTGGCGAAGGGGACCGCCACACCGAAGGCCACGCGCTACATCGACCTCGGCGGCGGAAACCAAGCGGTCCAGAGCGACGACGGCAGCATCTCGTTCACACTCGGAGACCACCACGGCACCGGACAACTGGCCGTCGACTCGGTGGACATGTCCATCAGCCGACGCGGCACCACTCCCTTCGGCAGTCCACGCGGCCAGACACCCGCCCACTGGCCGGGAACCAAGGGATTCGTCGGTGGCACCACCGACACCAGCACTGGCCTGACCCACCTGGGAGCGCGCGAATACGACCCGTCGACCGGCCGATTCATCAGCGTCGACCCGATCATGGACCCGGCCAGTCCTCAGCAGATCAATGGCTACGCCTATGCCAACCACTCACCCGTAGCCGGCTCCGACCCCACCGGCCTGTACTGCGACGGCTGCAGCTACAACAATCCCGACAGCGTCTGGGGACAGGGAAGTGGCCCCGGCTGCACGCACTACAACTGCTACGACCAGGACGGCAGCGTCGCCTACGAAGTACGCGAGACAGCCTGGTCCCCGCCCAGCGCCAAGTCCTCGGCGGGCCGGGGCCCGAAGCCCACCTCCAAGCCGGTGGCCGAACCCGAACCCATATTCCTGGCCGGCGTGCGCATCCCCACGCCGAAGGAGATGAACTACCGCTCCGGCTACCAGGACCTGTGGGACGACTACCAGGCCCAGGTGATGCGCTGGTCCGAGGGGCAGTGCCAGTCGGACTCCGGCTCCGAGGTCTGCGCCGCCGCCCACGCCCTCGGCTGGGTGCGGCCCGGTATCGACCTGTTCGGGATCCAGGACGCCATCGACTGTGCCCATGGCAGTGTGAGCGGCTGTCTGTGGACCGCGGTGGGGATCATCCCCTGGACCAAGATCGGCAAGGCAGCCAAGCTGCTCAAGGCGGGCAAGCAGGCCGGCGCCGCCAAGCTGGCGACGTGCCCCGTCCGGCACAGCTTCGTGGCGGGCACCGAGGTCGCGATGGCCGACGGCACGAGCAAACCCATCGAACAGGTGGAGGTCGGCGACCAAGTCCTCGCCACCGATCCCGTGACCGGCCGGACACAGACCCGCGAAGTGGTCGCCACCATCACCAAGGATGACGACAAGCACTACACCCGCCTCACGGTCACCACCCCCGACGGCGAAGCCGGCATCACCGCCACCGACCACCACCCCTTCTGGAACCCGGACGCCCAGGCATGGGTGAACGCCGCCGATCTCGAGTCCGGCACTCGGCTGCTCACTGCTGACGGAACGGTCGCGACCGTCGAGAATGTCCGGCACTACCGTACGACCGGCCGCACCTTCGACCTCACGGTCGCCGGGTTGCATACGTACTATGTGCTGGCGGGCGAGACGCCGGTACTCGTTCACAATAGCGGCCCCGGCTGTGGATCGATCTGGATCGATTCGAACAAGGTTCCTCACCATTTCAAGCATGCTGAAGACTTCGGGATCACCGGAAAGGAAAGCAAGGCAACCAAGCAGGCTTTCGTGAATACCTTGCAGAGCTTCGTTGGGAATCCAGGAAACCTTCAGATCGCAGGTACTTATCGGGGAGCCGCGGCGCGGCACTACGTGGACCCAAATACAGGACGTCACGTATCGGTCGACCTTGAATCCGGTCAGATGCTGGGTGCCTGGAGATCGGATCCGACATCGGACCAGTTCCGGTACCTCATGGAACAAGGGAAGTTGTGATGGCCAAGCTGGAACCGTTCTTGGCGCTCGCGTCAGCAGTGGCAGAAGGAAGGATCTCGGCGGCCGAGTTCTCGGTAGTCTGCCTTCCGCTGTACAAGAACTACCCGGGCCCATTTCCGTCGCACGAGCAGTATGAGGTCGCCACCGAATTGTTCTATGTGGCCAACGATCACTATGCGGGCGCTTCTGATGCGCCTGCGGGTACGTTGAGTGACGAGCAAGTTAGAGCAGCAGCCGCAGAAATCGCCGAGAGGATGCGATCACTGCTCCAGTGACCGTGGTTCGGTAGGGCTTCTGTCGAGAATTACTATCCGCACATGCTCACGGCAACGGAGATTTTTGTTGTCGTGGGCATGTGCGCTTTGACGGTGACGCTGAGGGCAACGTCGGCGGACGACGGCTGCGGTAAGCGGGTCGTCGTTGTCGTCGTCGGCCCGCTGAGGCTGTCGCCCAGGGTGTCGACGGCTCGGCGCTGCAGGCGGAGTCGGTCGTGAAGCGGATGCGGCGGAGGCCGGACCGGTCGAGGAGTCGATCGAAGCGGCGGGTCGTGTTGGCCGAGTCGATCGGCCGTCCGTCGGCGTGACGAAGACGAGCCCGCTGGCCGTCCAAATCCTGTTCGCCGACCAGGTAGGGATCCGCTCCGACCGGGTCACTGGCCGCACCTGGGGCGTCAAGGGGAGGACTCCGATGGTTCGCCGCACAGGCAACCGGTTCTCCGTGAACGCGATGTCCGCGATCAGCACCAAGGGCCGCATGCACTTTATCGTCTTCACCGAGTCGTTCGACGCGACGGTCCTGTGCCGCTTCCTCGCCCGCATCGTCGAACACTTCGACCGGAAGGTTCACTCGGCTCACCGCTCGAAGACCGTCCGGGCCTGGCTCGCCGACCACAAGGACAAGATCGAGCTGCACCTCCTGCCTTCGCACTCACCCGAGATGGACCCGGACGAGCTCGTCAACGCCGACCTCAGACGCAGCCTGCCCCAGACCCGCCGGGCCAGGAATCGGACCGAACCCGCCGCCGAGACCCGCAGATCCTTCCACCGCCGAAAACGCCAACCACACGTCATTACGGGCTACTTCGAAGCCCGACACGTCCGCTACGCCATCGAGGAGTCCCTGCTCACCGAGCAGGGACTCCCTTTGCCGCAACACACTTATGTCCCGCCCGTGATGGGTGGGCCCTCGGCGATGTTGCTCCGCCCGGCCGGGCGGAACACACCGGCGGTGCGCTGATGCAAGGAGGGCATCGCCCGCGACGCACTGGTGGCCCGCACCTGCGCGGCATTCTTCCGAACGTCGCACCCCTGGTGACATCACGACCTGATGTGTTCGCCGTCGTGCCGTCCGCTACGCAACGTAGCCGCGCCCTGGGTTGGTAAGGGGGTCAGGGGACTCACGAAGCTCGCCGTAGCCCGGGGTGATCCGTAGTCCCCTCGAATGTGGCTCCGCCCTACGCATCGAGGGCTGTGGTCGCGTTGAAGTGAAGAAGGGCTGGTGCAGCGAACGCTGCACGGTCCCCCGTTCCAGCCGGATCGAGGGGGACGCAGCGGGATGGAAACGGGTGGCTATGTCGGTGATTTGGCATCGTCGCAGGTGAGAGGCGTCACTCTTATGGGTTCGAGTCCCACCCGCCCCACCCAGCGTCTCCAGGCAGAATCGTTCTGACCTGGGGAAACGCGTTCTTCTCGGGCGTTTTCCGTGCAGCGGACGCGGCACGGAGGTGCAGCGAACGGGGCTCTTGAGCCATCTGGGACTGGCCTTGTGCGACGGTGACCTGGGCTTTTGTGGTCCCGCGCCGGTGGGAGGGTTACGAGCGATCCCACGGCTGCGGGTCGATTCGAGACCGCTCATCGCGGCACGTTCTCCGGCAGTCGCTGGAGTCCGAACAGCGCCGCTGTACGCTTGTGGTCAGCATGTGGCTGAGGGCGTCAGGCACTGGGATGAGTTGGGACGGGCCGGACCGGCGTTCTTTGTCCAGCAAGGCGGCTGGGTGCCGGCGGGCCCAACGTCCCGGGCGCGTAGTGGCGCGGTGCCCTCCGGGCGCGGGTTTCGGGCAGTGACGCGTGGGGTCCCCGCCTCAAGGGTGCCGTCGTCGCCTACCCGCCAGACGGTGACGGGGCCTTGCCCGACGGGCAACAGACGCTGCCCTCATGCCGGTGCCAGTGCGCGTGGGCGGTGACCTGCCCACGCGCCAGGTCGATGAGCTCGAAGCCGCTGGCGTGACCGCGTACTGCTGGGAAGTGACAGTGCCCAGCAGCAGGAATGCTCGTCCACGCTGGCGAAGACACGAAGGCCCACGCGAGCCGGCCGCCAGGTCCCGGGCCCCGAGGCGGCGCAGGCGTCTCCCGGTCGGTCAGAACGCCTGCAAGTACACCCGGGTTGTGCCGGCATCCAGTTCGAGGATGTGGATCTCGATCCACTGAACCTCGGTCCGGCGGCTGTCCCCCACGCAAGGCGGGCAGACTCCGGCCCAACGGACGCCCTTCTTGCTCTGAGGCTCGGCGAGGCCGAGATGGCCGAAGAGCTCCGTGGGGGACGGGAGGTTCTCGTTCCTGACGCGCAGGGGCTCCTCGAGACGCAGGTCCTCCGCCACTCGTACTGCGGTCTTCTCGTCGGTGACGAAGGAGAGCAGGTAGATGTCCTCCCGAGGGTTGATCTGCACGGCGCCCTTCACCTCCGACGCGCTCTTGGGCACCTCCAGCTGCATGAACGCCGACGCCTCCGGGGCGCCCAGGGCCTTTTCCCAGCGCGAGGCGCGCCCGTCCGTCGTCCGGTGATCACCCCCGTCGGCATTAGAGCAGGAGGTGAGCAGCAGGGCGGCCCCGAGGACCGCGAGCAGCCGTGGCCTCAGGGCAGATCGGTCGTTCACCGGTTCTCCTCGTCGCCGCGCGAGACGTCCCCGCGGGATCCTTCGCGCCCGGGGTCCGCCGGTGCCACCCCGGGGGCTGAGCCACTGTTCAGATCCTGGGTGTAGGTGCTGCTGCTACCGCGCATGTCGAATTCCTGGGCGAAGCCCACCTTGTGCAGTCGCCCCATATCGTCGTCGGGAATGGTGACACCACCGGGGAACGTCGTCGTTTTCCCGGAGTCCCAGTTGTACCGGTCCCACACATTGACTTGATAGTCGAGCGAGACCTGTGGCTTGCCGCCGTCGCCCGGACTGACGGTGACCATGCCCGACACGTTCTGCTGGTGCGACCCGACCGCGTGGAACCATTCGTCCTCACCGAAAGTCCGCCCGATCGCCTGGCTCTCCACGGGAACGACGACCGTCCTGTCGCCGCCGGCCTTCTCGAACTCATCAAGGGCCTTCTGACGCCATGCTTCCTGGTTCTCGGCGATGTGAAGCGTGCCCACGTCGGTCCGGAATCTGGAATCGTCGTGCAGGATGCGGTTGACATCGAGGTCGAGCGGCTCGCCGGTGCCACTGAGATAGTGCTGCATGTTGCGGGATGCCGCGACCTCTCCTGTGACATCGCCGCCTGTGGCGATGGCTTGAGCTTGCGTCAGGACCCAGAGGTCGTGAGCGGTGGGAGCCTCCGTGTCGAATGGTCCCGAGCCCGCGTCGGCCGGCCTCCACTTGTACAGCGGGGCCATGATCCCTGCTTCTCGAAGGTCGTCGCCGCGCTCTCGCAGCAGGATGCCGCGCGTCACCGGATCGAGATCACGCCACCACTCCGCCACGGCGGTCCTCCCCTTCGGCATGTTGGCGGCCTTGCCAGCCTCCTCCAGGGAGGGATAGGGGCTCTTTGCAGGGCTTCTGTTGAAGCCGTTCATGGTCCCGTCCATGATGTCGGAGTCGACCACGGCGGCCGCGAGGGCGAGCCTGATGCCGTCGTCGGCGTCAGTGACCGCCTGGACCGCGCGGTGGAGGAGATCGGCCCACCGGGTCACCTGAGCGCGCACGCTTTCCTGGTAGCCGGGGTCATGCACGTACGCACTGCGTGCACTCTGGCTGAGCTGTTCGGTATCGAACGAAACGACGCCCTTCTCGGAGATGCGCATGCCGTCCTTGATGGCGTCGGTGCACACGGTGTTCTCCCTGCCACGGAGGGCGGCCAGCTGGGTGTGTGCATCGCGGAGGATGGACGCAATCGCCTTGGCCTCCTTCTGAGCCCCTTGCAGCTCCTTGAGCGTCACGGCGAACCTGTAGTTCGCGGCATCGGCGCTCTGGCCGACCCACGACCGTCCGAGTGAGATGCCATAGACATCGCGTTCGTATTGCTTCTCGATCGTCTTGAACTTGCCCGCCATCTCTCCCCACTTGTCAGCGGCGTCGGCGAGTTTGGACAGGTCGCTGCTCATCACTTCGTGATAGGTCGGCACGCATCCCCCGGGCGGTCGGTCGGCTGGTCAGTAGTTGTCGATCGGGGACGGCGGAGCCAGTTGTGAGCCGATGCCGATGTCGTCGTTCTGGAGGTCGATGCCCGTTTTGCTCAGGGCGTGCTTCTCCCACGACAGTCGACCCAGCAGCGCCTTGACCTGCTGTTCCCATGTCCTGTGCGCTTTCCTCAACGCACCCGAAGTGTCCCAGCCGTGTCCGTCCCTGGCACCGAACTCCTTGACCACGGCTGTCACGCTCTCGGTGGCGTGCTTGCCGTCCCTCTCGACGTCGGGTTCCAGATCCTCGTTGATGGCCTTCGCCGCCGCCTGCTTCTTTTGCGGGCTTGAGGCGAGATTCGGGGTGCTGCCGCCTCCTGCCGCCGGGGCGAGTTGGTTCAGTCGCATGGAGTCCGTGCGCTGGGCGGCCACATCGTTCTTGATCTGCTTCCACTCGTCCCAGGCCATGGCCCCCCATCAGCGTGATCGTTACCGAGGAACATACGGAATGCTATGGCTCAGGCGACAGCTGGTGCCTGGCCAAAAGCTCGCTGCCGAGTGTCTGACGTGTGGCTGTCCTGCACGGCCCGATCGGGAGGGCTGCGCAGGCGGTTGATGGCCAGCAGGTGACCAATGGTTGCCGCGCTGGAGGTGAGGTCACCTCTAGATGCGGCAATTGGTGACACAGGACGTCCCTATGCCAAGGCGCTCGGCGACGGACGAGCGAGCAGGTGGGGCGGACAGAGACGACGGCACAAGGCCCGGGACGACCCTCCAAGGAGCGCGGAACTACGCGAGGGCCTGGTATCCCGCTCCCGGGCCCGGCACCTCGGTCGACCCGCTCGTGGCAGAGCGTGACTGTCGCTGCCGAGGCTTACCGCCGTGCTATCCCACTCTCCGGCGGCGTCATGCTGTTGCACGACTGCTGCTTCGGCGGGGTCGGGCATGGGGGAATGCGGAGCTCTGAACCTCAAGAGGCGTCGGAAAGGTGGTGCAGCGAACGCTGCACCACTTCCGATCGAGCGGGATCGAGTAGGACGCAACTGGAGCGAAGCGGGGGTATAAATCGGTCGCTTTAGTAAAGCTGCAGGTGAGAGCCGTCACCCTTATGAGGTCGAGTCCCACCCGCCCCACCGAGCGTCCCCAGGCAGAATCGTTCTGGCCTGGGGGTACGTGGCTTACGGGTGGCGATTCGCGTGTGGCGTGCGCCTCACGGGGGTGTGGCGAACGCAGGTCCTCGCGCGTCGAAGACGAGTTTTGAACGGCTTTGACCTGGGGTTTTGTGGCGACGCCTTCGTGGGGGCGTCATGGAACGGTCCCACGGCTGTTGGGGGCGTTGTGTTCCTCTCAACGTGTGTCGATCTTGCGCTTGCGCCCGAGGCCGCAAGCCAACGAGACGAAGACGTCGTGGAGTCGTACGCCTTGTCGCGGGTCGTCGGCGGTGCGCGCCCCGAAGGCGCGATGTCCTTCGGGGTGCGCGGCAGGGGTTCGGGTTCAGGCGTTGTAGCCGCCGTGGGCGTCCAGCACCGCGCCCGTGACGTACGACGCTGCGGGGCTCGCCAGGAAGGCAATCGCCGCGGCGATTTCGTCGGGGCGCCCCATGCGTTGCAGGGACAGCGAGCTGACCAGGACCTTGAGGGTCTCGGGGTCCGGCGGTTGCATGCCGCCCTCCATCAGTCCGGCCTCCACGACGTTGGCCGTAATGTTCCGGGGCCCGAGGTCGCGTGCGACACCCATGGTGTACCTCTCGATTCCCGACTTGGTCGCCGAGTAGTCGGCAACGCCGGGGGCTCCGACCCTGGAGCCCAGTCCGGAACTCACCGTGATGATGCGGCCGCCTGTGCGCAGCACTCGGGAGGCGGCCCGGATGACAGCGATCACGCCGAGGTAGTTGGTGGCGTGCATCCGGTCCAGTGCGGCGGTGTCGGCGTCCGGGTCGTCCACCGCGCCGGCCACGGAGATCGCCGCGTTGTTGACGAGGATGTCCAGGCCGCCGAAGTGCGCGACCACGTCGTCGATCAGCACCGGCGCTCGGCTCGTGGCCGCCTGGTCGGACTGGAAGGCGACGGCCTTGGCTCCCTTGCCGTGCACCTCGTCGACGACGGCCTGCGCCTGATTCTCGGAGCTGACGTAGGTGAAGGCGACGTCGGCGCCCTGATCGGCCAGCAGCCGTACGGTCGCGGCTCCCAGTCCGCGCGACCCCCCGGTGACCAGGGCGACCTTGCCCATGAGTGGCTTGCTCATTCTTCTCACCTCGTTGATAGACCCTTCTCAGCAGTCGTAACGCTAACTGTTACGACACGCTGTTGCAACCTTCACTGTTACGACGGCGAGCGCCGTCGTAACATGAATCGTTGCGGCTGAGAGGATGAGTCCATGAGCGCCAACAGCAGGCTGACCATTGCCGCCCACGCGCTGGCCTGGATCGGCCTCTACCAGCGCCAGGGCCATGAGGTCGCCACCTCCGAGCAGATCGCGACCAGCGCGAACACCAACCCAGTGGTGATCAGACGGCTGCTCGGCGAGCTGCGCAGGGCCGGGCTCGTGGAGTCCCGGCGGGGTGTGGGCGCGGGCTGGTCACTGGCACGCGAGCTGGAGTCGATGACCCTGCTCGACGTGTACGAGGCCGTGGAACCCGGCCCCCTGTTCGCGATGCACCGCACTACCCCGGACCAGGGATGCGTGGTGGGTTACGGCATCCAGCCGGTGATGCAGGGCATCTACGAGGGCGTCGAGGAGACCCTGAGACATGAGCTGGCCCGCGTCACGCTCGCGAACGTACTCCGGGACGTACTCGCGGCACGTCGCTAGTAGGACTTGCCCAAGTAGGCCCACGTGGAGCACCTCTGCGCGATCGCCGACGGCGGAGTCGTACCCGAGGCCGGCGAGCGCGAGGTCGTCTTCTGCATGGACGAGTTCGAGCCTCTCGACCTGATGCCCCACCCCGGGCGGCAGTGGGCCGAACCCGGCGGCAAGCACAGGGGCCCCGACCGGGAGCCCCGCCGGCGCCGGGCGACCTACAACCGCTACGGCGGAGTACGGCACCTGTTCGCCGCACTGGACCTGACCCGGGACCGCCTCTACGGGCACGTCAAGCCGGTGGTCGAGATCGCTTTCCCGAGGCCGAGCGCCTCCGCGAAGTCTTCCGCGCCGAGTACGCCCGACCAGCCGCCCCTGATCGAAGACGCACTCGGCAAGCAGATGCTCGCCCTCCTCATCCAGCTGGACGCCGCCTGCACCGCCGCCGACCAGTTCGCCGGAGCGGTGGCTGGGGGCGGGCCCGTGACCCCGAGGCCGGAGTCCAGGTCGATGCCAGCGATCCAGGAGCCCCTCACCGGCGCGCGGGCGTCTCAGCCCGTACCTCCGTCGGCGGCCATGGCGTCGACCACGTGCCTCAGTTGAGAGCGCACGGTGATGCCCAGCTTGGGAAACGCCCGATAAAGGTGCGAACTGACGGTACGCGGGGACAGATACAGCTTCTCGGCCACCTCACGGTTGGTCAGGCCGAGCGCCGCCAGCCGCACGATCTGCTGCTGCTGCGGGGTGAGGTCGGCGAAGGCGTCCGGTTCCGTGGTGCCGCTCTGGGCTCCGGCGGCCCTGAGTTCGGACTGGGCCCGTGCCACCCAGGGCTGCGCGGCGAGCCGCTGGAAGACGGCCTCGGCCTCGGCCAGCGGCGGACGGGCATCGGCGATACGACGGCGGCGGCGCAGCCACTCTCCGTACGCCAGCAGCGCCTGGGCACGTTCGAAGGGCCGCCGGGCGAGCGCCGGGGTCCCCAGCGCCGCCGTGAAGTGGTGCTCGGCCTCGCCCGCGGGGGCGAGTGCCGCCCGGCTCAGCCGGACCAGCGCGGTCCTGCGCGGCGCGAGCGCGCCCGCGTCCGCCAGGGACCTCTCGACTCCGTCCACGATCCCGGTGGCCTCCTCGTGATGGCCGCCCCGGGCCGCGGCGACCGCCAGCTCGGGCAGCGCCGGGTAGGCGAGGTGGTAGTGCGCGGGGTTGCCCCGGCCGTCGAAGAGCACACGATAATGCTGGTACGCGGTCTCGTGATCGCCTTCCGCGGTGGCGGCGGCGCCCAGTGCGCGGTGGGCAAGAGCGAGGACGGAACGGCTCTCCTGCGGGTCGACGAGCGAGAGGGCGTACCGCGCCTGGGTGCGGGCCCCGACGACGTCGCCGCGCAGCGCGCGCAACAGCGCCTCGGTCGCAGCGGCGCAGGCCGCGGCATGGTCGAGGCCGACCGAGGACGCGACGGCCGCGAGTTCGGCGCAAGCCGTCTGCGCGCGGGCCCAGCGGCCCTGTTCCAGGTAGGCGAAGGCGGCGACTCCACCGAGGCCGTCCGGTAGCGGCCCCCGCGAGGTCCACGAGGCGAGGGCTGCGTCGAAGGTCTGCGCGGCCAGTTCCGTCTCGTCCAGCAGCCAGGCCGCGACGGCGAGCAGGGTCAGCGTCTCCGGTTCCTCCCGCGCCGCCGCGACCAGGGCCGGCAATCGCAAGGCGAGGCTCGCATCGGCGGCGTCCGGATGCGCGACGATCCCGGTCCAGGCCGCGAGGAGCGTCTTCCGCTCGCCGAGGCGGTGGCCGGGGTGCGGCTGAACCAGGGGCAGGAGGCGTTCGATCTCGTGCAGTTGGTCCGCGTCACTGGAGTAGAAGCGGACCACGGAGGCGGCGGCCAGGGCCTCCGACGCCGCCCTGGGATCGGTGCCGATCAGGGCGGCGGCCGGACGCATCAGCTGTCCGAAGGCGGCGCTGTGCGAGGTGGTCAGCGCCATGAGCCGGCCGACCTGGAGGGCGGCGAGGGCCGCGGCCGTCGGATCGTCGGTGCCGGCTCGGGTGCGTGCGGCCAGCCGTTCGACGGAGTCGAGCCGGCCGGTCAGGACCGCCGTGCTGGTCGCGGCGGCCAGCAACCGGGTGCTCTCGCGCCGGTCGGGGTGCAGGTCCGCGGCCCGTTCCAGCATGTGCGCGGCGGCCGCGTAGCCACTCCGGTGACGTGCCCGGTCGGCGCTGCCTTCCAGTTGGGCCGAGACCACCGCGCTCAGCCCGGAGGTGGCGGCGGCGAGGTGCCAGGCGTGCCGGTCCGGGTCCTGGTCGCCGAACAGCCCGGCCAGCTCCAGGTGCGCTGCCCGCCGCTCCTCGGCGGGGGCCGCGTGGTAGATCGCGAGGCGGGAGAGCGGGTGGCCGCAGCGCAGCCGTCCCCCGCCGCGCCGGACGAGTCCGGCCTCCTCGGCGGGCGCCCACACCGGGTCGCCGATGTCGGGAAGCCAGGACAGCACGGTGTGCGACGGGTCCTCGGTGTCCGCGGTGGCCAGGCGCACCACCGCGCGGCGCGTCTCGGTGGGCAGTGCGGCCAAGCGGTCGGCGTAGATCCGCTCCAGTCGGTCGGTGACCGGAAGCGGGCCGTCGGTCCCACGGGTCGCGTCGTCGCTGTCGCCGACGGCCCGCGCCAGTTCCACCAGAGCAAGGGGGTTGCCCTCCGCCTGGTCGAGAATGCGTGCCCGGGTGAGCCCGGTCGGCACCTGCGGCTGACGGTCCAGCAGCCGTTCCGCCGCGCCGCGGTCGAGGGGCCCCAGGGTGAGGGTCGGTTCCTGCGCGGCGAGCCCACGCGGCGCGCTGTCCCGGGTGACGAACAGCAGTGTCACCGGTTCGTCGGCCAGGCGCCGGGCGACGAAGGAGAGGGCGTCCAGCGAGGCGCGGTCGGTCCACTGGGCGTCGTCCACGGCCAGCAGCAGCGGGCGCTTGGTGGCGAGGTCCGACAGCATGGTCAGGGCCGCTGTCCCGATGAGCATCGGGTCCGGCGCCTCGCTCCGCTCCGCCGCTCCGAAAGCGGCGTGCAGTGCTCCACGCTGCCTGGGGGGCAGGGCGTCGATCCGTCCGCGGACCGGCCACAGCAGCTGGTGCAGCCCCGAGAACGCCAGGTCGGTCTCGGACGTGCTGCTGTCGGCCCTGAGTACCCGGCCGCCGTCCGCGGCGAAGCGTGCCACGACCGCCTCCACCAGGGTGGTCTTGCCCGCTCCCGGCTCTCCCGCCAGGGTCAGCAAGGTGTCCTTCGGCCTCGTCACGCCGTCGGCCGTGCGCGGCGCCGTCACCGCTGCGAGGAGCCGGTCCAGCTCTGCCTGCCGGATCACGGCGGTGACACTGCGGCCGGCGGCGGTTGTCGCCGTGTACTCGTCCACCGGTTCTCCAGACGTGGCGGGATCTTCCAGGGCCGGGCGCCTCCGGTCACCGCATCCCACGCATCGACGCTACCAGGGCGTTCTCGGGACATCCCGGACAGCTGCCCGGGTGCAGTCACATGACGGATACCGCCCTCGGTCGGCACCCCCGGCCTTCTACGGCCCGTCGTGGACATGGCTCAGCACGGCCTGGCTCACCACGCGCCCGGCGGCGGACAGGGACCGCGCGGTCGACCGGGCCAGCTGGACCGGCCATCGCACGTCGGCGTCGCCCACCGCGCGCACCCGGATGCCCGTGGCGTCGGTCACGGTGGACCGCGGCACGAAGGCGATGCCCAGATCGCTCCGGACGAGTTCGAGGGCCATGTCGAAGGCGACCACCTCTGTCCGTACCCGGCGGTCCAGCCCGTGTTCCGCGAACAGCGCGTCGATGGCTCCCCGGTTGCCCCAGCCCTGCGGGAAGTCGATGAACGCCTCGGTCACCGTGTCGGTCAGTTCCACCGCAGGCCGGGCGGCCAGCGGATGCCGCTCGGAATGGATGAGCACGAAGGGCTCGGCGTACAGGTGCGTCAGGTGGACACCGGGAACCGAAGGCCGGGCTGAGGACACCAGCGCCAGGTCAAGGGTTCCGTCGCGTACCTCGCGGTCTCGGCTTCTGGCTCATCGGCGCCGTATTCGCCGTCACCATGGCCACGGGCAGTGCCCCCGCGCCGCTGTACGTGCTCTACCAGTAGCGGGACGGCTTCGCGTCCTTCACCCTGATCTTCGCGGCCTACGCCGCCGGAGTCGCCGTCAGCCTGCTGACCGCGGGACACATATCGGACGGGCTGGGGCGACGGCGCGTCCTCACCGCGGCGGTGCTGCTCAACCCGCTGGCCCTGCTGGTCTTCATGACCTGGTCCACCGTCCCCGGGCTGCTGCTGCTTGCGCGCTTCGTGTCCGGTCTGGGCATCGGCATGCTGACCGCCACCGCCACCGCCACCGCCACCGTGTACCTCACCGAACTGCATGCGACCACCCGGCCGCGGCAGGGCTCCGGACGGGCCGAGGTCGTGTCCACCGCCGCCAACCTGGGCGGGTTCGGCCTCGACCCGCTGGTGACCGGCCTGCTGGCCCAGTGCGCCCCTGATCCGCTCCGGTCCCCCTCGTCTTCGCGTTCCTCCTGGTCACGGCCGGCCTGGTGGTGACGACGGTCCCGGAGACCGTCGCCCACGACATCACCTGGAAGCACCGGCCCATGAGGTTGGCGGTGCCGATGACCGTACGGGTGCGTTACGCGGCAGCCGCCACGCACGCCTTCACCGCGTCCGCCATGTTCGGCCTCTTCATCTCGCTCGCGCCCGGGTTCCTGTCCACCCGGCTCGGCATCGGTTCGCTCGCGGTCTCCGGCGCTGGGACCTTCCTGGTCCTGGCCTCCGCCGCCGGCTTCCAGCTTCTTGTCGCCCGCCTGTCACTCCAGCGGCAGGCGCTCCTCGGCATCGCGCTCCTGGGCTCCGGACTGGTCGTCGTGACGGTGGGCCTGACCGTCGTGTCCCTGTGGGCCCTGCTGACCGGCGGAGTGCTGGCCGGAGCGGGGGCCGGAACGGCCTACAAGGCAGCCATCGGTTCGGTCATCGCCATGACCGAACCGGACTGCCGCGGCGAGGCCCTGGCCGGGCTCTTCCTCGGCGGCTATGCCGGGATGTCCGTCCCCGTCCTGGGCTTGGGCCTGCTGATGCTCGCCACCACGACCACCGTCGCGGTGCTCGTCTTCAGTGCCGTGCTGGCCGGTGTGCTGGTCCTCACCCTGCTGCTCACTCCGCACCCGCACCCCACGCTGACCGCCCGTCCGCACTGCGGACGGCCTCGGCCCCGGACAAGTGCAGTCAAGTGTCCGATACCCCCGCAGCACCCCCTGGGCACAACCTGGAAAACGTCCGAAACCTTCGAAGGAGAACCATGTCTCCCCTTACCTCCACAGCATCCGAGACCGGGACGCCGACGGTCAGCACCATCGAACTCGGTGACGTTCGGATCCACCGCGTCATGGAGTACTCCGACACCACTCCGATGACGACGGATGTCTTCTTCCCCAACAGCAGGCCCGAGGAGTGGCAGCGCCACACCGCGCTGCTGGCGCCGCACCACTGGGAGCCGGACACCGACCTCACCCGTGCCGCCACCCAGTCCTGGGTGCTGCGCAGCGAGGGCAAGATCATCCTGATCGACACCGGTGCGGGCAACGACAAGTACCGCCCCCTGCAGCCGATCTGGTCCTACCTGAACACCGACTACCTGGCGAACCTCGCCGCTGTCGGGGTGCGGCCCGAAGACGTCGACGTCGTCATCAACACCCACCTGCACGACGACCACGTCGGGTGGAACACACGCCTCGAAGGCCGCGACTGGGTCCCCACCTTCCCCAACGCGACCTACCTCATGCCGAAGCGTGACTTCGAGTACTGGAGGCCCGAGAACCTCCACAACACGGTGTTCGGGCGGGGCAACCAGAACGTCTACGAGGACAGCATCGACCCGGTCATCGAGGCCGGCCTGGTGAAGACCTGGGACGAGTCGTACACCATCGACTCCAACCTCCGCCTGGAACTGGCCCCCGGCCACACCCCCGGCGCCTCGATCATCCACCTGGAGTCCGCGGGCGACCGCGCGATCTTCGCCGGCGACCTGCTGCACGGCGCGATCCAGGTGCACGAGCCGCACATCAACAGCTGCTTCGAAGAGGACGAGGACGGCGCCCGCGCCAGCCGTGCGCGCATGTTCGCGCACGCCGCAGACACCAACGCCCTCGTGCTCCCGGCCCACCTCCCCGGCCACGGTGCCTTCGAACTGCGCCGCCAGGGGTCCGGCTTCGAGCTGACCGACTGGGCGCCGTTCTCCCGCACCTGATCCGACCGCCCATCCCGCAAGGAGTTACCCGCATGTCCACCACGTCGCCCGACAACCCCGAGAACACGACCAAGATCCTCGACGTGTCCGGCTACGGCATCACCCGGCGAGCCTGGGTCGCGACCGACCCGGAGCGGGCCTACGACCTGCTGAGTGCCGTTTCGAACATCTCTCTGTGGAGTCCCAACGCGATCCGCGCCCAGTACGAGGAGGACGCCGGAGCATGGGCGGGAGCCTGGTTCCGGGGCCGTAACCAGCGCGGGGACAACGAGTGGGACAGCCGTTCGCAGGTGCGGAAGGCCGAGCGCGGGGCCGAGTTCACGTACACCGTCCTCGGTTCGGTGCCCGTGCCCATCGTCCGCTGGCGCTGGACCTTCACCCCCGACAGGTCGGGGACCCTGCTCGCCCAGACATGGCAACTGCTTGAGGCGGACCCCGTCCTCGGCTCCACCTACGCGGACCTCGACGCCCTGCGGGACGCCACCGCCAAGGGCATGGAGGACACCCTCGTGGCGCTGGCCGGCTGGATCGCTGACAACCCGGCGGTCTGAACCGCACCGCCGCGCACCCGGCGGTCCGAGGCTGCCCGGCCGGCATGTGCCGCTCCCTCGGGCGGGGCACGCCGGCCGACCCGGCGGGCCCCGCCGGAAGAAACCCTCGCCTCCCCGGACCGCCACCCCGCCACACCGCCCCACCGACTGACCGACTGACAAGGAAAGCTCGTTGATCGACCGCGACCTCGTCGTCCGGACCGCGCAGGGCGCGGTCCGCGGCAACCGGACCGACGACCACGCCGTATTCCTCGGTGTTCCCTACGCCGCGCCTCCCGTCGGCGCGGGCCGTTTCGCGTCCCCGCGACCGCACGACCCGTGGGAGGGGGTCATGGAGGCCACGGAATCGGGGCCGACTGCGCCGCAGGGACCGCGCCGCCTCGGCACCCTGGATATGGCGGCCTACTTCGGGCCCGGATGGGTCCGGGGCTCGGACTACCTCACCGTCAACATCTGGACGCCCCGGGCCACGCGGCCCGGGGCGCCGGTCATGGTGTTCGTGCACGGCGGCGGCTTCGTCGCCGGTTCGAACCGGTCGTTGCTCTACGACGGCAGCCGCTTCGCCCGGGACGGCGTCGTGCTGGTCACCGTGAACTATCGGCTCGGCATCCCCGGCTTCCTCGACCTGCCCGGAGCCCCCCGCAACCGGGGTCTGCTCGACGTGCTCGAAGCCCTGCGCTGGGTTTGGGAGAACATCGAGGCCTTCGGCGGGGACCCCGGGAACGTCACGCTGTTCGGTCAGTCGGCCGGTGCCACCATCACCGGTGCGATCCTGGCCGATCCCGTGGCGGAGGGACTCATGACGCGCGCGATCGTCCAGAGCGGCAGCGGACGCGGAGCCTTCACTCCCGAGCAGGCGGCGCGGGTGACGGCCGTCGCGGCCGAGGCGCTGGGCGTGCCACCGCACGCCCAGGCGTTCGCACAGGTCCCCGACGAGCGTCTCGTCGAGGTCCTGTCCGCACTGTCGGGAATCGATCTGCGCACGGCGACCGACAGCGATCCACTCATCGGGCTCAGCCCGTTCAGCGTCGTGCTCGATCGGCAGCCCGCCGACGCCGTCGCCGAAGGGCGGGGCGCGAACGTGGACCTGATGATCGGCACGAACGCCGAGGAGGGCAACCTCTACCTGGCCCCGTTCGGTACGCTCGCCACGTCGACGACGGCAGACGCGGAGGCCACGGCCGCCCTGTTCCGACCCGACCCCGCGCGGTACGTCGAGTCCCTACGCCGTGGCCGTCCCGGAGCCACGGCGGGCGAGGTGCGCTCCGCCCTTATGGCCGAGGCCCTGTTCGTCGCCGGCAGCCGCGACCTCGCCGACGCGCATGCCGCACAACCGGGCTCCGGCACCTTCCGCTACGAGTTCGCCTGGCGTTCTCCCGCTCTGGGAGGTCAACTGGGCGCGGCGCACGCCGTCGAGGTGCCGTTCGTCTTCGATGTGACCGACCAGCCCGGTCTGCTCGGCCCCGACGCCCTGCTCGGTGCCGGGACGCCGTCGGCCGGACTCGCCGCCCGCACGCACGCGGCCTGGATCGCCTTCGCCGCGACCGGAGACCCTGGCTGGACTGCGTACGAGAGCGGGCACGGACGGCTCATGCGCATCGCCGAGGACTGGGAGGTCGTCCGGGAGCGGTGGCCCGAGCAGGGCAGAGAGTAGCCCCGAGGGGCGAACCGTCAGGGCCTGACGGACAGCACCGACATCACGGCCTCGCCCGCCTCATCCCATGACGGACGACCCCGACCAGCGCCGCAGTAAGGAATTCGGTGACCCGCTCCGGGTTGAGCAGGCACGGCTCGGGGGTGCGGTGAGGATGCCGGTGACCGTGGCTGCCGACCGCCGGAACAGCGCGGTCCTGGGCATGGCCTGGTGGTCGAAGGGGCACCCCAGGACCTGGAGCAGGTCGGTCGTTGAGGTGTGTGCGGATCACGGCGCTCGTAGCAGGGGGCAATTCGGTGGAAGGTGTTCTGCCAGGCGTGCGTGCGCTCGACGTGCCACCGCTCGCTGGCTTGGATCGGCGCCCTTTCGCCCTTGTGCGCGATGCGGCCGTGCGGCTTGCGGGCAGTCAGTTCGATGCGGGTCTTGTCCGAGTCGTAGCCGGCACCCAGGTGCACGGTGATGTCGTCGGGCACCGGTCCTAGATTCTCCAGTAGGTCCACAGTCGCGGCGAACAGCGGGGAGTCTTGGCGGTTCGCTCCGGCGAGGACCCTGCCGAGCGGGATTCCGTAACCATCCGTCATGCCCGAGCGTTTGAGTCCTTGCTTACCGAGGCCGACCGGTGAGCGTCCAGCGATCTCGCCGCCGCCGGGGGCCTTGGTGATCGAGCCGTCGACGGCGATCCGGTCAAGCTCCAGCCCGACGATCCGGTCGCAGGACTCCAGAACAAGCTGCCTGAGCCGCATGAAGACGCCGAGGGAGATCCACTCGTCCCGGCGGTCGCGGATGCTAGTCGCCGAGCAGATGGTGTCGGCGATCGCCTGGTAGAAGCAGCCGAACCGCAGCAGTTGCAGCAGGTTGTCGAACACGACCCGATCGCCGATGCGGGCCCGATGGCAGCCCAGCGGGTGGGCAGGATCAACCTGGGGAGGCTCGGGCAGCAGCGCCGTGAATTGGTCCCACAACGGGTCGGTCAGCCACGCTGGAAGAACGGGCACAAGTCTCCCCAGTGATCACAGAGCGTCGTAACTCCATGATCACGGAGACCTGTGCTCGCCTCACTGCCCGGGTGCCGCGCCCGCCTGTCTGCGCAGGCTCTCTTTTTGGAGATACGGAGGGCAGGAGTTTCCTCAGCCTCACGGGAGGGTTCGGAGAGTCCGCGCGGCGGGGACGAAGTGGTGTGGCGAACGCCTAACCGATCCCCATCCCAGCGGGATCGAGCGGGACGCAGCCGGATGGAAACGGGTGGCTATGTCCGCCATCTCGGCATCATCGCAGGTGCGAGGCGTCACTCGTTTGGGTCCGAGTCCCACCCGCCCCACCACAATCCCCAGGCAGAATCGTTTCTGACCTGGGGAAACGCGGATTTTGCGGCGGTTTTCCGTGCGGTACTGACCCGCTGTCGCAGCGTTCTGGCGCACCTTAGATGCGTCTGACCTGGCCTTTTGTGGCGCTTCCCGGAGGGAGAGTCGTGGCGTGGTCCCACGGCCGATGAGGGAATCGCCGCACTCCCCCTACCTCGTAGCACCGACGGTTCTGGAGTTGACTGGGCGTCCGGTCAGCGGGGTGGACGCGCTTGCGGGTGTGGTCACGGTAGCCGTAGGTGTCGAGATGACTTCGGGACGTGCTCACGCGTGGTCATAGCTCGGGTACCTGAGTCGGGTCGGGGCTGACGCGTCCGCCTCGTTCATCGAAGATCAGCAGGTTCCGTACGTCGATGAGAAGGGGGATGTGCTGACCCCTTCGATGGCTGGCACCCGGTTCAGCGCGTATGACGAGTTCTCCGATGCCTTTGCGAGCAGGGGACTGCGGCGGAGGCTGGATGTCGCCGGATACTGCGGGGCGGCGGTCGAAGAGTCCGGTGCGGCGGCGGAGGAGCCGCAGGAGGTCGGCGGCGCTTCCGCGGACCGGATTGTGTGGGGCGTGGTCGGGGAGCGGGGCCGGTACGTCGGCCCGTTGTCCGCCGAGTGAGAGATGGAGCAGCGCTTCGTGACCTTGGAACTCGGTGTGCTCGACAACTCCCGTCACGGCTCGTTCGAAGGTGGTGGCGTGTGTCTTGTCGGCTATGCGGATGGCTTCGGGACGCAGGCCGATGAGGAGCGGCTGTCCCTGGGCGACGCGGAGCATCTGGTGGTCATGGGTGAGGGGGTACGACAGGGTGATTTTCTGGGCCCCGAAGTTGAGTGCCATGACGCCGTCGGCGGGGGCGTACACGGTGCCGCGCAGCAGGTTGATCCTCGGGGTGCCGACGAAGGCGGCGACGAAGGCGTTGGCGGGCAGCGCGTAGAGGTTGCGGGGGGTGTCGATCTGCTGGAGGATCCCGTCGCGCATGACTGCCACCCGGTCGCCGAGTGCCATGGCTTCGGCCTGGTCGTGGGTGACGTAGATGGTCGTGGCCCCGGTGCTGCGGGTGACCGCGAGCATTTCGGTGCGCAGGCGGGTGCGCAGTCGGGTATCGAGGCTGGAGAGCGGCTCGTCCATCAGGAAGACCGAGGGGCGGCGGACCATGGCGCGGCCCATGGCGACGCGCTGGCGCTCTCCGCCGGAGAGCCGGCCGGGGATCTGGTCCAGGAGGTGGTCGATGCCCAGCATCTGGGCGACGGACTGCACGCGGGCACTCACCTGGTTGTGGTCCTGCTTCTGGACCGCGAGGGGAAATCCGATGTTCTGCGCGGTGGTCATATTGGGGTAGAGCGCGAAGCTCTGGAAGATCATCGCGATGTCGCGTTCGCTGGGCTGGAGGTCGTTGGCGATCTCTCCGTCGAGGTGCAGCTGGCCCCCGCTGATCGTTTCCAGGCCGGCGATCATGCGCAGCAGGGTGGACTTGCCGCATCCGGAGGGGCCGAGAAGGACGAGGAACTCGCCGTCCTCGACGGACAGGGAGACCTGGCGCACGGCCCTCTGCCCGTTGGGGTAGGTCTTGGCGAGGTCGTGAAGGGTGATGGTGCTGCCCACGGGTGCTCCTGGTACGAGTCGCGCTTGGCGGGAAGTAAGTCGGGCCGGTCAGGGGGTGAGTTCGTCGGCGGCGATGTGGAGGCAGGCGGCGACCAGGACGATGTTCTTGATGACGTACTGGCCTTCGAGGGTGGGAACAGCCGCGGCGTGCCAGGCGGCGTCCGGCAGTACGAGCAGGGAGAGGAAGACCCCGGCCATGTGAAGGAAGAACACTGCCAGGGCCCAGCGGAGCAGGAAGCCGGTCAGGAGCGCGAGTCCGATGCCCGTCTCCAGGACCGCGAGCAGGAGCAGGCAGACCGGGGCGGGCATGAGCCCCAGGGTCATCTCGGTCATGGCCCCGATGGCGAAGCCCTCGGCCGTGCTCGCTCCGGGGAAGAACTTCAGAACGCCGAACCAACAGAAGATCAGGCCGATGCAGACGCGCAGAACGGTGGGGCTGATCCGCGTGTAGCGGTGTGCGCGGGGTGCGAGACGGCTTCGCAGGGACTGCTGCGGGCTCGGCTGCGGGGCGGGTGCCCGGTCGGTGGGGCCAGGGATTTCGGCGGGGTGGCGGCGGGGGGAAGTGCTGGTCATCGTCGATCCTCCGCTGGAGACGATCACGGGTACAGACTGCTGGGCACCTGACGAGGGCGGTTGTTCGCCGACCCGGGCCCTGTGGGGTTCGGAAGGGGGAGGGCCCCGTGGGAGGCAGTGCCTTCCACGGGGCCCCGGTCAGCCGGCTGTCAGCTGAAGTTGACGTCGCTGCACAGGAAGTACTTCTGGTCCATGTGCGATGCCTTCCAGACGGTCACCACGACGTGGCGTCCGCTGTAGCCGGTGGTGCTGACGTCCGTGACGTAGTGCGGCTGGTAGGGGTACCTGCCGGTCTTCTTCACCAGTTCGAGGTCGTCCCACCCGATCAGCTGGTACTCCGGGTTGAAGCCCTGCTTGGTGACGTAGACCTCGAGCCAGTCCGCGCCGTGTCGGGCCTCGTCGTAGATGTCGACGGTGAAGTCGGAGCCGATGTCGGTCATCTTCCACGGGCCCGGGCGGTCGAGGGGCCGGTAGTTCGTCTCGCCCTGGCCGCCGGCGCTGCAGATCTCGCCGTTGGCGATGACCTGCTTGTAGTTGTCGCCGGTGTTGTTGGCGTAGACGGCCTTCCACGCGCCGATGGCGTTCGCGTTCTCGTGGTAGGTCCGGTAGCACATGGGGTCCTGGGACTCGTTGGGCTCGGTGTAGCCCCAGCGCTGCAGGCAGCCGTAGTTGCGGGTCTCGGGGGTGATGACGGTGCCGTGTGCGGAGGCCGCCGGCGCCTGGATGACGCCGAGGAGGGCGGTGGCCAGTACGGCGGAGCTCAGCGCGACGACGCGCGACAGCGTTGCGGGTATGCGGTGCATGGTGCTCTTCCTCCGTGTGTGTGGAGATCACAGGCCGTTTCCGACCAGTGATTTACGTGCACATGACAGCCTGTGGTGCGTTCAGGCGTTGCTCGGGTGGGTGCTCACCTCCTCTCGTCGGCGCGCGGGCCGGTTCAGCAGAGCGGTCAGGGACCACTGGCCGGGGCCGAGGGCGGCGATGAGCAGGAAGGCCCAGCAGAACAGCGCGGCGCTCTCCCCGCCGTTCTGCAGCGGGAACAGTCCGTCGCCCTGGTGGTGGACGAAGTAGGCGTAGGCCATGGACCCGGAGCACAGCAGAGCTGCCGGGCGGGTGCCGAGCCCGATCAGCACGAGTGCTCCGCCGGCCAGCTGGATTACGGCAGCCCACCAGCTGGGCCACTGCCCGGCGCTGGGTGCCTGTCCGTGCGGGCCGCCCAGGACGCCGAAGAGGGTGGCCGCTCCGTGGCAGGCGAAGAGCAGACCGGTCACGATGCGGAAGAGGCTCAGGACGGCCTGTTCAGACCTGGCTGATGGCATGTGCGGCATGCCTTTCTGCGGGGTGGCGGGGGAGGGGAGGAGGTGCCGGGCCTGGCCGCCGGTGGCCGCCGCGATGGCGGCCACCGGCGACCGGTGTGGCTAGGCGGTGAGGTTGAACTTCTGGCTGGCCCAGGTGCTGCAGTCCCACAGGTGGAGGCGGGCTCCGTTGGCCGTGCTCTGGCCCTCGACGTCCAGGCAGCGGCCGGACTTGAGGTTCTTCAGCGTGCCGTTGGCCTGGAAGGCCCACTTCTGGCTGTCCCAGCCGCCGCAGTCCCACAGGTGCGCCTTGGTGCCGTTGGCGGTGGCGCCGCCGTCGACGTCCAGGCACTTGCCTCCGGACTTGAGCTGCTGGCCGTCCAGCGTCCACGTCATCGATGCGGTGTTCGCGCAGGACCACTGCTGGATCGCGGTGCCGTTGGCCGTGCCGGCTCCGGCGCGGTCGATGCACTTGGCGTTGCCGCCGTTGACGATCTGACCGGAACCCGTGCCCGTGCCCGGGTCAGGGTCGGGACCCGGGTCGGGATTGCCGCCGCCGGGGCCCCAGGCGTTCCAGTTGTCCCAGTTCTCGGCGTCGAAGCCGATGCGGCCGGGCTGTTCCGCGCCCCAGTTGGTGCCGGACTTGTTGATGACGGTGCCGCCGACGGTGTAGTTCTCGAGCTTGAGGCCCTTGCTCTGGGTCGTCTCGTTCCCCAGGGCGACCTTCTGGCCGGTGGCGTTGGAGTGGCGCTTGAGCAGGCTGACCTGGCTGCTCGGGTCGAGGCCGTTCCAGCTGTCGATCTTCAGGTTCTTGACGTGGATGTTCTCGGTGCTGGAGAGGGCGAACACGCGGATCGCGCAGTTGGTCTGGCCCTCGACGGTGATGTTCTCGAAGGTCATGTTCTTGACCCGGGTGGCGGGATCGCCCTTGGTAGTGGACCCCATGTCCTCCCAGTGGGAGGAGGAGTTGAGGATGCAGGTGTTGTACTTGACGTCCTTCCAGTACATCCGGTTGTGGATGACGTGGGTGTTGGTCACCCGGACGTTGTCGATGTTGCGGGGGGTCCAGCCCCACTGGATGACGGGGCCGTTCTCGTTCTTCCAGATGACGGTGTTATCGATGGTGACGTCGCTGTGGTACATCTTCAGGACGTCGTCGTTGGCGTTGAAGAACGTGTTCTTCATGGTGCTGCCGCGGTAGAGCTCGATGCCGTCGGTCTGCCAGTACCAGGAGCCGACCTGCTTGTAGTTGTCGACACGCATCTGGAAGGTCTGCTCGTTGCCGTAGACGACGAACGAGTGGTAGGGCGGTTCGTTGATGGTCACGCCCTGCAGGTCGAGGTACTGCTGGGCGTCAGCGGACTGGAACTGGAGCATCTTCACGCAGGAGTCGTGGCAGTTCGACGCCCCGTTGAGGTGGTCGTAGTTGTTCTTGGTGTCCGCCTCGTAGACGTACTGCTCACCGGAGAGCACCCCGTACCCGGTGACCTTGTACAGGCTCTGATTGTCGTGGAAGAAGCGGAAGGCTCCCTTCACGTAGGCGCCGGGGGCGAGGTAGACCCACTTGACGTTGGGCGGGAGCACGGCGTGGTACTTCGAGCCCATGGTGTAGGTGCCGGGCCGGAAGTAGATGATCTCCTTGTCGATGTTGTTCAGGTTGGTGACCTGGCCGGGCTCGGGGTAGTGGATGCTTCCCGACGCGGCGGTGGGGATCAGCCGGTCCTTCTCCGCGCCGGTCGGCGTCGGCTCGGCGAAGATCATCATTGAGTTGCGCGGTTCGGTGTGGATGGCCCGGTTGTTGCCGCCGCCGCTGGTGGTCAGCTTGCCGGCGTCGTTGGCCGGGCCGGACATGTCGTTGTAGGCCGTGTAGAGCTGCGGGTCGAACTCGACCGAGAACCGGTAGCCCTTGTTGCTGTAGGGCACCTTGATCCGGATGGTCTTGCTGTTGACGAGCTCCTTGTCGAAGTTCAGGCTGCTCGGCTTGATCTTGACCTGGTCGGCCGAGGAGATGCTCTGGTCGGTGCGCAGCGACACGTCGACCCACGTGTCGGCCGTGTACTGGAAGGAGGACCAGCTCATGGTGAGGTTCGCCGAGGCGGAGAACTCCGCGCCGTCCTCCTTGGTGTAGCCGATCTTCCCCTTGCCGCTGCGGGGGATGCTCATGTAGGCGAACGAGTCGTACTTCGTGGTCGGCGCCGCGGCCGTGGCGACCTTCACGTCGTAGAAGGAGGACCGCCGCACCTTGTCGCCGCCCACCGGGCTGCTGGTGTTGAACTCGTGGTTGTCGTGCCACCAGGTCTGCAACTGCTCGTTGTCGGCGGTGTCGCCCGCCGCTCCCGCTGCCGGCGGCGCGAGCAGGGCGGACGCGGGCACGAGCTGTCCTGCCGGAGCGGGGGCGGCCGAGGCCGGGGTGCTGGCGGGTACGACGGCTCCGGCGAGCGCCAGGGCCAGGCCGGCGGCGATGGCCGCCAGCGGGTTGAGCCTTCGCAGTCTTCCTGCGGGCATGATGATGTCCTCTCCTTGATGAATCGGGGCAGGGCCCCAAGGCGCCCGCCGGGGGCGGGCACGGACACCGCTGGGGCAGCTGGGGCAGCTGTGCGGCGGAGTCATCGGTGTGTGTGGTCGCCCGTTTCCCGGGCTCGGCCGGGTACGGAGTGCGTGTGGCACCCGTCCTGGTCGGCGGTTCGTCTCTCTACGGGGGAGCCGGCTGACGGAGTCCACGGGGGATCATTCGCAGGGCCAGGAGCACAGGACACCGGTCCTGCGAGCGCAACGAACCGGTTCTGCCCGTCCCGAGGGGTGAGGGAGTGCAGGTGTGGCAGCGGCCTGTGGCCCAACTGCCCCCGACGCCGCCCCGGTTGCCGGTTAACTTCCCGCCATTTCTTCGCCGTGTCAATGAAATGAACAGGATTTCCCGTCCAAGAGACCCGGCACGGACATAACAAGAAGCCCAAAAGGTACAACACTGCCATTAATGGACGCCCGGGATGGGCCATCACGGTTGTGTAACGTGATGTTTTCTTTCTTGACGCACTTAAAGGCAGAGGGACACACTCCCGTCATACGCAGTCGCCGAAGACGTACACGGGTCGTCGGCGTCACAGCCGCAGGAGGTGCGATGACGATCTCTGCAACGCTTGGCAGCACCGCCCCCACCCGTACGGGAAGCCCGCGCCGCCCCTATCGGGTTCGATGGCGCTGAACCTGATGCAACCGCCCTGACAGACCACTACCTGGAGGCACCGCGTGATGAGCCCGTCCAAGATCCGATTCTCGGAGCTTGTCAGTGAGCAGACCCGGGCGGAGATCTTCGCGACCGTGCTCACCGCAGGACCCATCTCGCGTACCCAGCTCGCCCAGCGCCTGGGCCTGGTGCCCTCCTCTGTCACCCGCATGCTGCCGCCGCTGCTCGAGCACGACTACCTGCGCGAGAGCGACGCCGTCCCGCAGGGGCGGGGGCGGCCGCAGAAGATGCTGCACGTCAACCCCGACAAGCACGTGGTGGTCGGCATGAAGATCGGCCCCGGGCAGGTCTCCGGAGTCGTGACCGACATGGCGGCCAACGTCCTGGCCCGGGACGAGGAACCCCTCGCCGACTGCACCCCCCATACCGCCCTGTCCGCCGCCGCCTCCCTGACCGGCAGGCTTCTCGCACAGGCGCCCGAAGCGGCGGACAGGGTGCTCGGCCTAGGCGTCGGCGTCAGCGGCCACGTCGACTCGGCAGCCGGAATCTGCCGCTACTCGGCCCTGCTCGACTGGAACAAGGTCGACGTGGCCACCCCCCTGCGGGAAGCGACCGGGCTGTCGGTGGTCGTCAACAACGACGTCAACACCCTGGTCGTCGCCGAACGCTGGTTCGGCGAAGGCCGCGACATCGACTCCTTCGCCGTGGTCACCGTCGGCCCCGGCATCGGCTGCGGCCTGCTCCTGGACGGCGCCCTCTTCTCCGGCGCCACCGGACTCGCCGGCGAACTCGGCCACCTGCCCCTGGACCCCGCCGGTCCCATGTGCAGCTGCGGCCGGCGCGGCTGCCTGGAGGCTCTGGCGGGCGACCGCGCCATCCTGCGCCACCTCGCAGACGGCGGATTCCCCTGCGACACGATCACCGACGCCGTCGACCTCGCGCGAGGCGAAGCCGGAGCGGCCCGCACCGTCGCCCGCTCCGCATTCGCCGAAGCCGGCACAGCCCTCGGCAAAGGCATGGCCGGCATGTGCAACCTGCTCAACCTGCAGAAAATCATCATCGCCGGCGAAGGTGCGGTCGCCTACGACCTGTTCGGCCCGCACATGAACGCGGCGATGGAAGCCCAGGCGTTCTCCACTGCGGCCACCGACTGCGACATCCACGTCGACCCCGCCCGCCACGACCTCTGGGCCCGGGGCGCCGCCTGCCTCGTCATCCGCGACACCGTGGGCGCGGCCATCTCCTGACCCGCAGCCCCCGGGTGCGACGGCAACCCGCCATCCCCGATGAAGTAACCAAAAGTAATCATGCGATCACGATGAGGTTTGACGTGCCCGAAATCGAAGCCAGTCCCGCCGACGCCTGGTGGAGCGAAGCGGTGGTCTACCAGATCTACCCCCGCAGCTTCGCCGACTCGAACGCGGACGGCATCGGCGACCTGCAAGGCATCATCGAACGGCTCGACTACCTTGCCCAGCTCGGCGTCGACGTCCTGTGGCTGTCCCCCGTCTACCCCTCCCCGCACGACGACAACGGGTACGACATCAGCGACTACCAGGAAATCGACCCGCTCTTCGGAACCCTCGCCGACTTCGACCGGCTCCTGAACGCCGTCCACGAGCGCGGCATGAAGCTCGTCATGGACCTGGTCGTCAACCACACCTCCGACGAACACCCCTGGTTCACCGCCTCCCGCGACGAAGGCCCCCAGGGCAGCAAGCGCGACTGGTACATCTGGCGCCCCGCCCGCGACGGCAAGGAGCCGGGCACCCCGGGCGCGGAACCCAACAACTGGGGCTCCTTCTTCTCCGGTTCCACCTGGACCTACGACGAGAAGAGCGGCGAGTACTACCTGCACTTGTTCTCCCGCAAACAGCCCGACCTCAACTGGGAGAACCCCGACCTTCGCCAGGCGGTCTACACCATGATGCGCTGGTGGCTGGAGCGGGGCGTCGACGGCTTCCGCATGGACGTCATCAACCTCATCTCCAAGACTCCCGGCCTTCCCGACGGCATCGTCCACGAGGGCGCCCTGCACGGGGACGGCAGCCCCCATTACATCTGCGGCCCCCGCATCCACGAGTACCTGGCGGAAATGCACCGCGAGGTCTTCGAAGGCCACCCGCGCCGACTTCTCACCGTCGGCGAGATGCCCGGGGTCACCGTCGAGGACGCCAAGCTCTTCACCGACCCCGCCCGCCGGGAAATCGACATGGTCTTCCAGTTCGAGCACGTCGGCCTCGACCAGGGCCCTGGCGGCAAGTTCGACGTCCGCCCGCTCAGGCTGACCGACCTCAAGGCCAGCCTCGGCCGCTGGCAGACCGGCCTCGGCGAGACCGGCTGGAACAGCCTGTACTGGAACAACCACGACCAGCCCCGCGCCGTCTCCCGCTTCGGCGACGACAGCCCCGTCTACCGCGATCGCTCCGCGAAGCTCCTCGCCACCGTGCTCCACCTGCACCGCGGCACCCCTTACGTGTACCAGGGCGAAGAGCTCGCCATGGCCAACACCCGTTTCACCTCCATCGATGACTTCCGCGACATCGAGTCCCTCAACTACCACGGCGAGCAGACCGCCCACGGTGTCGACGAGGAACAGGTCCTGGCAGGGCTGCGCCACCGCAGCCGGGACAACGCCCGCACCCCCATGCAGTGGGACACCTCCCAGCACGCCGGCTTCACGGCCGGCACCCCGTGGATCGCGGTGAACCCCGACCACACCCATACCAACGCCAAGGCGCAGCTCGCCGACCCCGACTCCGTCTTCCACTACTACCGCCGCCTGATCGCCCTGCGGCACACCGAGCCCGCCCTCACCCACGGCGACTTCCACATGCTGCACCCCGACCACGAACAGCTCTACGCCTT
Organism: Streptomyces sp. CA-278952; assembly: GCF_028747205.1. NCBI lineage: Bacteria > Bacillati > Actinomycetota > Actinomycetes > Kitasatosporales > Streptomycetaceae > Streptomyces > Streptomyces sp. CA-278952. The sequence continues at coordinate 5,744,478 of NZ_CP112880.1, forward strand.
CACCCGCCATGACGCGGCCTCCGGCACCGAACTGCTCGTCCTCGCGAACTTCGGACCGGACGACCTCACCGTCGACCTGCCCGACGGCTGGGAACACAGCGAGACGCTCATCGCCAACGTTCCCGCCACCACCCAGCTCAGCGCCCCGCACACCCTGCAGCCCTGGGAAGCCCGCGTCCACCGCCGCAACGCCTGACCACACCCCCACGGCCTGTCCAGCACCGTCTCCTCCCGCACGCCCTGATCCGCGCACACCCAAGGAATCCTCATGACGACCATGCGCTTCCGTGCCACACGCCACACCACACGACGAGCCCTGCTCGCGATGTCAGCCCTGGCGCTCGTCGCCCCCCTCGCCGCATGCGGTGGCGGCTCCGACGCTGCCGAGGGAGACGGCAAAACCCTGCGCCTGTGGCACTACGAGCAGGAGGACGGCGCCCTCAGCAACGCCTGGGACGCGGCCATCGCCGAGTTCAAGAAGACCCACCCCGACGTGAAGGTCGTCTTCGAGCGCAAGACGTTCGAGCAGATCCAGCAGAACGCGGGCATGATCCTCAACTCCGACAAGGCTCCCGACGTCATGGAGTACAACAAGGGCAACGCCACCACCGGCCTGCTCGCCAAGCAGGGGCTGCTCACCGATCTGACCGCCGCCGCGAAGGAACGCGGCTGGGACAGAAAGATCAGCGAGAGCGCCTCCGTCACCGCCCGCTACGACGCCAACGGCGAAATGGGCGGCGACAAGTGGTACGGAGTCCCCAACTACGGCGAGTTCGTCCTGGCGTACTACAACGACGACCTCTTCAAGAAGCACAACATCACCAAGCCCACCGACCTCCAGAGCTTCGAGGCGGCCCTGGCCGACTTCAAGGCCGCGGGGATAACCCCGCTCGCCAACGCCGGCAACGACCACCCCGCCGGCCACTGGCTCTACCTCCTGGCCCTGGCCGAGGCGAATGACGCCTGGGTCGACAATTACCAGCTCTACAAGGGCAAGGTCGACTTCCACGGCCCGGAGTGGACCTACGCGGTCGAGACCTACAAGGACTGGCTCGACAAGGGCTACTTCGAGAAGAAGGACGTCGGCCTCAAGGGCAGCGACATGACCGAGCAGTTCGTCTCGCAGAAGCGTCCGATCATGGTCGGCGGCAACTGGTGGTTCGGCGGCCTGACCACCGACATCACCGACTTCTCCTGGTCCACCGCCGCCTACCCCGGCAGCAAGAAGACCCTCGGCTCCGGCGGCAACCACTGGGTCGTGCCCACCAAGGCGAAGAACAAGGAACTCGCCGAGGACTTCATCGACATCACCATGTCGGACAGGATCCAGAAGATCCTCGGCGAAGAGGGCAACGTCCCGCTCGCCGTGAAGCCGGACTCCATCGAGAACCCGAAGTCCCGCGAGCTCATCACCGCGTTCAACACCTACCAGGACGGCAAGGGGCTCGCCTTCTACCCGGACTGGCCGGCACCCGGCTACTACGACACCTGGATGGGCGCCACCCAGAACCTCATGAACGGCGGCAAGCCCCACGCCGTGCTCGACGAGCTCCAGGCCCCCTACGAGAAGTACACCGCCTCGCGGCGCTGAGGCTGACCCGCCCGAACGCGTCAGCCCTTCTTCCCGGGGACGGCGGCCCGCCCGCTCCGGGCCGCCGTCCCGCCCCTCTTGGAGCAACAGTGAAAACCACACGTCACCCGCGGCCCACGGGGTACGCCGTCTTCCTCGCCCCCGGCCTGCTGCTGAGCCTGCTCTTCCTCGTCGTCCCGCTGGTGATGACCTTCTCCTACAGCCTCACCCAGTGGCAGGGCGTCGGAGAGCCCACCTGGATCGGCTTCGACAACTACACCCGCCTGTTCAGCGACGCCGACTTCTGGGCCTCGTTCCGCAACATCGCCTTCGTCATCGTCGGCATCGCCGTCGTCCCCACCCTGCTCGGGCTCTTTCTCGCCGCGCTGCTTTTCGACTACATCGGCAAGAAGCACGGAGACGGCTTCGTCAGCCTCTTCCGCTCCGGCCTCTACCTCCCCCAGGTCATCCCCGTCGCCGTCACCGGCCTGATGTGGGGCTGGATCCTCGCCCCCGAAGGCGCCGTCAACAGCGTCCTCGAAACGATCGGCCTGAACTCCCTGGCCCAGAACTGGCTCGGAGACCCCGACCTCGCCCTGTGGATGGTCCTCGCCGTCCTCGTCTGGATGCAGCTCGGCTACCCCCTCGTCCTGTTCCTCTCCGGACTCCAGCGCATCGACCCCGAACTCTACGAAGCCGCCTCCCTCGACGGAGCCACCTGGTGGCAGCGCTTCACCCGTATCACCGTGCCCATCCTGCGGCCCGAGGTCTACGTCGTACTCGTCACCACCACCATCGCCGGCCTGAAGGTCTTCGCCCAGATCTTCGTCCTCACCGGCGGCGGCCCCGGTAACTCGACCCTCGTCCCCGCGTACTTCGCCTACCAGAACTTCTTCGAGCGTGCCGACGTCGGATACGGCTCCGCGATCTCCAGCACCATCACCCTGCTCGTGCTGATCATCGCCGGAACGATGCTCACCCGCCAGGCCCGCGAGGACGGATGACCATGACCACGCACACCACTTCCACGGCACCCCCCGGCCACCGGCGCAAGGCGGTCAAGGCCAAAGCGGGTAAGTCCAAAGCGGGTAAGTCCAAAGCCACGGGCAACCGCCGCACCCCCGGCTCCTACGCCGTCCTGGCCGCCGTCGCCGTGTTCGTCCTCGCGTTCCTCGCGCCCTTCATCGTCATCCTGCTCAACTCGTTCAAGACGAGCGCGGACTTCCGCACCAACGGGTCGCTCTCCCTGCCCGCTCAGTGGAACTGGAGCATCATCGCCGAAGTCTGGGAACGCGTCGGCTTCACCCAGAAACTCTTCAACAGCATCCAGATCAGCCTCGGCGTCGTCCTCATTGCCGTCCTGCTCGCCCTCTTCAACGCCTACGCCATCGGCATCGGCCGCGTCCGCTGGCGCACCCCCTTCCTCATCTTCTTCCTCGGCGTCAACGTCCTGCCACAAGAGGGCCTCGTCTACCCCATCTACTACCTCTTCAAGGAGATGGGCCTCTACGACGGGAAACTCGGCTACACCATCCTCGTCGGCATCACCTACAGCGCCTTCGGCACCTACCTGCTCTCCTCCGTCTTCGCCGGCTTCCCGCGTGAACTGATCGAAGCCGCCTCCATGGACGGAGCCGGCCGCTGGACCATCCTGTGGCGCATCGTCCTGCCCATGAGCTGGCCCACCCTCTCGGTGATGTGCGTCTTCTTCTTCGTCTGGAGCTGGAACGAGTTCCTCTACCCCCTCGTTCTGCTCATCTCCAACGACAACCAGACCGTCCCCCTCGGCCTGTCCGTCATGCAGGGCCAATACACCAGCGACCCCACCGCCATGAGCGCCGCAGCCCTCCTTGGCATCGTCCCCATGGTCATCTTCTTCCTCATCTTCCAGCGCTCCCTCACCCGCGGCATGACCGCCGGAGCCGTCAAGTAACCCACCCGCAACACCCCACAGCCACCCCGGATCCGGCACGCACTGCCCCGCCGCCGGATCCGGGGTCATCCTCGTTCAAGTGGTCGGTCCTGTACGCGCTGGACCGCCTCGGCACCCACATGGGCTGCCGGGGCGTTGCGCGGTTCAACCGCGTTGATCACCAGCACCGACCGGCGCGTTCTGCCCAAGGTCAGCGGCCGAGAGGCCAGCAGCGCCACTGCCGATCCCAGACCGTTTCCTGCGCACGCGTTATTTCTCGCTCATTCATGGCCCCGACCTGCGATCTGCCCGGTCGATACGGAGTGTGACTACACCGGGCAAGGGGAGGGGCGGGACGAAGTCTGCGGTATGCACTGCGGGGGAGCCGCGATTGGATGCCTGCCAGCGGATGTGCCGGTCACTGCTGACGGAACGGTCGCGACCGTCGATAGTGTCCGGCATTACCGTACGTCCGGCCGTACCTTCGACCTCACGGTCGCCGGGGTGCACACGTACTATGTGCCGGCGGGCAAGACTCCGGTTCTGGTTCACAACAGCAACTGCATCCGCGCTTCAGTTGCCTATCAGGACTCGACAAGGGTGTAATTGGGGCCGAAGCAATGCGACTGAGAAGCGGAACGGCGAGCCCGAAGGAAGTTCAAAAAGTTTTGGACGAGATTCACTCGAACCCTGCCCTGAGGGCTGACATCATCGCCAAGGCTACATCTGTGCGCACCAGTATGAATGCCGGGGAATTCGGGATGCAATCCAACCGTGCCGCAGAGATGCATTTCCTTATCAAGAACTTGGGGAAACTCGGATGAGTGCCTTTCAATTCTTGGTCGAGGTCCTCAGGTCTGGGGCCGTCCAAGGGCTCGGGCTGGACGCGCAACCTGACGCTTGGGAAGCGAAGCTCGGCTCCGATTACGTAGACGACGTGCGCAAGGGGCGAATGCGTCGCGACTACGGGCTAGTAGAGCTCTCGTTCTTCAAGAAGGGCGAGAATTGGCAGTGCTTCGAGGTGAGCTTGCAAGTTCACAGGCTGGCCGCAGATATCTCCGATATCGTGCCGAGTTCCCTCATTGAGGAATACGGGGAACTGGAGTCGAGGGTTCGGTTCAGCGACCTCCAGGTGAACGTTACTGCCGAAGGCCTCCAAGTCGCACAGATCAGTGATCGCGGTCGCCATCTTTACTCCAGATTTTCGGTGATGGAGTCGGGAGTGATCGTGCACGTCCTGGAGGCTGACTCTGGAGACAGCTTGCGGCGGGGTGATATTTGGTCGGTCTCTCTGGCCCGGGATTTCACCGCGCGAGCAGCTTCGATCTCATGAGGGATCTCAGGAGATCCCCATAGCAAACCTGAAGCCCCGCCAGGTGGTACCTGGCGGGGCTTCTGCGTGGACTGACGGCAGTGATTGACGCAACGTCAGCGGACAGGGGCCGCGCAGAGCGGTGGGTCGTCGCCGTCGCCTCGTTGGCCGACAAGCTCGGCCGGGTTGAGGAGGGCGCGGCCGAGGAGGTCGATGGCTTTGCGCCGGAGGCGGAGGCGGAGGCGGAGTCGGACGTGGGCGTAGACGGTGGCGGTGACGCCGGTGTGGGCGTGGCCCAGGAGTTCCTTGATGACGACGAGTTCGACGCCCAGTTCCAGGAGCAGGGTGGCGGTCGAGTGCCGGATGTCGTGACAGCGGATGCGGCGTAGGCCGCTCTTGCGGAGGTCCCAAACACACGGGAGGATTCTTCGCCGGCTACCGGGTCGAGATCCGCTGGCAAGAGATCATCTGCAAGTAGGGGGACGGGGAGAATGTCGGTGGGAAGAGGGCGATGCGCCGCCGTGTCCCTGGCCCTGGGGCTGGCGGTGACCCTGAGCGGGTGTTCCACTGGCGGCACTACGGCCGTGGACACCGACGGGCTGCCGGGAGTCTGGACCGGGAGCGGCGGTGGCCGGGTCGAGTTCCACGCGGATGGCCGGTTCAGTATGAAGGGGATTCCCGCCGCTTCCATCGCATTCACCTGGAGCGAGCCGCGGAACGGTGCGATCAGAGTGTCGGGTGCGGGAACCTGGAGGCAGGACGACGTCGCCGAGGACAGCCTGCAACTGATGATCGAGGCCGGCGGCTCGTTCCCGACGGACGAGGAGGTGGCCACCCTCATGGTCGCCGGGGACGGTCCGCCCCAGGTGCTCTTCTTCAGCACGAACGTCGACAAGCCGTACGGCTACGAGATCAAGAAGAACCCGTAGCCACTTCGGACGCCTCGACAGGTTCCCGGGCCGTATGCCCGGGGCCTGTCAGCCCGGGGCGGACACGATCCGGCCCGGGCCTGGCGTCTGACGCCCTGAGCCCTGATGTGTCGGTGCTCGGGGACGTGGGGCTGTCGATGTGCTGGCTGCGAGGAGGCCGCCCACGGCCGAGATGCGAGCTCGGCACCGTAAGCGGCGAGATGCAGAGGGGTGCTCGGCCTCCGCCGAACGACCGCTGCTTCGGTGAGGTCAGGGCCGGGGAGAGCATCGTGTCGCGGTCCCACGGCCGTCGAGGGGCTGCCACGCTCCGCTACACGCTTGCCGATCTTGAGCTCGCGCCCCAGCATTGTCGTGATCACCAAGTTCTTCATGGCGGCCTGCGGGCGTAAGCCTGCCGCCTGAGGGGCTATTTCGACCGGACCACTGCCGTCGGCCGGCCGTCTCCCGGGGCGGCGCGGGCCGTTCCTTCGTGTTCGGGCCGCACCGCCCTGGGAGTCATCGGGGCAGGGTCAGGCGATGGACCTGATGGTGTGCCAGCCGCCGGGTCCGACGAGGAGCGGCGGCTGTGCCGCGCCGGTTGCTCGGCCGGGGTGGAACATCAGGTTGCCGCTGCCCGTGACCAGGTGGGTGGACCACAGGTCGGTGACGCCATCCCCGTTGGCGTCTCCGGTCGCGGTCATCAGCGGGTGGGTGGCGGCGGGCAGGCCGGTCGCGTAGGCGGTGCGGGTAGCCGGGTCGGCGAGGGAGGACGGGTCTGTTCCGCCGTCCGGGCCGGGCTTGCCCCGGTGGAGCCAGACCTGACCGCTGACGGTGTCGCGGGCGATCAGGTCGGGGTGGCCGTCGCCGTCCAGGTCGCCGGGGGAGACCAGGGTCATGTTCTTCCAGCCGGTGTCGGCGATGGGGTAGCCGTAGTCGAGGTGGCCCCCGGTGTAGCCGGGCAGATACCACAGGGTGTCGCCGGTCGACACCGACCCGCTCGGCCACACCGAGACCACCGAATTCGACCACCGGGGCCTGCCCACCGCGGAGATCGACGCCAACGGCAAGCGCGTCGACATGCGCTACGACCCGCTCGGGCGCCTGCTGAAGGTCTGGGACATCGACCGGAACCAGGCCACCCAGTCCGCGTCCGCCGAGTACGACTACACCATCCGGCGCGACGGCCCGACGATCGTCACCAACAGGACCCTGAAGGACGACGGTTCGTACGCCACGAGCTACGAGATCCTCGACGGGCTGCTGCGCACCCGCCAGACGCAGGATGCCGCGGTCGGCGGCGAGGGCCGCATCGTGAGCGACACCTTCTACGACAGCGTGGGCCGTACGTACAAGAGCAACGACGGTTACTTCAACGACCAGAACGTCGCCCCCAGTCTGCTGACCGTCGGCGACAACGTGGTGCCCTCGCAGACCCGCGTCGTCTTCGACGGCCTCGGTGAGGAGACCGCCGAGGTCACCTACCACTACGGCGCCGAGAAGCTCCGCAGCACCACCGTCAAGGACGGCGACGCCGTCACCGTCACCCCGCCCGAGGGGGAGACGGTGACCACCACCTACCAGGACACGGACGGCCGCGACACCAAGCTGCGCGAGTACACCAAGGCCGACCGGTCCGCCTGGCACGACACCACTTACGGCTACGACGACCAGGACCAACTGACCAAGGTCACCGAGCCCGGCGGCGGTGAGCACACCTTCACCTACGACGCCCGGGGCCGGCAGACCTCGGCAACCGATCCCGACGGCGGCACCACGCGCTTCGAGTACGACCGGGGCGACAACCTCACCGTCGTCGTCGACGCCCGCGGCAACAAGCTGGTGACCACCTTCGACAAGGCCGGCCGCCCCACCAGCCTGCGCGAAGACTCCGCCAGCGGCCCCAAGCGGGTCGAGTGGACCTACGACAGCCTCGGCAAGGGCCTGCCCGTCGCCTCCATACGCTACGACAAGGACGGCAACGCCTACCGCGACGAGGTGACGGCGTACGACGCCAACTACCGCCCGCGCACCACTAGAACCACCATCCCCGGCACGGCCGGAAAGGCCGCGGGCGAGTACACCTACACCTACGCCTACACCTCCACCGGCAACCTGTCCTGGGTCGAGCTGCCCAAGGTCGGGCCGATGGCCAAGGAGCGCCTGGTCTTCCGGTACAACGGTGACGACCTGCCCATCTCCATCTCCGGCGCCGCCAACTACGTCACCGACGTCACGTACTCCAAGTACGGGGAGATCCTCCGCTCCGAGGCCGGGCCCGCCGGCAAGAAGCTGTCCTCCACCTACTTCTACAACGACTTCACCCGCAGGACCGACCGCGTCGTCCACGACCGTTCCGTCCAGCCCGGCCGGATCGACGACACCGCCTACTCGTACGACGAGGCAGGCAACGTCACCGGTATCTCCCGCACCCCCGGTCCGGGGATGCCCGACGGGCAGACCGGCACCGACACCCAGTGCTTCGCCTACGACCAACTGCGCCGCATGACCTCCGCCTGGACGGCGAAGGAGAAGTGCGCCGCGGACGGCCCGAGCAAGGAGACGGTAGGCGGGCCCGAGGCGTACTGGCAGTCCTACGAGTTCGACGCGTCCGGCAACCGCACCAAGCTGGTCGAGCACGACCCCGCCGGGAACGCGGCCAAGGACATCACCCGGACCTACAGCTACGGCGGTGACGCGGGCGGCCCGAACCGGCTGAGGGAGATCACCTCCACCGGCGCCGACGGCGCCACCAGGTCCACCTTCGGCTACGACAAGGCCGGCAACACCACCACCCGACAGAACGGCGGCACCACCCAGTCCCTGGCCTGGGACGTCGAGGGCAACCTCGAATCGGTCACCGAACCCAGGGAAGGCGGAGGCGAGAAGAAGACCTCCTACTTCTACGACGCCTCCGGTGAGCGCCTTCTGCGTACCGGCGCGGACGGAGCCACCACCCTCTACCTCGGCGAGACCGAACTGACCGTCAAGGCGGACGGAACCGAATCGGTGCAGCGCTCCTACGCGCACCCCGACGGCGCCACCACCGTGCGTTCCTCCGACGGCGGACGCGAGGTCCTCCTCGCCGACCACCACGGCTCCACCCAGACCTCCGTCGACATGACCGAGGTCGGTATGCCGGTCACCCGGCGCCTGCTCACCCCGTTCGGCGAGGACCGCGGCGCGGCCCCGTCCACCTGGCCCGGGTACCGCGGATTCGTCGGCGGCACCCGCGACCAGGACACCGGTCTCACCCAGCTCGGCGCCCGCCCCTACGACCCCGCCACCGGCCGCTTCCTGTCCGTCGACCCCCTGGTCGACTACGAGCAGCCCGCCACCATCAACCCCTACGCCTACTCCAACAACGCCCCCGCCACCTTCTCCGACCCAGAAGGCCTCTTCTTCCCCATCCTGATCGGTATCGCGGCCCGTATCGCGATCCAGGCGGCCATCCGCGCCGCCGCCCGCCGGGCCGCCCAGATGGCCGCCCGCAAGGCGGCCGAGGCCCTCCGCAAGAGGCTCCTGGCCGAAGCACGCAAGCGCGCCATCGCCGCGGCCCGGAAGAAGGCCGCCGCCAAGGCCAAGCGCGAAGCCGCCCGCAAGGCCGCCGCGGCGAAGCGCGCCGCCGCAAAGCGGGCCGCCCAGCGCGCCGCGGCGAAGCGCGCGGCAGCCCGCCAGGCGGCCGCCCGCGCCAAGCAGCGAGCCCAGCGCGCCGCGGCGAAAAGGGCCCAGGCGGCCCGCGCCGCCGCACGCAAGGCCAAGCCCAAGCCCAGGCCGCAGCCGAAGTCGCAGCCGAAGCCGAGGCCGAAGCCGTCGCAGAAGGCGAAGCCGGCTCAGCAGAAGAAGGCCAGCCCGAAGCAGTCGGTCGGCAGCAAGGCCCGTGAGGAGATCAAGAGCGAGGCCAGGGGGCAGGCCGAGGACGCCGCCACCGAGCAGATCGGCTGCCGTACGACCAACAGCTTCGTGCCCGGCACCCTCGTGGTGATGGCGGACGGAACCCGTAAGCCGATCGAGAACGTCAAGCTCGGCGACAAGGTCCTGGCCACCGACCCGAAGACTGGTGAGACGACCGCGCAGCCGGTGGTCTCCACCATCCTCGGCGAGGGGGCGAAGAACCTGGTCAAGGTCACGGTCCGGACCGGGGACGCATCCCCCGGGAACTTCGGTGATGCTGTCCGGGCAAGTGGCCGGGATGGCGGCGGGGTTCCCGTAGACACCGGGCTGCTTCAGCTCCAGCCGACCAACGACGGGACCGGCGCCGACACTGCTACCGGCACGGTCGTCGCCACCGACGGGCACCCCTTCTGGATCCCGTCCCTCGGTGAATGGGTCGACGCCAGTGAGTTGGAACCCGGCCAGCGGCTCCAGAGTTCAGCGGGAAGCTGGCTGCAGATCACCGCAGTCCAGACATGGACACAGAACGCCGCTGTTCACAACCTGACCATTGCGGATACCCACACGTACTATGTGCTGGCGGGCGAAGCATCGGCACTCGTTCACAACAGCAACTGTGAAGGGCCGATTCTCACCAAGGCTCAGTCCAACCAGGTTCTTGAGTACCTCGGCTACAAGGAGACCAAGGAAAAGTCGGCAGGTCGAGGGGCGGCGAAGATCTGGGTGAACAAGAAGGCGCCGGCGTCGGAGAGGTATGCAACTCAAGATATGACTGGACACGGTGGTGGCCTTTTCAAGGCCGGGCCTTCAGCCGAGTCGCTCAAGACAACCAGGAGCACGCTCCGGAGCGGTTCGTACGATCTGGACAAGTTCGGCAGAATGAAATGGCTTCGCCCATGACTCTTTGTTTTCTCGTCTCCAAATACGACGAGCCCAGGCGTAGTGGATTGATTGCCGACTGGACTTCCTTCGAAGATGTCGGCGAGTCCTTCAATGGCGAAGTGCTGACGGCTGCCGAGTATCAGCGGGTAGAGGATTCCTACATCTCAGCCGTGGCATCCTTGGCCGACGCGATACAGGCGGACAGATTCGAGTTGAGGAACCTAGTTCTCAACGAGCCCCCGCCGACCTGGCTTGGCATCGTTTATGACGGCTGCTCTGTTGATCGGCACACTGCCCTGAGGTTGCTCAGGTGGATGCTCCGACACGGCTTGATCTCTTGCACTTTGGCAAGTGGAGATACCTTGCGGGTGGCGGTCGAGACTGACTTTTACCTCTCGATAGAGATCCAACCGGATGCGGTGGACTCTCTGGGGGAGGTGAAACGCCAAGGGTTGCATGTGGTTTCTGTGCCTTGCGGCGAAGAAGAAAGCGATGCAACAACAGCGGTCTCCCGTCCGGCAGATGGAGAATTCTGGGAGGAGGTCGCGCAGAGCGTCAGGGTGTCGCGAGGCACAACTGCGATCCTTGAGCGCTGGGCGGAAGGGTCCTGCGGCTATCGATGGCATCCAATGTTGGACGAGAACCTCTCGATAATCGCCAGATCCGTTCGACCGCACTCCCTGATTACGGCATATCTTGACGCAAATGTTCAATGGGCCTCCCGAGGGAATCTCTTGCCTGCAATTGAGTCGGCCGTCATGGCCGAAGGATTGCCGGTTGTGATCTTCTCGCGGTCGACCGGCGGAGTCTCTCCTGAAATTCTGGTATGCAAGGAGGGCGCCGATCTGCCAACCGAGGCAGAGGTCCCCCCGGGCGATGATTTCGGATTCTTCCTTTGGCCGGATGACGATTCAACCTTCATCCAGGCGGTAGTGCCGGGTGATTGAGGCCAATTCGCCCAGTGGCTCAACTCACGTGCGGCCCGGGATCGAAGTCGGGGTATGCGTCGGACGCGCAGGGCGACTTCGTGCTGGGCCTGCAGCCGGTCTCCGCCGGAGTGGGTCGAACATCATTGTGTGAGCCCGCAGTCATGTCGGCCGCCGCCTGGCGGACTCTCTGACCGGCTTGTCGGCAGGGACGAGTGGTCACGGGTGTCGGCCGCTGGCCGGTGGTGACATAGACGTGGGTGTGCCTGACGCTTACCGCGTCCGAAGCGCACGGGCAGGTTTGACCAATCCCCTCCGGAAGGAAGCAAGTGGTGAGCGATCGATGGAAGGACCCAGAAGTTCTGCGGGGTGCGGTGAGCGGGGCTGAGGCGTTCAGCCTGCCGGCCGTGGACGCTGCGGCTGGGTCTTTCGAGGTGGAGTATGTGGTCACCGGAGTGGGCGCGAGCGAGATTTCCTACACCACAGGGCCCGGCGACGCGGGCGAGGTGGTGGTCGAGGGGCCGCGTCTTCCCTGGTGCACCACGGTGCGCATGGCGGGTGCGGAGGCTGTGCCGGTGCTGAGCGTCATGCTGAGCGAGGACGGGCCGGATCGAGAGTGTGATCCGTGTCGATGGCTTGGAGGCGATGCGGTCGACGGCGGCCGGGGCGTCAGGGACGTCAGTGTGTGTCGCCGAGCCGGGTGGGGCGTGGTGACGCGAGGTCGGTCTCCTGTACATCCCGCTCGCGAATCGGCTTGCGGATGCCGTTGTGTACCGCTCCGGACACGGTCGGCATCGCGCCGCCCACTCGTCCCTTGACACGTGCCGCTGTGGGGGCTGCCTCGCGGGGATCAGCCGGAACCACCGACCGGAGCGCGAAGACGGGCCGGTGCGCGTGAAAACCGGCCAGTGAGCCTTTCAGGATGGCCACCGATCAGGTGACGGAGCTGGTGGGCAGGCGGGGCCCGCAACGGACAGGGCTCCCGTGCCGTTGGCAGAGGTGTTCCACGTTTCAACCCCACGTGGCCTCCTCGACTCCCGCTCTGACCAGGCGTGTTGTGAGCTTTACAGACGTGTACTGGCAGCCGTGGCCGCGTGATGGATCAGCGTGCCGGGCTCGACCTCGCGGCTGGCCAGCGCGTACTCCGGCGAGGAGAGGGCCGGGTCGGCCTTCGGAGCGCCGCTTCGGAGCGGCCGTGAATCCGGTGACCGAGCCGATGCTGACGATGTTCCCGCCGGTGCCCTGTTCCAGGAACAGCGGCCGCACGCGCCGCACCGCGCGAGCCACGTAGCGCAGACTCACGTCGTAGACGGTGTCCCCGTCCTCATCGGACACGTCGTGCCCGGACCTCGTTCGGCAGCTCCCGAGACGCTTTCGGCGCGGGGCGTCCGATCGGCGGCCGAGCGCGCTGGAAAGCCGCCGCGGCCGGCCGATTCCGGCATGTTCACGGAAGGGGTGGGCCCTGCCGTCCGGCTTCCGCCCCGAGCTCCGCCAGGCGGTTCAGGACGGGCAGAGCCCCAGCGAGCGTCTGCCGTTCAGCAGGCGTCAGCTGGGCGATCAGCGGCATCAGGTGACGGCCCCGGTCCTCGTGCCGGGCCTGGCCGACCATTCGGCCGTTGTCAGTGATGTGCACGAGGACGGCGCGCCCGTCCGCCGGGTCGGGGCGGCGTTCCACGAGACCGTCGCGCTCGAGCCGCGTGACCAGTTGGGTGAGCCCCGGCTGGCTGATCTGCTCGGTTCTCACGAGTTCGGTCAGTCGCTTCGGACCACTGAGATTCAGGGTGTCCAGCACGGACAGCGTCGTGAACGACAGCTGGTGCACCACCGGAAGCCGGATGTAGTAGCGGTTGAAGTTCTCGATCGCCCTGGTGAGGTCGCTGACCATCACGTCGGATTTGCTGGCGGCACGCTGAGGAACAGTCACCCTGGAAATGTATCGCAGACTTATATAAGCTCCTGATTGATCGCGGGTCGGCGCCTCGTCTGAGCGCACGGCTCGCCTGTGCACCTCGGCGCAACGGCGCGTCAGCGGAGTTGCGGAACGCTAGGTGAGGAACACTCCCATGACTGTGCGAATCGGCATCAACGGCTTCGGGCGCATCGGCCGCAACGTCTTCCGTGCGGCGGCCTCGCGGACTTCTGAACTGGAGATCGTCGCCGTCAACGACTTGGGCGACGTACCCACGATGGCCCACCTACTCGCTTATGACTCGATCCTGGGGCGCTTTCCCGAGGAGGTCACCGCCGAGCCGGGTGCGATCCGTGTGGGTGACCGGACGCTCAAGGTCCTCGCCGAGCGCGACCCCGGCGCCCTGCCCTGGGGTGACCTGGGAGTGGACATCGTGATCGAGTCCACCGGCATCTTCACCAACGCCGCGAAGGCGCGCGCACACGTCGAAGGCGGAGCGAAGAAGGTCATCATCGCCGCTCCGGCCAGCGGTGAGGACATCACGGTGGTGATGGGTGTCAACGACGGTGACTACGACCCCGAGCGCCACACCATCATCTCCAACGCCTCCTGCACCACCAACTGTCTTGCCGTGCTGGCCAAGGTGCTGCATGACGCCGTCGGCATCGACTACGGCATGATGACCACGGTCCACGCCTACACGCAGGACCAGAACCTCCAGGACGCCCCGCACGGAGACCTGCGCCGGGCTCGCGCCGCGGCCCTGAACATCGTGCCCACCTCCAGCGGTGCCGCAAAGGCCATCGGTCTCGTCCTGCCTGAACTCGACGGCCGCATGGATGCCTTCGCGCTGCGGGTGCCCGTCCCCACCGGCTCGGTCACCGACCTCACGGTCACCACCCGCCGCAGCACCACCGTGGACGAGGTGAAGGCGGCGTACGCGGCTGCGGCCTCGGGACCGTACAAGGGCCTGCTGTCCTCCGTGGACGCGCCCCTGGTCAGCACCGACATCGTGGGCGACCCGGCCTCCTGTGTCTTCGACGCCGGGCTGACCCGGGTGTCCGGCCCGCAGGTCAAGGTCGTCGGCTGGTACGACAACGAGTGGGGCTATTCGAACCGCCTCATCGACCTCGCCCTGCTCGTCGGGTCGTCCCTGTAGCCGCTCGCCGACCCGGCGCCCGTACATCACGTGGCGGTCGTCCGCCGAACCGGCGGACGCCGCTTCGGCGCGCCCGCGAACCGGCGCGCAGTGCACGGCGATGCCACCGACGCCGTCGGCGTGCCACCTCGACCCTCAAGGTCTGGGAGAAGGTCCTCGGCGAGCCCGTCTTCGCCTTCAAGTCGACGACGATCCGCTACTACCCGTCCGCTGCCGGCTCCGTGGAGCCGAGCTTCCTGACGTCGCTGCACCAGGATGGCTTCTCCATAGGCCCGAACCAGGACTTCCGCACCGCGGGAGAAACGTCGTCCTGCCGCGATCGCGCGGCTCCTGTGCGGACGTACGGCGCGTCATCGGCAGCGTCGAGCGGCCGCTGGGCCTGCACGGGGCGCCCGGTGTACGTGGGTAAGGAGACCGTGCCCAACCATTTCATCGCCTCAGAGCTGCGATGGGTGCCTCCATGCCCGGCCGGCCGGCCGGGTCACCGGTCGCGTCCCCCGGACACCATTGGCGGGCGAGATCCCGCCCGCATTCGGTGGGGTGCGATGAATCCACCCTTGGAGCAGAAACGTTGCACCGTGCCACGACCGGCGGAGATCTGGGGGTTGGAGAATGTGCGAGCCCTGTCTCCGCCCGCGGCCCGCGAACCGGCGTCGCAGATCCGGCGGCTGCTGGTGGACACCTGTACCGCCCTCCCCGGCCGCGCCGTGCGTTGGTCATGACGGCAGTCCTGCTTGGCGGCCTTCCTCGCCCGTCAGAGGCGCGGCCGGCTCAGGACCGGCTTCGACGGAGTCCTGCTCATCAACACTGGCAGACCCCCGACCACGTCCGCGCACTGACCATCGTGCCTCGCCGACGCACCGACCCCCACCCTCGGCGCGCCTCTCACCGCAACACCGGCCGAACTCCTGTCATGACGCAATACACGGTGCTTGCCGGGACGACTTCGCGAGGCGGGCATCGAGGCATCCGGACAAGTGCCGGTGGCGGGTCAGACCCTGCGGCGCGCAGGGGGGGGGCGGGCGTCGTTCAGGTGGAGAGCACGGCGGCAAGCATCCGCCGGACGACCGGGGTCAGCTCGTTCACGTCGGGCACCGGGCGGGTCGCGGCCGTCGCACCGGCGAGCCGGTCGTACAACAGGCCGTCGGTCCAGGCGACGAGCAGGTCCGCCGCCGACGCCGGATCGGGAGCGCCGAGCGCCGCCAGCACGTCGGCGGCCTTGGACCGTGCGGCGAGGCCTGCGGTCTGCAAGTCGGCACGCAGCTCCGGGCGGCGGGTCGCCTCCAGGCTGAGTTCGAATCGGGCGAGCTGGCGGTCTCGTTCCACCGTTAGCCAGTGGTGCAGCAGCGCGGCGAGCGCCTCTGCGGCGGAGTCCGGGTGCGGGGGCCCATGCTCCGCTTCCCACCGGCCCACGTCGGCGACCGACAGCTCGGCCAGGCGGAGGTAGCAGGCACTGATCAGAGCGCTGCGTGTGCGGAAGTAGTACGACGTGCTGCCGGCCGGCAGCCCCGCGGCGGCGTCGACCGCGCGATGGGTCAAGCCGCGCAGCCCGGCGGCGGCCACCGTGCTGATGGCGGCGTCGGCGATCAGGTCTCGGCGATCAGGGAGGGGCACACCTCGCACTCTACAGGTGTAGAGTGCGCAGCATGCGCCTCTACGGCTGTAGAGGCGGCGTGTGGATGGGTGGGGGAGGCAGTCGATATGGGTGTTCGTCACGCCGTCGTGGCCGGAGGCGGCATCGGGGGCCTGACCGCGGCGGTGGCCCTGAGCCGCCGCGGATGGCGCGTGACCGTGTGTGAACGGGCTCCCGCCCTCACGGGTATCGGCGCCGGCATCGTGCTCGCCCCCAACGCACTGCGCGCCCTGGACTCGATCGGCCTGGGTCCCGAGCTGTGGGCGGGTGACGCCCTGCCCGGTCCGGTCGGGCTGCGTACCCCCGACGGCACGTGGCTGAGCCGATCCGACAGCGGTGCCATGTCCACCCGCTACGGGCTCTCCGCGCGCGCCGTGCACCGCGGCTTCCTCATCGACGCCCTCGCCGCCGCACTGCCGCCCAACGTCGTACGCCCCGGCGTATCGGTGACCGGTGTGGCTGACGCCGGGGGCGCCGTGGTCGTACGTACGTCGGCGGGCGACCTGCGTGCCGACGTCGTAGTGGCGGCCGATGGCATGCGCAGTGTCCTCCGCGGCCAGCTCTTCCCCCGGCATCCCGGGCTGTGTCACGCCGGTGAGGCCGGATGGCGAGCTGTGTTGCCCGGTGCCGGCCTGCCTCCCCAGCAGGCGACCGAAACCTGGGGCCGAGGCGAGCGGTTCGGCGTCGTTCCCCTCGTCGACGGCAGGACCTACGTCTACGCCACCACCGTCACCGGCCCCGGCGCGCAGCCGACCGACCACCACGCGGAACTGACCCGACGCTTCGGCGCGTGGCACGATCCGATACCCGCGCTGCTGGACCGGCTGAACCGGCGGAACCCTGACCCGGTCGGCATACTCCACCACGACTTCTACGAACTCGGCTCGCCCCTGCCCCGGTTCCACGCCGGCCGGGTGGCCCTGCTCGGTGACGCCGCCCACGCGATGACGCCCAATATGGGTCAGGGCGGCTGCCAGTCCATCGAGGACGCGGTCGTCGTGGCGCACCTCCTCGCACGCGACGCCGACGTACCAGCCGCGCTCGCCGCCTACAGCAAGGCCAGACACCGGCGAACCACCCTCATCAGCCGCCGCTCCCGACGCATGGGCCAACTCGCCGGACTCTCCCACCCCCTTGCCGCGTCCATCCGCAACCTCGCCCTACGCGCCACGCCGCGGGTGGTCGCGTTGAGGGCCCTGGACACGGTCCTCGGCTGGCAGCCCCCTTCCGGCCTCGCCCCCACCTCCGGCAACCTCGATGCCCACGCCAAGGAGCAACCATGAACAGCGCGGTCACATCCCGCACCCTCGCTCGGACGGACTCCGTCCGGCCCTTCAAGGCCGGCGCCTACGGCTTCGTCCTCCTGGGCATCGGCCATCTCGCCCTCTCCGCCGCCGCGGCGACGGCCACCCAGACATCGGAGCGGCGTGCAGTCGACACGGTCATGCGGGAGTCCACGTTCGCCCTGCTGGGTCTGGAACGCACCGTCCTCGACGTCTTCAACGGCATGAGCATCGCCATGGCGTTCTTCAGCATCACCTGCGGCCTGCTGATTCTCGCCGCCGTCCGTCACGCCCCCGCCCTCGTCCAGCGCCGTACCGCCTTCGGGTGGTGCGCCCTCGCGGTCTCCCTGGCAGTCCTGGTGGTATCCGTACTCCTGCTGCCCCCTCCGCCGATCGTCGTGCTCACCGTCACCAGCTGCGCTTTCGGCCTGTCGTTGCGCAGGGCGACCACTGTCTCCGCTCACGCGGCAGAGGCTGCATGACGCAGGTCACCACGCCCGTCCGCACACCGATGCGGATCATGCCCGTCTCGAACTCGAGGGCATCGGCTGCTGCGGGGCCGGCGGTGAGGGTTTGCTTCGCTGTGCCGTCGACGGCACAGGGATCAGCGGTTTGTGCACGGCCCGGAACGAGCCGAACCCGTCGGGGAGAACCCGCCAACGTGAGCTGTGCGGTGCTGCCACACGGTGGCTCGGAGTGTGCGGCGGTGATCGGCCCACCGCCGCCCGCGCATCGGACTGGCTGGCATCAGCGGCTCGATGCGGTCCCGCTCCGCATCTGTGATCACTGACTTCGTCGGGTGCCGGCCAGAGCGAAAGACAGCCTCCGGCGGGTCATGCCGGACTCGACGGCGACCGCGGACATGGCTGTTGCCTGCCCCGGAAAGCAGCCCGGTCCGTGCAGCCCGGTCCGTGACGCGGAGTCCCGGCCGACGAACAGTCCGGGCATCTTCCCCGGACTGTTCGGTGATCGCCGTGAGCGGTGATCGCCGTGAGCGGTGATCGCGGTGAGCGGTGATCGCGGTGAGCGGTGATCGCGGTGCGCGGTGATCGCGGCTGTTCAGTGCTCGCGGCTGTTCGGCGATCGAGTGATCAAGAACCCTCGGCGAAGGTGACGGACCAGGCGTAACCGCTGAGGTTGTCGTGCGGGACCCGGCGGACTTCTCTGACCTGGCAACCGTCGTGGGCGTACTTGAGCGCGAACCGATCGAGACGCTGCGCGTCGGTGAGCTCCTCCATCGAGAGCGGCGCCCCGACAACAAGGTCCTCGTGGAGGACCGAGTCGGATGCGGCACCGTCTGAACAGACCGAGCAATGATGCGTTCTGGGTAGGGCCATACGTTCAGTGTGCTCCTCTCCCGGCCGCCCCGGAGCCACCGAGCCGACCGCTCAGCCTTCGCGGCCCCGTACCGGCCGCCCCAGGCAGCACCCGTCGCAGGTCATCACGGTGCCGGCGGCGCGCATTCATGGCCCGGCCCCTGGAAAGAAGTGTGCGGGCGGGTAGGGGGTTCACTCCCAGGCTTGTCGTTCCTGGCTGCGGGGGTCGTCGATCTGGTTCCACTCCGTGTCGATGCGCAGGGTGGCTCGGCGCTCGCCGGTGTACGGCTCCCAGCATCAGGATGGTCTTGCCCTCGCTGCGCAGCACCCAAGTCTGCACCGCGACCCTGCAGCTGTCGGTCTCCTCGTCGAGGAAGTCCGGGACCACGACGGAACGGTGCCTGTCCCACTCGTGCTTCGGTGATGCGGGGAAGAAGACGTCCGGGGTCATACCGACCGGACCGTGCAGTTCCTCGACCCTTGTTATCTCGACGTCGCCGAGGGGTCGCTCATGACGGTGCTCCTCTGCCGGTGAGTCGTCTCGTGCCGGGCCGGTCGGGTGCCGAGCGTGGGTCAGCGGTGGGTGCGGCCGTGCAGGCGGGCGCGCAGGAGGTTGGGGTCCTTCCGCGTGAGGTAGGCGGCGCTGAGGACGTACACCTCCTTGCCGCGCAGGGCGACGGAGGTGGGGTTCTGGAGTCCGTCGCCGGCGTCCAGGACGGTGGTGCTGGTGCCGTCGGGCTGAATGCTCACGACCTGGTTGGGGCCGATGAGGGCGGCGAGCACCTCGTTGCCCCGGCCGGTGAAGGCGAAGTCGTCGATGCCGGCCAGGCCGGTTGCCTTCACCTGCGGTGCTCCCGCCCGGCTTCCGTGGCGGATCGGGATGCGCAGGAGTGTGCCCTTGTCGAGGTTGGTCACCCACAGTGCGCCGCTGTGCACCTTCGCGCCGTTGGCTCCGAGGTAGCCGGTCGAGGCGAGCTCGGATGCGGTCGACCAGGTGGTGGGCCGGCCTCCGGACAGGGGGACCGTCCACACGGTGCCGAGCACCGAGTCGGTGATGTAGAGCCGCTTGGAGTGCCGGTCCAGCGCCAGACCGTTGGGCAGGCCATTCGCGGGCAGCGCGGCGATACGTTTGGGGGCCTTGCCCGGGGCCAGCCGCCACAGGCCCGTCAGGTCGGCGGTACCGGTCGCGTACAGCACGTACGTGGCACCGTCGGCGTGGACGATGCCGGTGGTCAGAGGGAAGCCGAGGACGGGGGTCTTGACTCCGCAGTCGGCGGGCTCGGGCAGGGTCGCCAGGATGCGGGTGACGCCCCGAGGGGTTATCTCGGCGACCTGGCGGCCGGCGGCGAAGGTGACGTAGGCCGTGCCGTCGGGCAGCAGGGCGATGTTCTCCGGCGTCTGGCCCGCCACCAGGTCGAAGTGGCCGGCGATCCGAACGTCGCTCAGGAACCCCGGAGCAGCTGCGGTGCTGTGGGCAGGCGGTGCGGCATGGGTCGTCGCTGGTGTCGCCAGTGTCGCTGGTGCCGCCTGGGCGGACAGGAGCGCGGTGGAGGCGGTGGCGGCCATCAGGGCGACCGCAGTGATGATCCTGCTGCTTCGGCGGGTGATGCGGTGGGACATGGATTCCTTCACTTCGCTGGTTTCGGGCAGGCTGAAGCCGCGATACGGCGATGCCGTGGTGATGGTGGTCGAGAGAGGTGATCGAGGGAGGTTCAGGAGGCGGGGGTCACCGCGTCAGCGCCCTTGCGCGGGGAAACCGCTTCCTGAGCCGCGGCGCCGTGGGCGAGCAGCTTCAAGGATGTCGCGGAGGGGGACCCGGGGGCGGCGGTGGCGATCACCACGGCCGGTCGGCTTCCTTGCGGACTCTGGAGGGTCTGCTGGGTGACGGTCAGGGTTCCGACCGTGGGGTGGTGCATCTCGTAGTCGGCGACATCGCAGGCCAGGATCCGATGATCGGCCCACATGGTGGCGAACTCCGGGCTGCGCATGATCAGTTCGCCGACGAGCCCGGCCAGCAGAGGATCGTGCGGGTACCGGCCGGCCGTGATGCGCAGGTTGCCGACCACGGCCTTGGCCTTGGCAGGCCAGTCGGTGTAGAGGTCGCGGGTGTGAGCATCGAGGAACACCAGCTTGGCCATGTTCGGCCGTCGACCGGGTTCATCGGGGCTGCCCCGGTCGAGATGACCGGCGAACAACGCGTGACCCTGCGTGTTCCAGGCCAGAACGTCGCTACGGCGGCCCATGACGATGGCGGGGGTGCCTTCGAGAGCTGCCAGCAACGCGCTGGTGGCCGGGGTGACGCGCTCGGGGCGGGGGCGTGGTGCGGCTCTGCCCCGCTTCGGTTCACGGGCAAGCTCGTGCAGATGGGCCCGCTCGGACTCGTCCAGACGCAGAGCGGTCGCGATGGCATCGAGCACCTCCCGCGATGCGTTGCGCGACTGGCCCTGCTCGAGCCGGGTGTAGTACGGCGCGCTGATGCCCGCCAGCATCGACAACTCCTCCCTTCGCAGCCCCGGTACGCGGCGCCGCTCGCCGTAGGTCTGCAACCCGACATCCTCGGGACGCAGAAGGCCTCGGCGTGCCTGGAGGAAGTCGGCGAGCTGCCCGTGCTTGTTCATGAGATGGAGTATGTGCGGCGCCGCCGAACCGCGCCTCACCCTGCGGGGGTACGGATCCACAGGGTCTGGCTGCTTCCCGCTCCGGCCTCCAGGATGAGCCGCAACCCCTCTGTTGCCTTCACCTCTGGGAGACCCCGGTGAGCACCACCACGTCCGAGAACACCTACCCCGCCCCACGCAATCCGCTGGCCGGCCTTGATCTGGCACCCTTCACCTTCAACAGGCGGCACTGGGTCGACCTGACGCCGGACTCCGTATATCACCTGATCAGTGACGTGTCTCTGATCGGGACGTGGAGCCCGAGCGCCAGCGCCGTGAGCTACGAGCCGGGAGAGGGCCCATGGGTCGGCGCACGGTTCAGCGGACGCAATCGCCGAGACGGAAGCGAATGGGTCACCCACTCCGAAGTGGTCCAGGCAGATCCGGGTTCCGCGTTCGCCTTCGTCGTCGGCGGAGCCGAGCAAGGCATCGTCCGCTGGGACTGGCACCTCTACGAGCAGGGCGCCGGCACCATCGTGCAGCAGACCTGGCGACTGCTGCGGACCGACCCGGTGCTGGGCGACACACCCGAAGACCTCCTCGCCCTGCGGGACCACATGGCGAACAGCGCGGAGGCCACCCTGCTCTCCCTGGCGGAGTGGATCGCGGGCCGCCCCACTCAGTAACGGCCGGACCCGGCCCAGGTGAAGCACGACCAGGGCCGGGGCGCTCGTCCCGCGTGGCAGTCCCGTCGGCATGGCGGTGACGGCCGGTGAACCGGGCGAGCATTGCCTCCCGTTCGCGCGCGGAGGACACTCGCATGTTCCCGATCCGGATCCCGCCCTTCTTCCGCGTGACGTTGACTTGTCATGCTGGGGGAGGTGGAGGACTTCTTGGTACGCCTCAACCCACGGCACAGGTGCCCTGTTGGTTCCCCATGGGCCACGATGCTCATCGTCACCCGTGAGGGTGACCGACGGTGCAAACTCCTCCTCGATGGGACGCTTGCAGGAGGCGGCTGACGGGGCGCGCTGCTGAGTCAAGTCCGCGCCGGGCCGTCCGTTCCGTTGGCGGGCCGTTCGGCGGTCCTGTCACCGGGCCGTACCTGGATGACGTGAGGGGCCTGTTGTTGTTCGGCAGCGCCTTCTGCCTTCATGGCCTTGTTCTCACTCTTGAGGATGCGTGCCGCTTTGCCGGCGTTGCGGGCCAGCTCGGGGAGCTTTTTGGCACCGATGAGGACGATGGCGACGATCAGGAGTATCGCGAGTTCGCTGATTCCGAACATCGGGTCCGCTCTCTTGATGAGGTGGGGTGGGCCGGGCGCGGGGTGCGAGGAGGGGCCGCACCCCGCGCGGCGGATGTCAGAGGTTGACGCCGAAATCGGTGGCGATGCCTGCCAGTCCACTGGCGTAGCCCTGGCCGACCGCGCGGAACTTCCACTCGGCGCCGTTGCGGTAGAGCTCGCCGAAGACCATGGCGGTCTCGGTGGCGGCGTCCTCGCTCAGGTCGTAGCGGGCGAGCTCGGCGCCACCGGCCTGGTTGACCACGCGGATGAAGGCGTTGCGGACCTGGCCGAAGCTGTGGCCGCGTGCTTCGGCGTCGTGGATGGAGACCGGAAAGACGATCTTCGATACGTCGGCGGGGACGGTGGCCAGGTTCACCTTGATCACCTCGTCGTCTCCCTCGCCCTCGCCGGTGAGGTTGTCGCCGGTGTGCTCGACCGAGCCGTCCGGACTGGTCAGGTTGTTGAAGAAGATGAAGTGCTGGTCGGACGTGACTTTCCCGGCCTCGTCGACCATCAGCGCGCTCGCGTCGAGGTCGTAGTCGGCACCGGTCGTCGTACGGACGTCCCAGCCCAGGCCCACCAGCACGGCGGACAGCCCCGGCGCCTCCTTGCTCAGCGAGACATTGCCGCCCTTGGCGAGGCTCACACCCATGTCGCTTCCCTTCTCAAGACCTGCGCCCGGTAACGGGAACACCGCTCCGGACCTCGTATGACACCAGCGGAAATCTACAGCAATGTAGAGGCCGATAGGTGGGTGAACCGGGCGCGCCGGTGGGCGCCTTCCGGCCACACAGGCGTTCTGATCGCGGAAGGGGCCGGCGTGGAGTGGCCAGTACGATGCCTCCTCGACGCTCGTACCGGTTCGGGGCGGCGGAACGGACAGGAGGCCGCGCCATGATTGACGGCACGGAGAAGACGAACCCGGATGGACGCGGTCGCAGGCGGCAGGGTGAACTTGAGATGCAGGTGCTGTCGGTCCTCGGCTCGGCACCGTGCCCGGTGGCTGCCGGGTGGGTGCAGAAACGGCTCGGCGGCGATCTGGCGTACACCACGGTCATGACGATCCTGACCAGGCTGTACGCGAAGAAGGCGGTGAGCCGCACCAGGGCCGGCCGGTCCTTCGAGTGGACGCCGGTGGCGGACGGGGCCGGTCTGGTGGCCATGCGCATGCGCAAGCTGCTCGACAACCAGAAAGACCGCGATGCGGTGCTCTCCAGTTTCGTGTCGTCCCTGTCCTCGGACGACGAGCAGCTCCTGCGCTCCCTCCTCAACGAAGCTGATGATCCGGAGCGTTGACCGACGGGTGTCTTCGTCTTCCCGCCCCTGATCCTGCCGCTGACCGCACTGCCGATCATGCAGCACGCTGTGCCTCGGGCTCCTGGTCGTGGTCGGTACGGCGCAGTTACCCGGCCGGAAAGGGGAGCCGGTCCGGATACCCGCACTCTTCTGCAGTCGTGTTGAAGTTGGTAGCGGGCTTGTCGGCGATTCAGCCCTCTTCGCCCTCTTCGTCATCCCCTTCGAAGAAGTCGCCCACCTCGTCCACGACTTCGGCGGCCACCATGCCGCCGACCACGCCGACGGCCAGCCCTGCCGCGCCGGCGGCGACCACGGTGCCCATGCCGGGTCCGGAGCGGTGGTGATGGTCGCCGTGGTGATGCTCGCCGTGCCCGTGCCCGTGCCCGTGCCCGTGCCCGTAATCGTGTGGGGTGTGGGTCCCATGAGCCCCGTGTCCGGCCGCCAGTTGGCGTACCCAGCCGTCCACCTCGGCGGTCCAGTCGCGCTGCTCGATGCCCTGGTGGCTGACGGTGAAGCGGTTGACGGCGTCGTGGCCGGAGGAGAAGAGGCCGCCCGGCTTGTCGGCCTCCAGGACTACCTCCATGCCACCGGGGCTGGCCAGGAAGGTCACCTCGATCTCCCGCATGGCGTGCGCGTACTGGGGTGCCGGTGTGAGCTCGACCTCTTGGTAGAAGGGCAGTTGCTGGCCGGTTCCGCCGATGTGTCCGTACTCCAGGTCTGCCGACTTGAAGCCGAAGCCGAGCTGCCCGAATGCTTCCAGGACTGCCTCCTGTGCAGGCAGCGGCCGGACGGTCAGCGGGTCCAGATCGCCCTTGTCCTTGCCGCCCGCCACCGCCAGTTCGGTTCGCAGGCCCAGCACGACGCCGAGCGGCTGGCCGTGAAGTTCGGTGACCGGGGTCTCCCACGGCACCGTCACCGCGAACGGGATGGTCCGACGCTCGCCCTCGGCGAGCCGGAAGCCGCCTCCGACAGTGAAGCGCTCGAAGGGCACCGTCCCTTCGGTTTCGCCGTCCTCGTGCTCCGCCTCGACGCGGGCGACGAGTTCCAGGGTGATCTGCTCGATGTCGAAGTCGGCATTCCCGCCGACGAGATGGAGCTGTCCGTGCAGCGTCCCGCCGGGCTGGACCGCGCCGCCCTCCAGGACGGTGTCCACGGTGGGGCCGCCTACGCCGAGCGACCCGAGCAGCTTCTTGAACACCATCGTGGCGTTCTCTCCTTCAGATGTACGTGGAGGTCGGGGGAGAGGGCTGCCGCACCCCCGAGGTGCGGCAGCCCGCCGGTCTGCCTACTTGGCGGCCGCGTCCAGTGCCGCCAGGGCCTGCGCCCAGCGGACGTACTTCAGCTCGGCGAGGTCGGCCACGGTCTTGACGCCGAACGCCTCCTGCAGCAGCTCGCCGTCACGGTCCGAGACGCCCTTCAGGGCGCCCACGGGAGCAGCGAGAATCTCCTGCAGGCTCTTGTCCGCCCATGCCTTGTCCAACACCTTGTCCAGGTCGATCGACGCCATGAAGTCCTCCTCGGAAATGGATGATTGGCGGGTCCGGCTCGCAAAATCTACACGCCTGTAGAAGCATAGGGCGCACTCACTCCCGCCGCCCGCATACCGCTGCGGCTCCCGCGAAATGTCCGAAACAGGTCTGCGAGGGCACGAAACGCCATGTCCGAACGGACGGTTGCGCATCCGCGGCGCGGGCTTACCCACCGATGTCGCCGCATCGTGGACTCCAGTGCCTTCTCCAGCGCCGTGTTCTGTCTCATCGCGGCCAACGCCGTCCTGCTCGGGATCGAGACGTACAGCGGTGTCGTACATCAGTGGCACGGTGCTCTCGAGGCCGCGGAGCACTTCTTCCTCGCCGCCTTCACCGTGGAGCTACTTCTGCGGGCAGCCGCCCATGCCGCCGCGGCACGGTGGGGTTCTCACGGGCGAACGGCATGAAGGCCAGAGCCACGGCGAGCAGGTCGAACACGTTCCAGGGGTCACGGACGAAGTCTCCGGGCCGCGGCCCGCGCTGACCGGCACCGGCCTCTCCGACGGGGCGGTCTCCGCAGTCTCCGTGGCGCTCGCCTTCGTCATGGCCACCGTCGTGCAGATGGTGCTGGGCGAGCCGGCCCCGAAGAACCTGGCCCTGGCCGTCCCCGAGCGGCTCGCCAAGTCGCTGTCCGCCTCCACCCTCGCGTACCGCAAGGTCGTCGGCCCGGTGGTGCACCTCTTCGACGCACCAGCCAACAAGCCACCGCGCGAGCAGGAGTTCGCGGTCGTCCGCAACGAGCACGGCGGCTTCGGCGGGCCACTCTCGCCGTCCTACGCGACTCAGAGGGCCGACTGACCGGCCTCATCAGCCTTCAGTGTCCTGCACCCTCACCCTTGATGACGGAGACCACCCGCCTCCCCGAGGAAGGAAGTGAGGCCGGTGCAAACGGGTGCTTCCTGCGAAGGGCGGGTGACCGCGCCCCGCGGCTACGGGACGTCGGCGCGACAGCGGGAGTGAAAGGCACCCCGCTCGGCCGCGGATGTTTCGCCGCCCTCCCGCTGCCCCTGCCCGTCCGGCGGGCACGAGCAGCGGAGGAGGCGGGTTCACCTCACGCGACGGCGGTGCCCTCGAGCTCGACCAGCTGACCGGGGATGGCCAGGCGGGTCACCCCGAGCATGGTGGTGGTCGGCGCGACGCGGGCGGCGCCCAGACGGCCCGCCAGCTCACCGTAGTGCTGGAAGAGAAGGTCGACATCGGTCGTGTAGACGTTCAACCGGACGAGGTTCGCGAGGGTCATGCCCGCCTCGGCGAGTACCGCCTCGACGTTGTCGATGCTCAGCGCGAGCTGTGCCGCCATGTCACCGTCGTGCTCGGGCTTCCCCTCCTTGCTCATCGCCGTCTGGCCCGAGATGTACAGGGTTCGCGACTGCCCGGAGACGACCTCGCCCTGGTTGAAGCCCATGTCGACCGACCACGACACCGGGTTGACCGCGTTGCGTTCCATTGGCGTGTTTGCTCCATCCGCTTCACTGACACTGAGAGCGCCCATCGCCTCGACAACCGGCGGGCGCTGACGTCGTGTGAGGGACCATTCCAGGAATACATGACACCCCTGGTCATGTATTTCGTATGGTTTCCCCATGCGAGCCGACCGCTTGGTTTCCTTGGTCCTCCTCCTGCGCCAACGAGGCCGGATGACCGCCGACACGCTCGCGCATGAACTCGAGGTCTCCACCCGGACGGTGCTGCGCGACATCGAGGCGCTGTCCGCGGCGGGGGTGCCGGTCTACGCGGAACGCGGCCGACACGGCGGCTTCGCCCTGCTGCCGGATTTTCGGACAGCGCTCACCGGCCTGAACCACGACGAGGCACTAGCCCTTCTGATCGCCGGATCACGGCGCGGCGCACAGTCCTTCGGCCTCGGATCGGCGCTCGCGTCGGCCATGCTCAAAGTGGTCGACGCACTGCCCAAGGGACTACGGGAGACCGCCGCCGGAGCGGCACAGCGCCTGCTCATCGACCCGGAGATCGATCTCCTCTCGCGGCGCGCGGCCCCCGAGGAGATCCCCGACTCCATCATCGCCGAGGTCCGGCGCGCGGTGCTCACCGGACACAGACTGCGCATCCACTACGCGGCCCTGGACCGGCCGCCGAAGTGGCGCACGGTGGACCCCATCGGACTGGTCACCGTGAGACAGCAGGGGTACCTGCTGGCCAAGCGGGGCACCGAGGACCGCACCTACCGCCTGTCCCGGGTCCTGGCCGCCGTCGAGCTCGAGGAACCCGCGCAGCGACCGGACACCGTGGACCTCGATCAGACCTGGCGTGAACGCAACGCGCGGTTTCGCACCGGCGGTGACACGGCCGCCGTGCTGCTGCGGGTGGACCCCGCGCGCCGGGAGCAAGTGGTCGGTAGCGCCTTGGCCGTCCGCGCCGAGGAGGCCGACGCGGATGGCTGGCTTCGGCTGAACGTCGTCTTCCAGGATGCCCGGCACGCCGAATGGGCGCTGTGGCAGTACGCGACACACGCGGAGGTCCTGGCTCCGCAGTGGCTGCGCACGTCCTTGCACGAGCGCGCGGAGGCGGTCGCCTCCCGCTACGGCGCGCCGATCTGAGAGCTTCGCCGACAGGCCCGGCCGGCAGCTGCCTGACAGGGAACTGCGCCAGGGACACCAACAGGGCGGCCATGGAAACGAACAGGGCGGCCATGGAAGCGAACAGCCCGATCCAGGCGACCAGTTGTTCGTAGTCCTTGTACGGGCCGGAGTGCAGGAGCAGCCGGCCGAGCGCCGAGGTCGCTGGCGGACAGCACCAGGATGCTCAGCCACACCCACCGCCGCCGCACGTGGGCGGGAAGCCGAGTCATCGCCACAGGATGCCGGACAGGAACGGGATCCAAGCCCGGAGTGGTCTGTTCCGCCCCGAGGGGTGGGCATGGGCGCTCTACGCGGCGGGGCCGACTCCATGTCGCAGGCCGGAGGATCCGGGCCGCTGGGTCGTGCTGGCACGTACCACCAGGCGGTGCGGGGCCGTGAGGTCCGACGGAGGGACGTCGTTGTCCGGACTGTAGACGCGGTCCGCGAGGCACTGCAGCGCGAGCTGAGCGATCTGCCGTTTGTCGGGGGAGACCGTGGTCAACGTCGGGTGGCCGTACTCGCCGTCCTCGATGTCGTCGAACCCGACCACCGCGAGTTCCTCCGGAAGTCGTACTCCCCTCTGGTGCGCCATATGCATGACTCCCAGGGCGAGTTCGTCACTGAAGGCGAACACCGCGTCCGGGATCTCGCCACCTCCGTCGAGCAGCTCCGCCAGAGCAAGGGCACCGTCCTCGCGGTGCAGAGTGTCCACGGTGCGTTCCCACTCCGGCCGGGGGCTGATGCCGGCCCGCCGCAGCGCCCTGCGGTAGCCCTCGGCGCGCAGGTCGGACGTTCCGTTGTGCAGATGTGGCTGGAGGCCGATGGCCGCGATGCGGCGGCGCCCCAGCGTCAGCAGGTGAGTGGTGGCCTCATCCGCGGCGCTCACGTTGTCCACGGCCACGCGGTCGGCGAAGCCCTGGGGGCTGCGCTCGCCGAGCAGCACGATCGGTAGCGCCCTTGCGGCCGACGCCAGTTCCTGAGCGGTCAGCGCCCACGGACTGATGATCAGCCCGTCCATCACGCGTCCGCCGCTGCCGGTCAGCAACCGGCGTTCCGCCTCGGCGTCGCCCCGTGTCTGATCGATGATCACTGTCCATGAACGTTTCCCTGCCTCCTCCACGATCAGGCCCGCGAGCTCAGCGAAATAGGGGGAGTGCAGCTCCGGGATGGCCAGCCCGATGATGCCGGTGCGACCGGCCCGCAGGCTGCGCGCGGCGAGGTTGGGCCGGTATCCCAGCTCGTCAATCGCTTCCTGGACCCGTCGGCGGGTTTCCGCCGCGACCCGCGCGGAGCCGCTGACCACGTTCGACACGGTCCGTGCCGAGACCCCGGCGCGGGCGGCTACGTCTTTCAGGCTGCTGCTCACCACGCCATCCTGACATGCCGCCGCGAGCAGGGACCAAGTTTCTCGTTCCCAGCTATTGCAACGTTGAATTCATCGCTGCAACATGGCTCGCACAGTCTGCTGCAAGGAGGCACGCATGAGCCCGCACCCGCACCCCGGAATCTCCCCGGCCGATCTCGACGTGAACGTGAGCACCGAGGTGGAGGCCCTGTACTCGCTCGGCATCACGGCCCGCAGGGGCGCGTTCACCGCGGAGTGGGCCGACCGCCTGCGCGAGGACATCGAGGCCGCCTTCCAGGAAGCGCTGGCACGGCCCGGCGGCGCCGTCGGACGCGGCCCGCACCGCTACTACGTGGAGATCCACCCCGAGCAGCTGCGCGGCTTCGTCGAGCTCGTCGACCATCCCTGGGTGCGTTCGGTCTGCGAGGCGGTGCTCGGCGCCGACTACCGCATCGTGGAGCTCGGCTTCGACGTACCGCTCGCAGGCGCCGTCAACCAGCCCTGGCACCGGGACTTCCCCCTCCCCGAGGAGACCCGTACGGAGCGGCGGCTCACCTCCCTGGCCTTCAACGTCACCGCCGTCGACACGGAGGAGGACATGGGGCCCTTCGAGATCGCGCCGGGCACCCAGTGGGACGACAGCCCCGAGTTTGGACACGGCATGTTCCCGCCCCGGTCCCACTACCCGCGCTACGAAGAACGCGCCGTGCGCAAGTTCCCGCAGCGCGGCGACATCTCGGCGCGCAGCGCCCTCACCATCCACCGCGGAACGAGGAACGACTCCGCGAAGTCCCGGCCCGTCCTGGTCCTGGGAGTGGACGGTCCCGAGGCCGCCAACGGCGATCGGCATGACACCGCCGTGACCCGCGCCTTCTGGGAGGCGCTGCCCGAACGTGTCCGGCGCCATCTGCACTGCCCGGTCGTCGACGAGCTGCTGCCCATCACCCAGAAGCACACCATCGAGGGTCTGGTCATGGGTGATGCCTGAGCTGAAAGCGCGGCGGGAACGCCCCCGTGCGCCTGTCGACGAAGCCTCGCCCACCGCGCGCGTTCCTGCCGCGGTCTACGCGGTCCCGGCCGTCTCCGCCCTGGGCGGACTGCTGTTCGGCTACGACACAGGCATCATCTCCGGCGCACTGCTGCACCTGCGGGAGGATCTGGGCGGCCTGACCTCTCGCGAGCAGGAGATCGTCGTCAGCGTCATCCTGCTCGGAGCCATGGCCGGGGCACTCGTATCGGGCCGGCTGGCCGTGCGGCACGGGCGGCGCAAGGTCGTCATCGCGGTCGCCGTGGTCTTCGCCCTGGGGGCGGCGGCGGCCGCCGCTGCGGCGCCCAGCGGTGGACAGTGATCATCGCTCTGTTCGGCTACATCCTCTGCAATGGCATCGGCATGCAGGCCGTGGTCTGGCTCATCGGGCCGGAGGTGCTGCCGCTCGCGATACGGGGCCCGGCCACCAGTCTGGCCGCGGTCACCCTGTGGGAGGGCGCCGGTCTGCCGTGAGCGGTCCACTCTCCTCAGTCGGGCCCAGCGTGGGCGTTCTCGTCGGTGTCGGCGCCCATCGGCTCGTCACGGTGGTGGTCCCGCGCCTCGTTCCCCTCGGCCTCGAAGGTGCGCAGCAGATCGGCCGCGACGCTCACGGCGATGGTCGCGGGGTCCTTGCCGGTGATGTCGGCCAGCCCGATCGGGGTCTTGATCCGGTCGATGGAAGCCTCGTCGTGACCTCCCTCCGCGAGGAGGCGTCTGCGGAACCGCGCCCACTTGGCCGCCGACCCGATCAGCCCGATCGAGCCGAGCCGGGGTGTCCGCAGGGCGGCGTCGCACAGAGCGGCGTCCTCGGCGTGATCATGGGTCATGATCAGGACGTGCGTGCCGCGCGGCAATTCCTCGAGGACCTCTTCGGGCAGTAGCGGAGCGTGGTGGACCCGCACCCCCGCCACCGCGTCCGCGAGGACGGCGAGCCGCTCCTCGGCGAGGATGTCCGAACGGCTGTCGATCAGATGGAGGTCGAGGTCCTGCCGTGCCAGGACGCGCGCCAGTTCCATCCCGACGTGTCCGACGCCGAAGATCGCCACCGCCCGTACCACCGGGAGCGGTTCGAGCAGCACCGAGACCGTGCCGCCGCAGCACTGGACGCCGTGCCGGTTGGTCACCTTGTCGTTCAGGGCGAAGTCCAGCAGCTCCGGTTCGGCCGCGGACGCGGCGATCATCTCCCGGGCCCGGTCGATCGTGACCGCCTCGACGTTGCCGCCACCGATCGAGCCCCAGGTCTCGCTCCGCCCCACGACGAGTTTGGCTCCGGCGTTCCTAGGGGTGTGGCCGCGCACGGTCGCGACGGTCACCAGCACGCCGGCCTCCCGGCGTGCTCGCAACCGGGCGACCGCGGCGAACCAGGTCATGTCAGGCACCGCTCAGCGCTGCCGCCCCGGTCGGCGTCCCGGCCCCGGTGGTGGACCCGTCGCCGTGGTGACCGGTCGGGGAGGGGGCGGCCCGACGGCTCGCCTCGATCGCCCAGTACACCGCCTCCGGTGTGGCGGGCGAGGCGAGTTCCACGCTCACTCCGGCGGGCCCGAACGCCGCAGCGGCCTGCCGCAGGGCCTCCCGTACCGAGAACGCCAGCATCAGCGGAGGCTCACCCACGGCCTTGGACCCGTAGACCGCGCCCTCCTCGGTAGCGTTCTCCAGCAGCCGTACGTGGAACTCCTCCGGCATCTCCGAGAAGCTGGGCAGCTTGTACGTACTCGCCGCCTGGGTCAGCAGCCGACCGCGGCCCGGCCCGTCACCGGTGTCCCAGCGCAGGTCCTCCAGCGTCAGCCAGCCCGCGCCCTGCACGAAACCGCCCTCGACCTGGCCGATGTCGATCATCGGGGAGAGGCTGTCGCCGACGTCGTGCACGATGTCCACCCGCCGGACGCGGTACGCGCCGGTGAACCCGTCCACCTCCACCTCGGCCGCGGCGGCACCGTAGGAGAAGTACTTGAACGGTGAGCCCCGGAACGCCTTCGCATCCCAGTGCAGCCCCTCGGTCCGGTAGAAGCCCGACGCCGACAGCTGCACGCGCTGGAGGTACGCGGTACGCACCAGGTCGTCCCAGGCCAGCTCCGCCCCGCTGCCGAGGGCACGCGCGACGCCCTCGACGATGCGCACGTCGGAGGCGTTCGTCCCCAGTCGGCCACCGGCCACCTGGAGCAGCCGGTCGCGGATCTGCTCGCAGGCGTTCTTCACCGCCGCGCCGTTGAGGTCCGCCCCCGCGCTGGCCGCGGTGGCGGAGGTGTTGGGCACCTTGTCGGTCCGCGTCGGGGCGAGGCGCACCTTGTGCAGCGGGATGCCCAGCGTCGTCGCGGCCACCTGGAGCATCTTCGTGTGCAGGCCCTGACCCATCTCGGTGCCACCGTGGTTGATGAGGACCGAGCCGTCCTTGTAGACCAGGACCAGTGCACCGCCCTGGTTGAAGGCGGTGAGGTTGAACGAGATGCCGAACTTGACCCCGGTGATCGCGAGTCCCCGCTTGGTGTTCGGGTGCGCGGCGTTGTACGCCGCGATCTCCCGCCGCCGGTCGGCGAGACGGCCGTCGGCGCGTACCTGCTGCCAGACGGTGGAGATACGTTCGGCGTGCGTGACCGGCTGCCCGTACGGCGTCGTCTGCCCCTGCCCCGGCCGGTAGAAGTTGCGCTCCCGCAGCTCCATCGGGTCCAGGCCGAGCAGCGGCGCGCACCTGCCCATGATGTCCTCGATCACCAGCATGCCCTGGGGTCCGCCGAAGCCGCGGAAGGCGGTGTTGGAGACCTTGTTGGTCCTGGCGATACGGCCCGCGACCCGGGCGTTGGGGATCCAGTAGGTGTTGTCGATGTGGCACAGCGCACGGGCGACCACCGGCTCGGACAAGTCCAGGCTCCAGCCGCCGTCCGCGGTCAGGGTGGCGTCCAGGGCCTGGATACGGCCTTCGGCGTCGAAGCCGATCCTCCACTCCGCGTGGAACCCGTGGCGCTTGCCGGACATCGTCAGGTCCTGGGTGCGGTCGAGCCGGACCCGGACCGGCCGGCCGGTCAGCCGGGCGCCGAGAGCGGCGACGGCCGCGAAGCCGTGCGGCTGCATCTCCTTGCCGCCGAAGCCGCCGCCCATCCGCAGGCACTGCACGGTCACCTCGTGACTGTGCAGGCCGAGCACGTGCGCGACGATCTCCTGGGTCTCGGAGGGGTGTTGGGTGCTGCTCTGGATGAACAGCTGCCCGCTCTCGTCGACCAGGGCCAGCGCCGCGTGCGTCTCCAGATAGAAGTGTTCCTGGTCGGAGAAGTGGAACTCGCCCGAGAACACGTGCGCGGAGTCGGCGAAGCCGGCGTCGACGTCGCCGGTGAGCATCACGGGCCGGGCGCCGTGGAAGCTGCCGGCCGCGATCGCCTCCCGCAGCGCGATCAGGGAGGGCTGTTCGTCGAGGTCGACCTCGACGGCCGCCGCCCCGAGCCGGGCCGCCTCCAGCGTCTCGCCGAGCACCCAGGCGACCGCGTGACCGTGGAACATCACCGTGTCGGGGAACAGCGGTTCGTCGTGCTTCATGCCCGCGTCGTTGACGCCGGGGACGTCGGCGGCGGTCAGCACGCGGACCACACCGGGCACGGCGAGCGCGGGACCGGTGTCCAGCCGGCTGATCCTGCCGTGGGCCTTCATGACCTGGACCGGGTAGGCGTGCAGTACGTCCTTGGTGCGATGGACCAGGTCGTCGGTGTAGAGCGCGGAGCCGGTGACGTGCTGGGCGGCACTCTCGTGCGGCATCGACACGCCGACGACCGGCCTCTCGGGGCGCTGGGACAGCTGGCTCATGAGGAAACCGCCTCGGTGGTCTGCGCGTACAGCTTCAGCAGGCTCTGGCCCAGCATCGCGGAGCGGTAGGCGGCGCTGGCGCGCTGGTCGCTCATCGGCGTGCCCTCCGCCCGCAGCACCCGCGCCGCGGCCTCGACGGTCTCCGCCGTCCACGGCCTGCCCTCCAGGGACTGCTCGGTGGTCAGGGCGCGGATCGGGGTGGCGGCGACTCCGCCCAGACCGATGCGGGCCTTGCGGACGATCCCGTCCTCGACGTCGAGCGCGAAGGCGACCGCCACGCTGGAGATGTCGTCGAAGCGCCGCTTGGCGATCTTGTGGAAGGCCGCGACCGGAGAAAGCGGCAGCGGGACGCGTACGGCGCGGATCAGCTCGCCGGGACGGCGCACGCTCTGCCGGTAGCCGGTGAAGTACTCCGCGAGGGGAACCTGTCGTTCTCCGTCGGCGTCGGCGAGCACCACCGACGCCTCCAGTGCGAGCAGCACCGGCGGGCTGTCCCCGATGGGGGAGCCGGTCCCCAGATTGCCGCCCAGCGTCGCGCCGTTGCGGATGAGCCGCGACGCGAACTGGGGGAACAGCTGCGCCAGCAGCGGGACTTGGCCGTCGAGGCGGCGTTCGATCTCGGTGAGCGTCAGCGCCGCACCGATCTCGATGGCGTCGGGCCCGACGCGCAGCTCCCGCAGTTCGGGCAGCCGGTCGACGGCGATCACGCAACCAGCCCTGCGGGCGCGGATGTTCACCTCGACGCCCCAGTCGGTGGAGCCGGCGACCACCACCGCGTCCGGCCGCTCGCGCAGTAGCCGCAGGGTCTCGCCCAGGGTGTCCCTCCGCAGGAACGCGCTGCCGTCCCGGACGTACTCGGTGGCGACGGGCGGGGGCGGCGACTGCGCACGACGCTGTGCCAGGGGGTCCTCGTCGGTGGGCGCGCCGACGGCGAACGCGGCATCGCGGATCGGACGGTATCCGGTGCAGCGGCACAGGTTTCCGCTCAGCGCGTGCAGATCGAAGCCGTTCGGACCGTGCTCGGGGTCGGTTCCCTCGGCCGGGTCCACGTGGGCGCAGCGGTCGGGCCGGTAGTACTCGGCGGCCATGCTGCACACGAACCCCGGTGTGCAGTAGCCGCATTGGGAGCCGCCACGGACCGCCATCTCCTCCTGCACCGGGTGCAGCGTGCCCGGCGGGCCGGCCGCGCCGACGGTGGCGAGCCCCTCGGAGGTGACCACTTCCTGTCCGTCGAGTGCCGCGGCCGGGAGCAGGCAGGCGTTGACCGCCACCCAGTCGGTGGGCTCGTTCGTTCCGGGACGGGCGACCAGGATCGCGCAGGCGCCGCACTCGCCCTCGGCGCAGCCCTCCTTGGTGCCGGTGAGGCCACGTTCGCGCAGAAAGTCCAGCACCGTGGTGTGGGGCGCGGCCGGTGAGATCGGTGCTTCGGTCCCGTTGACCGTGATGCGTGGCGCCGTCATGACAGGCCTTCGTTCCGTTGCGCGGCGGGTCGGTTCATCAACTTCGTCAATGTCGGACAGCTCTCTTGGATCAGTCGCGCCACGGGAGAGGAGCGGGCGCGAAACGGCGCATTACAGCGAGGCGCCGCGAAAGAAGTGACGGAGAAGAGGGGAAAGCGGCGAGGCGGGACAGCCGCAAGGTGCCACGGAAGGGCACAGGGGAAGGGGGGCGCGCTCAGCAGCCGTGCGCGATGCGCCCCGGAACCCAGGCGGTGCACTCGGCGAGGCGACCGAGGTCGGAGTAGGTGAACATCAGCTGGTCGCCTCCTTTCGAGAACCGAGGGCCGAGGGCCGGGGGCCGAGAACCGTGGGCCGTGGGCCGTGGGCTGAGAGCCGTGGGCCGTGGGTCGGCGTTCACGGCAAAGTAGTTGCTGCCGTCAGGGAGGTCAAGAGGCCCGCCCCGGCGCAGCACCTCGCGTGAGCGCCCCCAGGATCGAGCATCAGGCGTCTCTGACCCTGAACTCTGGATCCCGGTCACGTGGTGTTCCTCGTCCTCATCACCGTGCCCGGCGGAATGACCTCGCCCGGCGGAATGCCCGTGCCCGGTGGACCCGCTCGTCCGGCCGGCCGTCGTCGCGGCTCTTGACGATGGTCGCGAAGGCTCCCCATACTGACGGCCAAATCGATTTGGCCAAATCGATTTGGCCCTCCGTTCGGGGCTGGATCGCGGCTGATGTCCGAGCGTTCTTCGCGCCCGAATGGAGCTCCAACGTGTCCAGTCATCGCCAGCCCGCACCCGGAGCGGAACAACAACCACCGACGCCGGAGCCGGTCACGCACGACGCCCCGCATCCCCCCGACGCCCCGCATCCCGCCGACGCCCCTCACTCGGCAGACGGGTCGCGCCCCGCCGTGCACCCCGTCGACGAGTCGCGCCCCCTGGGGCGGATCATCCTCTTCGGGATTCAGCACGTCCTCGTCATGGCCGCCACCCCCATCTCGGCCATCTTCCTGATGAGCGCCACCCTCCGCCTCGACGCCGGCCTGACCATCAACCTGCTCTCCGCGGCGTTCGTGCTCTCCGGCGTCGGGTCGCTGATCCAGTCGCTGGGGCCGTGGAAGTTCGGCCCCCGGCTGCCGTTCGTGATGCTGCCCGGCGGCGCGCCCCTCATCCTGTTCATCGCCATCGCCGAGCAGCACGGTCTGCGCACCGCCACCGGCGCGGTCATTCTCACCGCGGCCTTCTACTTCGTCGTCCTGCCGGTCTTCTCGCGGCTGCTCAGGTTCTTCCCGGCCCTGGTCATCGGCACCATGATCGTCATCGTCGGGGTCAACCTGGTGAAGGTCGGCGCGGTCCTCGTCACCGGCCGGCCCGGCGAGCCCGGATTCGCGAACACGACGAACCTCGCGCTCGGCATGGCGACGATCGGATTCACCGTTGTCTTCTACCTGCTGTTCACCGGCATCCTGCGGCAACTCGCGGTCATGCTCGGACTGGTCGCCGGCACGGTGCTGGCCGGGTTCCTCGGCCGCATCGACCTCGGTGGCGCAGCCGATGGCGGGCTGGTCAGCGTGCCGGAGCTGATGCCGTTCGGCTCGCCCCAGTTCAGCCTGATCGCCGCGCTGCCGCTGATGCTCTACAGCCTGGCCTCCATGGCGGAGGCCACCGGCCAGACGGTGATCAACGCCGAGGCCGTCGGCAAGGAGATCGACACCCGCACCGACGTCCCCAAGACCGTCCGCGGTGACGCGCTGACCTCGCTCTTCGGCGGGTTCTTCGGGCTGCCGCTGATGGTGACCAGCGGCGAGAACATCGGGATCGTCCGGGTCACCGGCGTCCGCAGCCGCTACGTGACCGCCGCCGCCGGTGTGGTCCTCATCGTCATCGGGTTCCTCGCGCCGGTGACCCGCGCGATCAGTGTCGTCCCGTCCGCCGTGGTCGGCGGCACGGCGATGGTCGTCTTCGCGGTGATCACCGTGCTCGGCGTGCAGATGCTCGGCCGCTCCGACCTCGACCAGCACACCTCCACGTTCATCTGCGCCGTCGCCCTGGCGCTGGGTCTGCTGCCGATCCTCATCCCCGGCGTGTACGCCGGCTTCCCGCCGAACGTCCGCATCCTCCTCGAAAGCGGCGTCGCCGTCGGCGCGTTCGTCGCCGCCGTACTCAACATCCTGTTCCACCACGTCAGGCCGCGCGTTGCCGCCCGGCTGACCACCTCACGCACGGAAAGCGACCGATGACCCAGCTCACCCGCGACCACCTCGACTCCGCCGGCCCGCTCCTCCTCGTACCCGATGCCGTGCTGCTGCCGGAAGGTCCCGTCGCCGGCCACGCGGTCGTCGTCGCCGACGGCTCCTTCCGTGCCGTCGGTCCCGCCGGGGAACTGGCGCGTACGCACCCGCACCTCGACGCCGTCACGCTCCCCGGCCATCTCCTGATGCCCGGCTTCGTCGACGCCCACCACCATCTGACCCAGAGCTTCGGCTCCGCGCTCGCCTTCGGTGAGCCGTCGGAGATCTTCCGCAGGGTCTGGGTCCCGCTGGAGGGGGCGCTGGACGAGGAATCGGCCTATGCCGCGGCCAAACTGGCGGCGTTGGAGGCCCTGCGCGGCGGCTTCACCACCGTCACCGACGCCGGTACGCGTGCCGATGTGGACGTCGACATCGTCGCGTCGGCCGCTCGTGACGCCGGAATCCGCTGCGTACTCGGCCTCGTGTGCAACGACGTCACCGGCGAGGCCGCGACCGCCGCCGAGGACGCCGCGACCACCGCCGCCGTCCTCGAAAACGCCGAGAAGCACCTCGCCCGGTACGACGGCGATCCGCTGATCCACGCCTCCCTCGCCGTCTCGATCCCCGAGGCGGCCACCTCGACGACCCTCCACCGCACCGCACGTCTCGCGGCGGAGGCCGGCGCGGTCGTGCAGATCCACGTCAACGAGCATCTGGCCGGTGTCGAACGCTCTCTCGTACGGCACGGGCTGCGCCCGCTCGAACACCTGCACAGGATCGGTGCGCTCGGCCCTCAACTGCTCGCCGCCCACGCCACCCTGCTCACCCCCCGCGAACTGACCCTGCTCGCCGACACCGGGACCGCCGTCAGCTACAACCCGGTGGCCAGCGCCTGGAAGGGCAACGCCGTCGCCCCCGCAACCGCGATGGCCGAGCGCGGCATCCGCTTCGGACTCGGCACCGACGGCACCCGCGGCGACGGGTTCCGGCTCGCGGAAGCTGCCGAGTTCGCCCAGCGGATCGCCTACGGACTGGCCTCCGGGGACTCGTCGTGCGGCGCCGGCTGGACCTGGCTCGAACACGCCACCGCGGGGGGCGCCGACGCGGTCGGCCTCGGTGCCCGCACCGGTACGGTCGCCGAGGGACTGGCCGCCGACTTCCTCCTCGTCGACCTCACCACCCCCGAGCTCGCGCTCTCCCGGGACGTGCCGTGGGAGCTGGTACGCCGAGGCAACCGCGACCAGATCACCGCCGTGTTCGTCGCCGGTGACCTACGCCTGTGGCGCGGCCTGCCCACCGGCTGGGACGGCCCCGCCTTCGTACGGCACGCGGCCCAACTGGCCCGCACCGCAGTCGAGAAGGCGCCCATCACGCGGGTTCACCCCACGTCCACGGCGGCACGGCAGCAGAGCACCGCAGCCACGGCGGCACGGCAGGGGAGCACCCCAGCCACGGCGGCACAGCAGGGGAGCACCGCACGGTGAGTACGGAAGCACTCGCGGTCCTCGCCGTCACGGTGGCCGTCGCCGCGTTCGTCCAGGGCAGCAGCGGTCTCGGCTTCGCCCTGATCGTCGCGCCCGTGGCCGGGATGCTCGACCCCGGCCTGCTCCCGGTGTTCGTCCTGGCGGCCATGATCCCGCTCAACCTGTACGTCGCCTGGCGCGAACGCGCCTCGATCGACCTGCGCGGCGCGGGCTGGATCACCGGGGCCCGGCTGGCCGCCACGCCCGCCGGGCTCGCGCTGCTCTGGCTGATCCCGGACCGCAGCATCGGCCTGTTCGTCGGCATCGCCACCGTGCTGGCCGCGGTGGTCAGCCTGGCCGCCCCCGCCTTCACCCCCGGTCGGGTCGCCTACCTCGGGGCGGGCGTGGTGACCGGACTCACGGAGACCGCGACCGGCGTCGGCGGGCCACCGCTCGCGCTCGTCTACCAGCACCGGCCGCCCGCGGAACTGCGCTCGACCGTCGCCGCCTGCTTCCTCGTCGGGGAAGTGGCCTCGCTGGGCCTGCTGTTCGCGACCGGGGAGGGCGAGCCCGGGCATCTGGGTCTCGCGGCGGCGCTGCTGCCGGTGATCGCCGTGGGCGCGTGGCTGAGCCGGCTGGTGCACCACCGGCTGGACGCGCGCCGCATGAGGCTGTGCGTACTCGTCTTCGCCCTGGTCTCCGGTCTGGTCCTCATGCTCGGGCTGTGACCCGGAGCGACGAGGCACGCGGAACGACCCGCGGCTCGGGCGCCGTCGCCACCGCGGCGGCGGCGCCATCGCCGCGCAGCCGGCCGAGCAGCAACTCCACCGCGGCTGCTGCCGCACGGTCCAGATGAAGGTCCACGGCGGTCAGCGGCGGCTCGCAGGTGCGCGCACGCAGTCCGTCGTAGCGGGTGACGACCATGACGTCGCCCGGCACGGTCCGTCCGCTGTCCCGGATCGCCCGCACCGCGCCCACCGCGAACGCGTCCACCAGTGCGCAGACCGCGTCGGTGGCGGGGTGCTCGGCCAGCAGGGCGGCACAGCTCTCGTACCCGGCCTGCTCGCCGCCGGCCTCCGGGGCGCTCGCGACGACGGGCTCCCAGCCGTACCGCTCGGCGACCCGCTCGTACGCGGCGAGCGCGTCGACCGACGAGTGGCGTGATCCGGAGCCGACGATCAGCGCGGGCCGCCGGGCACCCTGCTCGCGCAGATGCGCGAACAGCAACTCGGCGACCAGGCCGCCTCGCAGATCGACGTACGGCGACGGGTCGTCCGGCGACACCGGCCGGCCGAGCGCCACATAGGGCAGGCCCCGCTCCCGCAGCTGCGCGGCAGCGGCGTCGTTCACGTCGGGCTCGACGACGATGGCGCCGTCGATGTCGACGGAGTACAGGGCGGACCCCGACTGCACCGGCGGTACGAGCACCAGGGCGTAGCCGTGCAGCAACGCGCTCTCCGCGGCGGCGGCGGCGATCTCCATGTAGAACCCGAGCCGCGACGGCCCACCGGCCACCGCGAACGGCATCGAGGAGGCGAGCGCGATGGCCTTCGCCTCCCCCCGGCGCAGCCGCTGGGCCCGGAGGTTGGGCCGGTAGCCGAGCTCGGCGGCGACCCGCTTGATGCGTTCCCTGGTCCGCGGATCGACCTTGCCGATCCCGTTGAGGGCGTGGGAGACCGTCGTACGCGACACCTCGGCGAGCCGCGCGACATCGGCGATCGTCGGTGGCCGCGAGCCGGGACCGGAGGTTGGCATCGACGGGCACTCCTTGCGGGCTGAGGACGGGGCACCCCATCTTCGCCCACCGGCCTTCTGGAACGGCGTCCGGCAGCGGAACGGCCGACGGGCCGACCCGGACGGTTCCGCCACCGCCACCGCCACTGCCACCGCCACCGCCACCGGCACCGACTCCTGC
This sequence comes from Streptomyces sp. CA-278952, assembly GCF_028747205.1. Lineage (NCBI taxonomy): Bacteria > Bacillati > Actinomycetota > Actinomycetes > Kitasatosporales > Streptomycetaceae > Streptomyces > Streptomyces sp. CA-278952. The sequence goes on from NZ_CP112880.1 coordinate 5,785,675, forward strand.
TCCTCGTCGCCGTCCGGCGGCCCTGGCGGGCTCAGGCGGTGTAGCCTCCGTCGACCGCCAGTGAGGTGCCGGTGATCCACTGGGCGTCCGGGCCGGCGAGGAAGGCCACGGCCTTCGCCGTGTCGGCCCCCTCGCCCAGCACCTTCGCCGCGGTCCTCAGCCGCTCCTCCTCGGCCTCGTCCGTGCCGTCCGGGTTCATGTCGGTGACGGTGGGCCCGGGGTCCACGATGTTCGCGGTGATCCCCTTGGACGCCACGTCGTGGGCCAGGCCCTTGGTGAAGCCGATCAGCGCCGACTTGCTCATGGCGTACAGCGTCACGTCGGGGACCGGCACGCGGTTGGACCAGCAGCTGCCGATGCTGATGACGCGGCCGCCGTGTCCCAGGTGGGGGATGGCCGCCTGGGTGGCAACGAAGACGGCGCGCACGTGGACGGCCAGCGTGCGGTCGATCTCCTCCAGCGTCACGCCCTCGATCGGGCCGTAGGGGAAGACGCCGGCGTTGTTCACCAGGATGTCGAGCCGGCCGAGCTCCGCCGCCGTCTGCTCGACGGACCGGACGACGGCCGCCGGGTCAGCGCTGTCGGCCCGGATGGCCAGGCCCTTGCGTCCGAGCGCCTCGATCGCCTTGACGACCTCCCGGGCCTTGTCGGCCGCGCTCACATACGTCAGGGCGACGTCCGCACCCTCCTCCGCCAGTCGGAGGGCGGTCGCGGCACCGATGCCTCGGCTTCCCCCGGTCACCAGTGCCACCTTGCCCGCAAGCTGAGGCATCCCGCTCCATTCACGCTAAGGTTGATTTCTAGGTCGAACGATCCAGAAATACTAAACAGGCACGATGGCCAAGGGTCAACCCATCCCCGAGGAGGCAGACATGGCCGAACGAGGCCGACCGCGCGCGTTCGACCGGGCCGCGGCGCTGCGGCGCGCGATGGAGACGTTCTGGGAGCTCGGTTACGAGGGCACGAAGCTCACGGACCTGACCGCCGTCATGGGCATCAACTCGGCCAGCCTGTACAACACCTTCGGCTCGAAGGAGCAGTTGTTCCGCGAGGCCGTCGCGCTCTACGACCGCACCGCGGGTTCGGCGACCAACCGCGCGCTGCGCGAGGCGCCGACGGCGCGGGCCGCGGTGGAGGCCATGCTGCGCGGCAACATCGACACCTTCACCGACCCGGAGACGCCGAGCGGCTGCATGATCGTGCTGGCGGCCACGAACTGCTCGCACCAGAACAAGGAAGTCGCCGAGCACCTGGCCCAGTGGCGGCGGGCCTCGGTCGCGGAGCTGGAGAAGCGGCTGGGGCGGGCCGTGGAGGAGGGGGAGTTGGAGCCGGGGGCGGACGTCCGCGCGATCGCCGCCTTCTACGCGACCATCCTGCACGGGCTGTCGATAGAGGCCCGGGACGGCGTGCCCCCGGAACGGCTCCGCTCCACCGTGGACCACGCCGTGGCCCTGTGGGACTCGCTGGTGCGACAGCCGGCCGGACAGCGCTGAGGGGCGCCCGGCCGCATCAGGGCCGGACGCCCCCTTGTGCGCGGGGAGGGGTCACCCGCAGGCGGCTGACCCTTCGACCGCCTTGGTGTAGGCGACGAGCAGTTTCTCGATGGCGTCCGGGTCGTCGACGCCGGTGTCGCGGGTCTCGACCACCGTGTAGAGGTCCTGCTCCGGGTGCTCCGACACCTTGCAGGAGGAAATGGTCTGACCGACGCCGGCTTTCCCGGTGTGGACGAAGCGGAGGTCGTCCGACAACTTTCCGTCGTCCGTGTTGGCGTATGCCTGTGCGACCCCTGCCGCGCTGTCCCTGTCCCCCCACCAGGCCTGGGCGAGGCTCAGGGCCTCCTTGCCGTCCACGGACAGGTTGCAGCGGACCGTTCCGCCGTTCGGCTTCGTGGTGGCCGTGGTGAGGGAGTCGCCGCCGGGCAGTGCGGCCTTCACCAGTGCCGGGTCCACGGTGATCCCGCACAGGGATGGGGGCACGGTGTACGCCTTCTTGGGCGGTTCGTCGCCGGAGCATCCGGCCAGGGTGGAGGCGAGGGCGACGGCGGCCGACAGGGAGACGGCCGTGCCGATGAACCTGTGGCGCCGGAGAGATTCACGGACAGACAACGCGAGAAGCCTTTCGATGTGGGGGCGGGGAAGACACGGCGGGCGACGCCTCCGGGCATGCGGTCAGATGTCCGTCTTCACATGGGAGTTCATCTGCTCGGCGGCTCCCCGGTGCGACAGCCGGCCGGACAGCGCTGAGGGGCGCCCAGCCGCATCAGGGCCGGACGCCCCCCTTGTGCGCCGGGCGGGGTCACCCGCAGGCGGCTGTCCCTTCGACCGCCTTGGTGTAGGCGAGGAGCAGTTTCTCGATGGCGGCCGGGTCGTCGATGCCCGAGTCGCGGGTCTCAACCGCTATGTAGAGGTCCTGCTCCGGCTGCTCCGATACCTTGCAAGAAGGGACGGTCTTGCCTACGCCGGCTTTCCCGGTGTAGACGAAGCGTTCGTCTTCCGACATGGTCCCGTCGTCCGTGTTGGAGTATCCCTGCGAGACCGTTGCCGTGGTCTGCCCCTGAGTCCACCAGGTCTGGGCGAGGCTGAGAGCCTCCTTGCCGTCCACGGACAGGTTGCAGCGGACCGTTCCGCCGTTCGGCTTCGTTGTGGCCATGGTGAGGGACTCGCCGCCGGGCAGTACGGCCTTCACCAGTGCGGGGTCCACGGTGATCCCGCACAGAGAGGTGGGCACGGTGTACGCCTTCTTGGGCGGGTCGTCGCTGGAGCACGCCGACAGGGTGGCAGCGAGGGCGACGGCGGCCGACAGAGAGACGGCCCTGCCGATGAACCGGCGACGCCGAATAGTTCCACTGACAGACAACGTGACAGGCCTTTCGATGTGGGGGCGGGGAAGACGCGCAGGCGCCGTCCCTGGGCATGCGGTCAGATGTCCGTCTTCAAGTGGGGATTCAGCTGCTCGGTGTTCGTACCTGCGGCCCGGAACCCGTCCTGAGTGGACGCTCGCGCCTTCTCGTCGATGCTGTTGTCCATCAGGTCGTCGCGGCCGTGCGCCTTCGCCGCTGCCTCCACGGCCTTCTCGGTGTACTCCGAGTTCTTGTCGACGCCGCTCTCCCACCGCTCGCCCATGACAGGACCGGCGTCGTCCTTGGCCTTCCCCTCGGCGTCCTTGAAGAAGGATTCCAGGACCATGCTGCTCGCCGTCTCCGCCAAGCCGCCGGCCACCGCGCCGCCGACCGGGCTGGCGACGAACGACGTACCCACGCCGATACCCGTACCGATGCCCCCCGAGATGGCGTTCTTCCACTGCGCCACGGACTGCTCGTATTTCTTGTCCTTTTCCTCGGCTTCGCCGGCGACCGCTTCCTGGCGGCCCATGGCCAGCGTCCCGGACACCTCGCCCGAACCGTTGGCGACCTCCAGAACGGCAAACTCGGTGTCCTTCGAGTAGACCTTGTCCGCTGGCAGATCCGGGTTCATGTGGTAGTCCATGAGGTTCGCCATGTACACCTTGTTGGCCACCTCCACGGCCGCGTACCCCTCGGCGTTCTGTCCCACGGTCAGCAACAGGGCGTTCACTTCGCGGTGGTTGAGCGTGGCAGAGCTGCCGGCCACGGGGAACAGCTTGTCTGTTTCCCCGTCCGAGTCGTTCGTCATGGCCCGGTTGATGTCCGGCAGGTACTCCGAGGTGATCTGCCCGATGCTGTCGCCCATGTAGTTGTGTTTGGTGAGCCGTTCGTTGTCGTCCGCGACGGAGGCCACGAGCGACTCGAAGAGCTTGGTCTGCCCCTCGTTGTGGGCCGGAGTGTCCACCGTCGGCAGCTCGCCCGCCGGGTGCCCGGTCGTGGCGGCCTCCAGGGCGAGGGCGAGGGTGTTGCGGCCGGTGTTGTCGTCGTCGCCCTTGAGGAGTTGGCCTCCTGCGGCCACTCCCGCTCCTCGAAGAGGTACTGGAAGTTGGAGAGCGGGATCTTCCCGTTCTTGCCGTTGTCGTCAGTATCGCGCTCGAAGGGAGAGTCCTCCTTGGAGACATACTCCTCGTTGAAGAAGTCGGTCGCCGCGTCCGGGCTGTTGGACAGCCCCTTGAGGTAGCCGGTCAGCGGGTCGTTGCCGCTGTCCTCGCCGATCCGGTTGAGCCACGCGTCCGGGCCCCGGTGCTGCCACGCCATGTTCTCGTGCTCACCGTTGCCGGTGAGCTTGCGTTCCGTCTCCATGAGCTTGGTGCCGTAGCTCGTGAGGAACCGGTCGTCGTAGTCGCCGGTCCGCATCAGGTTGCTCATGACCTGGAAGCCCATGGGGCCGCCGCCGTCCCGGCCGATGGGCTGTTCGCCCAGCTTGATCATGTTGCCCTTCCAGCTCGCCATGTCGGCGGAGTCGCTCTGGGTGGCGGTGGCGAGCGTGAGGCCGAGATTGCGCTGGAGGTCGTCGAGCTTGTCGAGCCGTTCGCGGCCCACATGCGGGTTCACGGCCGGGTCGTTGATGCCCTGCCAGAACTCGAGGGTCTTCTGGGGCCCGAGCTGCGTGGCGAACCGCTCGGCGAACAGCGGGTCGTTCTTGTACTTGTCCAGACCGCCGTTGATCTTGTCGAAGTCGGCGGGTGTGAGGTCCTCAGGGTTCTTCACCGCGATCTTGGCGAGGCTCTCGGCCGCCTGGACGGCCTCGACCGCGGAGTCACGGTCCTTGTAGGAGGCGTCCGAGAAGCCCATCGTGGACTGATTGGCAATCGCGGTCAGTACCTTGCTCGCCGAGGTGTCGCTCTCCGTGGCCTTCTTGAGAATCCCCTGCACTTCGTCGCGCAGCGCGGTGACATCGCTCTGGTCGTGCTCCGCGACGGAGGTGCCCTTCGCCGCTCGGTCCGGGTGGATGTTCATCGTGACGGTGAAACCACCGCCGCCGTTGTCGACGACGGTCAGATTCTTCCGGGCTCCGCGGCTGATGGCCTCCTCGACGTCCTTCTTGTGCTGCCGCAACTCGTCGCGGGTGTCGGTGAGGATCTTGCTGATGGTGTTGGCCTGGGTGTGGGCGTCGGCGAACTCACCGGCGGTCTTGCCGACGAACTCCTTGGTGACCTGGGCGTTCAGGCCGGCCCAGTCGGCCGAGTTGGCGGCCTTGCGCAACCCGTCCTCGGCCTGCTTCTTCAGTTGGGCGAGGTTGCGTACGAGCAGGCCCCAGTCGGAGACGGCTTCGTCGAGCGTCGCGAAATTGCCGAAGCGCAGCGCGTCGAGATCCATGAGTGGTCGATTCTCCCTCTACGTCTTGGTCGCGCTGCTACTTCTTCGGCTCGTACGCCGGGTTCTTCTTCCCCGGCTCGCCGACCCGCTCGTCGAACCCGGCGTCCAGGGCGTCGATGCTGCTCATCTGCCGCTGGATGTAGTGGTCGTCGCCGGCGTGCACCTTCTTGGTGACTTGCATGTGGTTGGCGATATGGGCGCAGGCGTCCATGAGCGACTTCAGCTGCTCGTCCCACCGCTTCGATACGTGCTTGAGCCCGCCGCCCAAAGCGAAGCCCTGGCCGCTCAGGTCGCCGGAGCCGCTTTGTCGCTGCTGGGAACGGCTACCCGGGCCTTGCCCCGCAGCTCGTCGTAGAGGCCGTGTGCCTGGCTGCCGATCTTCACCAGATCGCCGTTGGTCACCTTGAGGTCACCGGTCTGCCCGGGCAGGGCCGCCGAGCCGCCGCCGCCGGGGTCGAGCTGGTTCAGCTGCATCCCGGTGGACTGCCGATGGGCGGCGTCCGCCTTCAGCTGTTCCCACTCGTCCCATGCCATGGAAAACCCTTCCCCCGTGCGTCCGCTGCTTTTCGTCGCGGTTGATGAGCGCCTTTGCTTCAGGCCAAGCTAGCAACTCGACCAGGTGTCCAAGCGGGGCGGAGCTCGATCCTCGGACAGTGGTTGTGACCATCTAGTGGAGACTTCGGGACCGGCGCCGCCCGATGTCCCGGGATCAAGTGGTTGGTCTGCTTTCGCGCTCTGCGGGGCCCGCCGGTACGCCCCGGCGGGCCCCGCAGAGCGGCCCGATGGACTTCAGGCGGCCGGGTGCCGTGCCTCCGGCCGCCCGCCGAGAGGTGCCGCGACGCCCGGCCGCTCGGGCGCGGGCCGCACCCGCGACCGGAGGCAGACGTGGAGGGTGGCCGCCTTGTGGGGCAACCGCACCGTTCTCACCCAGGACATCCAGGCCCGCTCCATCACCCTGCGGCAGGCCAGATTGCGCACGTCGCGCTCGGCGGCGACGCGTTCCGCCTCGGGCGAGCACCGGAACAGCCGTCCGCACCAGGTCCGACACGAACGCCGTGCCCAGCCCGTGCCCGATCAGCGCCCGGTCGACGATCGCCAGGTGAAAGCCCAGGTCGTGCCGGCTCCAGGGCTGGAAGGCGGCGATGTTGGAGTGCAGCGGCCGGTAGACCTCGATATAGGCGAACCGCCTGCCCTCGTACGTGATCAGGAACGGCCCGCCCTCCCGGCTCTCGTGCAGCCGGCGCAGCTCGTCACTCCAGCGCTCCCGGGGGCCAGGCCTGGTGCCAGGTCTCCGCCAGATACTCCTGGCCCATCCAGCGGGACAGCAGGCGGCCTTCCTCGGCGGTGCCGCTGAGCGGACGGGCGGCCCAGGGCGTGGGCAGATCCAGTCGGTCGGCGATCACATATCTCCTCTCTCCTGAACGTGTGCGCGCTCCCTCGGCCTCCGTGCCGACCAGAGTTGATCAAGAAGAAGGGCCCCGTCAAGAATGCGGCTGAATCAGGTGGATAGAGGGGCGGAAAGCCGTTCGTGCGGCGCTTTTCCCCGTGAGGTTCCGGCCGTACCGCGAGGCGATGGCGGGGGCCCGGGGCAGGCGGGTGGTTCCGTGGCGGGCGCGGCTACCGGTTTCATCGGCAGTGCTCCCGGCTTCAGTCGGGAGGTGAAACCGATCTCGCCATTCGGGGTGCGGGGTGCCCCGGAATCGTGCGGAGCCGGAAAGCGCAGAAGGTTACGCGAGTTCACTGGATCGGATGATCGGGCGGGAATTTCTCTTCGGTCGGGGTGCACGTGTTTAGAGTTCGGTGTCATGCAGTTGCGGTACGCCTTCCGGCTCGAACCGACCCCGTTCCAGCAGATGATGCTGGCGCGGACGTTCGGCTGCGCGCGGGTGGTGTTCAACGACGCGCTCGCGCTGCGCCGTGCCGCGTACACGGCCAAGGAGCCGTGGATCGGTGCCGGGGACCTGTCCAAGACCGTGCTCACCCAGGGCAAGAAGCGTGAGGGGCGAACGTGGCTGGGTGAGGTGTCCTCGGTGGTGCTGCAGCAGTCCTTGCGGGATCTCGAGTCCTCCTACCGTGCCTTCTTCGACTCCCGCAGCGGCAAGCGCAAGGGGCCACCGGTCGGTGCGCCCACCTTCAAATCCCGCAAGGACAAAAGGCAGGCGGTGCGCTTCACCGCGAACGCCCGCTGGAAGATCACCGAGACGGGCCGGCTGATCCTGCCGAAGATCGGCCAGATCCGGGTGCGCTGGTCCCGCACGCTGCCTACCGCCCCGTCCACGGTCACCGTGATCAAGGACGCTGCCGGACGGTACTTCGCCTCCTTCGTCGTCGACACCGACCCGGACACCGACGCGCAGCGCTGGCCTGTGGAGGACGCGGCCGGGCGCGAGGTGGGTCTGGACATGGGCCTCACGCACTTCGCAGTCCTGGACAGCGGCGAGAAGATCGCCTCACCGCGGTTCCTGCGCCGCGCGGAGAAGAAACTCAAGAAACTCCAGCGGGAGCATGCCCGTAAGACGAAGGGATCGAAGAACAAGGAGAAATCACGGCGGGCGTTGGCCCGTCAGCATGCCAAGGTCGCCGACGCCCGCCACCACTTCCACCACGAGCTGTCCTCCCGGCTGGTCCGCGAACACCAAGCGGTCCATGTCGAGACGCTCCACGTGAAGGGCATGGCCCGCGGCAGGCTCGCCAAGTCGATCCACGACGCGGCCTGGTCCAGCTTCCTGAACATGCTCGAATACAAAGCAGCCCGGTACGGGCGGGTCTTCCAACGGGTCGGGCGGATGTTCCCCTCCTCCCAGCGCTGCTCGAACCCCGCCTGTCACCGTATCGACGGCCCCAAACCCCTGAGCGTCCGCACCTGGACCTGCCAAGGGTGCGGGACCGTGCACGACAGAGACACCAACGCCGCCGACAACACCCGCCAAGAGGGCAGACGGCTGTACACACTCAAGGTCGCCGAGGGACATCACGGAGACCCAAAACGCCTGCGGAGCGACGGTAAGACCAGGGACCCAGGTCCCGGCACGACGCGTTGAAACAGGAAGCCACGGAATCCCCCACCCACCACCGTGCCGCGAAGTGGCACAGCACCCGGCAAGGGAAGGCCAGAATCCTCAGGCTTCAGCCCGAGGAGCATGTCAACATCGCCTGTGACCGAAACGACCGAACCGCCCGGGCGCCGCGCCCCCATATTCGCCGACCTCACCCCGCTGCGGCTCTCGCCCGACTACCGGCGGCTCTGGTTCGGGAACACCATCTCCTGGATCGGCCAGGGCATGACGTCGCTGGCGGTCGCGCTCCAGGTCTACGACATCACCGGGTCCGCGTTCTCCGTGGGGCTCATCGGGTTCTGCTCACTCGTGCCGCTGGTCGTGTTCGGGCTCTACGGCGGGGCCGTCGCGGACACCGTCGACCGGCGCAAGCTCGGCCTGTTCAGCGCCGCCGGGTCGTTTCTCCTGTCCGTCGTCCTGGTGGCGGCGACGGTCGTCGGCATCGAACGGGTCGGGCTGCTGTACGCGGTCGTCGCCCTGCAGGCCGTCTGCTTCGCCCTCAACGCACCGGCCCGCGCCTCGATGATCGCCCGGCTGCTCCCGGCCGACCAGCTGCCCGCCGCCAACGCGCTGAACTCCATCACCAGCACGACGGGAATGCTCGTCGGGCCGATGCTGGGAGGCCTGATCGTCGGCTGGTGGGGCTACCGTTCCGCGTACACCGTGGATGCCGTCTGTTTCACCGCCTCCCTGTACGCGATGTGGCGGCTGCCCTCGATGCTGCCCGAGCGGCAGGACGGCGGCACGGGCAAGCGGGCCTCCGTCCTGGACGGGCTGCGTTTCCTCGGGACCCGGCCGAATCTGCGGATGACCTTCTTCACCGACCTGTGCGCGATGGTCCTCGCCCACCCCCGCGCCCTCTTCCCGGTCGTCGCCGTCCTCTGGTACGGGGGTGACGCCCGGACCACCGGCATGCTCGTCGCCGCCCCGGCTCTCGGCGCGCTGCTCGGCGGTGTGTTCTCCGGCTGGCTCGGCCGGATCCGGCGGCACGGGCTCGCGATCCTGCTGGCCGTCGGCTCCTGGGGCGTCGCCATCGCCGTCTTCGGGCTCACCCGCAACCTCTGGCTGGGGCTGCTGTTCCTGGCGCTCGCCGGATGCGCGGACACCATCTCCATGGTTTTCCGCAACACGATGCTCCAGGCGGCCGTGCCCGACGAGATGCGCGGCCGGCTCCAGGGCGTCTTCATCGTCGTCGTGGCGGGCGGCCCCCGCCTCGGGGACTTCCTGGCGGGCTCGGTGGCCGACCTCGCCACCCCGGCCGTCGCCGTCACCGGCGGCGGCGTCCTCTGCGTGACCGGCGTGGCCCTGCTCGCGCTGAAGTGGCGCGCCTTCGCCCGCTACGACGCCCACGACCCGCAGCCGTAGCCCAGCCCCGGCCCGGCTCAGCCCCAGCCAGAGCCCCGGCTCAGCCCCTGCCCAGCCCAAGCCCAGGCCCCAGCCAGAGCCCCTGCCCAGCCCCGGCCCGGAGGTCCGGGCGGCGCGCCACCCCGCTCAGCTCACGATCGAGCGGGCGAACCCGAGCTCCAGCAGGTCCTGCGGGCGCAGCCGCAGCTGGTCCGCGGTGGCGCCGGTCTCCGACGGCGGCCGCTTGAGGATGGCGGCGGCCAGTTCCGGGGCGATGACGGAGAAGTAACTGTCCGCCGTGACATGGGTGTTGTCCGGCGCCGCGAGGGCCAGCGCCCCGCCCGAGCCGCCCTCGCCGATCACCAGCGTCGTCACCGGCACCCGGGCCGCCGCGACGGCCGCGAAGGCGTCCGCGATGGCCGCGCCCGCGCCCGCCCGCTCCGCCTCGGCGTCGTTGGCGGCGCCCGGGGTGTCGATGAGGGTGAGGACGGGGACGCCGAGCCGGTCCGCCAGCCGGATGGTCCGGGCCGCCGCGCGGTATCCGGCCGGGCGGGTCGGTGTCCCGCACTGGGCGACGTACGCGACGGGCAGCCCGTCCGCGCGCAGCCCGAAGCCGCACAGCAGCCCCGGGTCCGTACCGCCGCAGCGGTCCCCGTGGAGGGGGAGCCGGACGCCGAAGTAGTCGGCCAGATACGCCTCCGCGCGAGGACGCCGAGGGTCGCGGGCCGCCGCCACCGCCTCCCGTCCGGTCCCCGGAAGGCGGGCCGCCGACAGTGCGCGGGGCAGCGCGGCGGCGGGGAGCGTGCCGTGCGGGCCGAGCGCGCGCAGCCAGTGCGTCAGCGCCCGGGCCAGCTCGCCGGGCGGGACGACCGCGTCCACCTGTCCCGCTGCGAACTGCCCCTCGGCGCTGTACGCGTAAGGATTCGCGTCCGCCGGCCGTACCCGGGACCCGGCGAAGCCGACCTGCGCGCCCGGCAGCGCCAGCACCACATCGGCGCCCGCCCCCACCGTGGCCCAGCCGCCGCCGGTCGTCGGGTCGCGGACCACCGCGATCTGCGGGAGCCCGGCCGCGCGCAGCCGGGTGGAGGCGGCGGCCACCCGCTGGAGCTGGGTGAGCGCGACCATGCCCTCCTGCATCCGGCTGCCGCCGGTGGCGACGAGCGCGAGCAGGGGCAGCCGCCGGGTCAGGGCCAGCTCGTACGCGGCCGCCAGCCGGTCACCCGTCGACCGGCCCAACGAGCCGCCCAGGAAACCGAATTCGAAGGCGAGCAGCACGCACGCGCGGTCGCCGACGACCCCGGTGCCGTACACCACGGACTCTTCCTCGCCGGTCCGGGCCGCGGCCCGCTCCCGCGCCGCGTCGTACCCCGCCCAGCCGAGCGGGCCGTCCGGCGGCAGGGGGTGCGGCGGCGGGCGGTGCTCGGTGAAGCCCGCCGCGCCGGTGAGCAGCGCGATCGTCTCCCGGGCCGTCGCCCGGGCGGGGGAGTCAGCCGGCACGGAGCGACCTCTTCATGATCTTGCCCAGGTCGTTGCGGGGCAGGGCGTCCAGGTAGTGCACGGTGCGCGGGCGCTTGTGCGGGGCCAGCTGGGCCGCCACATGGTCCGCCAACTCTTCGGCGGCGGGCGGGGAGCCGGGGTCGGCCGCGACCACCCAGGCCACGACCCGCTCGCCCAGGTCCGGGTCCTCCTCGCCGGTCACGGCGGCTTCCCGGACCCCAGGGTGCGCGAGCAGCACGTTCTCGATCTCGCCCGCGCCGATCTTGTAGCCGCCGCTCTTGATGAGGTCGGTGGCCTTGCGCCCGACGATCGTGACGTACCCGTCCTCGTCGACCGTGCCGACGTCCCCCGTACGGAACCAGCCGTCCGCCGTGTGTGCGGCGGCGGTGGCGTCGGGCCGGTTGAGGTAGCCGGTGAACAGGTTCGGGCCCCGGACCTGGATCTCGCCGATCGCCCCGGGCTCGCCGAGCACCGTGCCGTCCTCCTCCGCCAGGCGCAGCTCCACCCCGGCGAGCGGCGGGCCCACCGTGCCGGGGCGCGGGGCGCCGTCCGCCCGGATCCCCGTGTTCATCAGGGTCTCCGTCATCCCGTACCGCTCGATCACCCGCCGCCCGGTCGCCGCCGCGATGCGTTCGTGGTCGTGCACGGGCAGCGCCGCCGAGCCGGAGACCAGCAGCCGGGCCCCGGCCAGCGCCCCGGCCAGCGCGTCCCGTCCACCGCCGTCCGCCGGGAATCCGTGTCCGGCCGCGGGCGAGCCGTGACCGTCCGCCGAGGAGCCGTGACCGCTCCCGCCCTCCGGGGAGCCGTGCCCGCCCGCCGGGCCGTCCAGCACCTCCGCCAGCCGGTGGTACATCGTCGGCACCCCGAACAGCATGGTGCCGCCGGAGGCCAGCTCACGAGCCACGCCCTCGGGTGAGAACCTCCCCAGGTGGCGGACCGATCCACCGCGCCGCAGCGGGCCGAGGACGCCCAGGATCAGCCCGTGCACATGGAACAGCGGCAGCGCGTGGACCAGGACGTCGTCGCCGGTCCACCCCCAGGCGTCCTCCAGCGCGTCCAGCGACGCGGCGACGGCCCGCCGGGGCAGGACGGCGCCCTTGGGCGGGCCGGTGGTGCCGGAGGTGTAGACGATCAGCGCAGGGGACGCGGGGTCCTCCTCGGCAGGAAGGGCCCCGTCCGCCGTGTCCTCCGCGAGAGCGCTCGCCGCCCGCGCGTCCACGGTCACGCGCCGCAGCTTCTCCAGCGCGGGCGGCAGCGCGTCGTCCGGTCCCGCGAGTACGGCCGTGGGCGCGCTGTCGGCCAGGATGTGCGCCAACTCGCGTTCTCCCGTACGGGGGTTGAGCGGGACGGCCGGGACTCCGGCCCGCAGTGCCGCCACCACCGCGATCACCGTCTCCGGCGTCGAGGTGGCCCAGACGGCGACCCGTCCCGCGTCCGCGATGCGGGCGGCGAGCGCGTCGGCGGCTCCGGCCAGCCGGCCGTAGCTCAGGGACAGGTCACCGAAGCGGACGGCCTCCCGGGAGGCCGCCGGGCCGGTGGGGGACTGGAGCGCGGGAAGAAGAAGGGTCACGCCGGGCAGCCTAGGCCCTCGCCCGGACCCGGGTGCCGATGAGGGCAGCGTCACCCCGGGTCGGTTTCCGGACGCCCCCTCGGCGTGTACGACGCGGGGATCACCGCCGGAACGGCGGACCCTCCCACGGCCGCGTTCCGGCGGGAACGCGGCCGTTCTTCCGTACCGGAGGCCTCACTCCTCGCGCTGGACGGTCCGCATCCGCCCGTACGCGTACACACACCCCGCCAGCGCCAGATCGGACAGCAGCATGAAGCCGATCGCGTAACTGTCCTTGGCGCTGTAGATCGCGCCCATGAGCAGCGGCGGCACGAAGCCGCCCAGCCCGCCCATCGCTCCGACGATGCCCGTCACACTGCCCACCTTCGGTTGCGGCGTCACCTGCGAGACCAGGGCGAACACACTGCCGCTCGCGGTGCCGAGCCCGGCCGCCATGGCCAGCAGCGCGATCGTGCCGACCGGGTCGAGCGGCGGCTCGAAGGCCTGCACGACCGCCATCAGCGCGGCCAGCAGCAGGGCCACCGAGGTCACCAGTGCCGGGTGCGCCCGGTCCGAGAGCCAGCCGCCGATCGGCCGGAAGACCACCGTGACCAGGGCGAACCCGGCCGCCTTGGTGCCCGCCTCGGTCGGCGACATCTCGTACCAGGTCTTCAGATACGTCGGCAGATACACCCCGAACGCCACGATGCCGCCGAAGCCGATCGCGTACAGCGCCGACAGCTCCCAGGTCACCCGCAGCTTCCCGGCCTCGCCGAGTCGGTGCGCCAGCGTGTCCGTGGGGACCTTCCGGCCGGGGTGGTCACTGACGAGGACGGCCGCCACCAGCGCGTACACCACCAGCGCCCCCGCGACCACGAGGAACGGCAGGTCGTCGCCGTGCTTCGCGATGCGCGGGGTGAAGTAGCCCGACAGGGCCACCCCGCCCATGCCCATCCCGAACACTCCCAGGGCGAAGCCCCGTTTGGCGGGCGGGAACCACGAGTTGACCAGCGGAACGCCGATCGCGAACGTCGTCCCGCCGAGCCCCAGCAGGAAGCCGACCGCGAGCATCGCCCCGTAGGAGTTCTTCGCCGGGATCAGCAGCAGCACCGGCACGATCGTCAGCGCCGACACGAGCGGGAACATCAGCTTCGCGCCGTACTTGTCGGTCAGCGCCCCCACCGGGATCCGGCCCAGCGACCCCACGAGCACCGGCACGGCCACCAGGAAGGACTGCTGGAACGAGCTGAGCCCCAGCCGGTCCTTGTACTCCCCGGACATCGGCGCGATCAGGTTCCATGCCCAGAAGGTCAGCGCGAAGCCGACCGTCGCCAGGACGAGATTGCGGTACGCCGCCGCGGGCGGTGCGGCTGACGCCGGGGCGGGCGGCTCGGGGGACTGCTTGACGGAGGTGTCCACACCAGCCAGTCAAGGGCGCGGGGCACCGCACGGCCCGCCGGGCTGCGCCGACCGGGGGACAGTGGGCGGCCCGGGGGCTCCCCGGGGCTCAGGGGCTTCCGGCGGCCTCCCTCAGCCGATACTGCCATGAACTGGGACAATCGCGGTATGGATCGGCTGGACAGGGAAATCCTCGGCATTCTCCAGGAGGACGCCCGGATCTCGTACCGGGATCTGGGCGTACGCGTGGGGCTCAGCGCCAACGCGGCGGGCGACCGCGTCCGCCGGATGCGCCGCGACGGGGTCATCCGGGGCTTCACCGTCATCGTCGACCCGGCCGCCGACACCCGTTCGGGCCTGGTCGTCTTCATCGATGTGACGTTGCGCCTCGACACGACGAACGAGGAGTTCGAACGCTCGGTGCTGATGCTGCCCGGAATCACGGAGGTGGTCCATGTGACGGGCGGCCACGACTACCTCGTACGGGCCACCGCCGCCGACCCCGGGGCGCTGGACACCCTGCTGCGCCGGCTGAAACGCGAGGCGGGCATCGCCCACTCCAACACCCGGATCGCCCTGCGGGCGGCCCCGAAGCACTGAGCCGCCGGAACGCCCGGGTCAGTCAGACCGGGGCCTGCCAGGTCACCGTCGTCGGACGGCCGGCCTCGCCGCGCCCGTCGTCCGCGACCACCAGCCGCACCCCGGTCCGCCCGTCCGGCAGCCGGACCGCCGCGTCCACCTCCACCTCGATGGCCGACAGCCCGGGCCTGCGGTGCGCGGCGGCCAGCGCCCCGCGCAGGACGGCCAGCAACTCCCGCCCCGTCTCCTCGCCCACCAGCGTGTCCACCGCCCCGGCGAACCGCACCGACGGCGGGAATCCCAGCAGGGCCGCCGCGCCCCCGGTCTCCCGCAGCACCCGGCCCCGGAAGGTGCTCGGGGCCCTGGCCGGCGGCTGCTGGAGCGCGAAGATCGCGGTGCGGACCTCCTGGATGGTGGAGTCCAGCTCGTCCACGGCCCGCCCCAGCAGCTCACCGGCCTCGGCCTCCCCGCCGCCCGCCTCCGCCTTCCCGCCGCCGGCCCCGGCCTCCCCGACGCTGCCGGTCTCCTCCGACGCGGCCCGGCGGCGGGTCGACTCCAGCATCATCTCGGTGGCGAAGAGCCGCTGGACCACCAGATCGTGCAGGTCACGGGCGATCCGGTCACGGTCCTCGTACACCGCGAGCTGCTCCCGGTCGGCCTGCGCGTCCGCCAGCACCAGGGCCAGCGCCGCCTGCGAGGCGAACTGGGTCGCCAGCAGCCGGTCCATCTCCGTGTAGGGCCGCTCGCCGCGCCGCCGGGGGAGGGCGAGCGTGCCGATGAGCCGCCCGCCGCTCTGCAGCGGCAGCATCATGCTCGGCCCGAAGCGGGAGCGTACGCCGGTGGTCATCCGGGGATCGGTGGCCGAGTCCTCGATGAAGACCGGTTCGCCGCCGAGCAGCTGCACCAGCACGGCGGAGCCGGGCTCGATCACCGTGCCGACGATGCCCGCCGGGTCGTCCAGTGTGGACGCGGTGACGATCTCCATCCCGCCCTGCTCCGTCGGCTGGAGGATCACCCCGGCCGACGCGCCCGCCAGCACCCGGGCCTGCTCGGCCACCGTCATCAGCGCGTCGGCCGCGTCGGTACCGGTCAACAGGGCCGTGGTGACGGCCGCCGCTCCCGCGATCCAGCGCTCGCGCTGCCGGGCCGTCCCGTACAGCCGGGCGTTGCCGATCGCGATGCCCGCCTGGGCGGCGAGGACCCGCAGCAGGGCACGGTCCGTGTCGCTGAACGGCCCGGACGGCTTCCCGGCGAGGCAGAGATGTCCGAAGACCTCGGTGCGGACCAGGATCGGCGCCCGCAGGAAGCCGCGCGCCGGGGGACGGCCGGGCGGCGGACGGTGGTCCTGACGGCCCTCCTCGACCAGGGCGGCCGGGCCCGCGGACGCGTCGTCCGGGAAGAGGTCGAGGTGCTGCCGCTCCGCCTCCGTTATCCCGGCGGTGTACAGCTCCTCGACCCGGTCGCGGTCCGGGTCCAGCACGCCGAGCGCACCGTGGCGGGCCCCGGTGAGGGCGGTGGAGGTGTCCACGATCTGCTGGAGGGTGGAGCCCAGCTCCAGGTCGCTGCCGACGTCGAGGACCGCCTCCAGGAGCATCGGCAGCCGCCCGGCGGCGGCCGGGCCCGGCTCCACGGGCCCCTTCATCCGCGCCGTCCGCGTCGGCCGTCCCACCGCCCGGTCCGTGCCGACGCGCTCACCCCGCCAGCGGGTTGAGGACCATCGGCTGGATCTTGCCGTCCAGCATCGCGCCCAGACCGAGCACCGAGCAGACGTCGGGACGCTCCGCGATGTGCACCGGCATCCCGGTCGCGTCGCGCAGCATCTGGTCGAGGCCCGGGAGCAGCGCGCTGCCGCCCACCATCATGATCCCCCGGTCCGCGAGGTCGGCCACCAGGTCCGGCGGGCAGTCGCGGAGCACCTTGCCCACCCCGTCGAGCACCGCGGTCAGCGGCGTGTGGATGGCCTGCCGTACGGCGGCGGTGTCGACCTGCACCGAGCGGGCCAGACCGGTCGCCACGTCGCGGCCGTGGATCTCGGTGAGGGCGGGGCCGGTCAGCTGGAGGCCGTTGCCGTGCAGCGCCAGCTGGAGCGGGCGCACGGACTGGCTCGGGAGCACCAGCTCATGGTGCTGGCGCAGATGCTGGATGATCGCCTCGTCGATCGCGTTGCCGCCCACCGGGAACCGGACGGCGGTCACGATCGAGCCGAGCGAGAGCACCGCGATCTGGGTGGTGGCGGCCCCGCACACCATGATCATGGTGGCGGTCGGCTGCTCGACCGGCAGCCCGCAGCCCACGGCCGCCGCGATCAGGGTGTCCACCAGCTCGACCCGGCGGGCGCCGAGCCCGACCAGGGTCTCCACCGTGGCGCGCTGGGCCAGCGGGTCGGCCTCGTGCGGGGTGCAGGCGGCGGCGCGCAGCCGGGGCTTGCGGCGCAGTTGGCGGCGGAGCTTGTCGCCCAGCAGATGGCGCAGCATCCGCTGGGCCATCTCGATGTCGACGACGGTGCCGCCGGAGACCGGGCGGGCCACCCGGATGTAGTCCGGGGTGCGGCCGGTCATCTGCTCGGCGAGCGCACCGACGGCGATGAGAGAGCCGGTACGGGTGTTGACGGCGGCGACGCTCGGTTCGTCGACGACGAGCCCGAGCCCCTTGACGTACACCCGGGTCCTCGCGGCCCCGAGATCGACGGCGACGTGGCAACGCTGCAACTGCTCAAGGCTGACGGTCACGGCGATTCTCCCGAGCGCGCGGATGGAGGGGGGCACCGGCGGCAGCCGGTATCTCTCTTTGCAACTTTGGCGCTGTCCGGCCCGTCGCGCGCGTTGGGATGAGCCGGAAGGGGAGAAGGAGCTGACGGCTCCTCAGCTCAGCGGGCCGGAAGCAGCCGCTGGAAGAGGCCCCAGGTGAACTCCGCGACCCGCTGCCCGCCGGTGGCCGGGTCGGTGACGGCCAGCGACCACCGGGTCGGGGCGCTGCCCTCCATCGGCCGGGCCGGGGGAAAGGCGCGGGCCGCCTCGTCCACGGTGCACGACCACGGGAGCAGCGCGTCCGGTGAGGTCAGCTCCGGTCCGGCCGCGCCCGGCGCCCGCACCAGCCACTCGTTCCACACGGCGCCGCCGGGCCCGGCCATCACCTCGAACCGCAGGTCGGGCCAGAGCGGCACCGGCCACAGCAGCGCCTCGCACTCCAGCTCCCCGACCCGGCGCGGCAGGATCGCCTCCGGTTCGCCGAGCACCGAGCGGTAGCGCCGCAGTGACCCCCGCCCCCGGGGCGCCCGGACCATGGCCTGCCAGCGGCGGTTGGCCTCCCGCATGTCGGCGAGGGAGGCGCTCAGTTCGTGCCGGGCCTCCTCGACCAGATCGGGCTGGTGGTCGGCCATCCGGCGCAGCAGGACGAGCTGGAACTGGAGGGGGCCGAAGGGGGCGGGAGCGGTCATGCCGCCCATCCTCCCGCGCCTCAGGCGTATCGGACCGGCCGTCACCGGAATCAGGGCTTCCTCACAAGATCCTCACCTGTGCGGCTTCCCTGGTTCTTCCGCGCACGCCTAACCTGCGGGCGCCATGGATTACTGCCACCCGTGCCGACGGCATCTCAACGGAGCCCTGGCCTGCGCCGGGTGCGGTACGCCCGCCGAGGCACTGGGCCCCTACGCCGTGCCCGCGCCGGACGGGGCTGCCCCGGACGTGCGTGGCGCGCCGGGCGGAGCCGCGCCGCCGGACGGGACGGGCGCGCCCGCCGACCCGGGAAGCCCCCGACGCGCCGCCCGCAGTGGCACCCGACGCGATGCACGGCTGGACGCCCGACGTGATGCCCGGCGCGGTGCCGACGCCCGGCCCGACGCACGCCCCGCGTCGCGGCGGCGGGCCCGCGGCGGTCATCGTCGGCGCGGCCGGACCCTCCTGCTCGGAGCCCTCGGGCTGCTCCTCGCGGCGGGCGCCCTGAGCCTCGCGGAACTGGCCGGGGAGCCCGGGCGGGACGACACCGCCGCCGACTACGTACGTGAGTCGCCGTCCGGCCCGTCGGGCGCCGCGCCCGAGGAGCCGTCCGCCGACGAGCCCCGCGAACCCGGCCCGGTCGGCTCCCGGGCCGGGGCGACCAAGGGCCCCGCGGCGGACGCCTCACCGGCCGGCACGCGCCGTGGGAGCCCCTCACGGGCGCCGAGCCCCGAGGCATCCGCCACCGACGGGCCCACCGCCTCCCGGGACCCCGACGACGCGGACCCGTCCGACGCGCCCGAGAGCCCGCCCGTCGATCCACCGGAACCGGACGATCCGCCGGAACCGGACGATCCGAGGGAGCCGACGACCACGCCCGCACCGCCGCCGCCCCCGGCGGAACCGACACCCGCCCCGACGCCGTCCCCGACCTGCACCCGCTTCCTGTGGTGGTGCTCGTAGGCGCGACGCGACGCGACGCCTACGGAGCGCCCTCCCCCAGCATCCGGCGCAGCAGGTCCCGCAGGGCCGTGCGCTCGGCGTCGGAGAGGCCCGCCAGCGGCTCCCGGGCGAAGTCCAGCGCGTCCCGCAGCTCACGGGCCGTGCGCCGGCCCTTCTCCGTCGCGGCGGCCAGCTTGATCCGCCGGTCGGCCGGATCGGGCCTGCGCTCGACCAGCTCCCGGGTCTCCAGCCGGTCGATGATCCCGGTGACGTTGGACGGCTCGCACTTCAGCCTGAGGGCGATCTTCCGCATCGGCAGGGGCTCCAGCGAGAGCAGCCCGAGCACCCGTGCCTGCGCCCCGGTGAGGGAGTGCTCGGCGGCGGCCCGGTCGTACTCCTCGTGGTAGCGGGCCACGACGGCGCCGATGAGCTCGACGACCTCGAGGGTCAGGGGGTCTGTGCGAGTGGCCATGGGCCTCAGCGTACCGATTTACTTGACATCATGAAATATTCAGGAGCATGGTTGTTTCATGTCATGAAGCTTTCCGCGCCATCGGGGGCGGAAGCACACCCCCTCGTATGACATTGAGGAGAACCCGAGCCCATGTCTGCAGCACTTCCCACGTCCAGCCGTGAATGGCACCTCGTCGCCCGCCCGCACGGCTGGCCCGAGGCCGAGGACTTCGCGCTGCGCGAGGCCGAGGTCGCCGCTCCGGCCGAGGGCCGCGTCCTCGTCCGCAACAAGTACTTCTCGGTCGACCCGTACATGCGCGGCCGGATGAACGACGTGAAGTCCTACACCCCGCCCTTCAAGCTCGACCACCCGATGGACGGCGGCGCGGTCGGCGAGGTCATCGCCTCGAACGCCGAGGGCTTCGCCGTCGGCGACCACGTCCTGCACGGCCTCGGCTGGCGTGAGATCGCCGACGTGCCCGCGATCCACGCGGTCAAGGTCGACCCCGACCTCGCCCCGCTCTCCGCCTACCTCGGTGTGCTCGGCATGACCGGACTGACCGCCTACGCGGGCCTGTTCGACGTGGCCTCCTTCAAGGAGGGCGACGCGGTCTTCGTCTCCGGCGCGGCCGGCGCCGTCGGCAGCCAGGTCGGCCAGATGGCGAAGCTCAAGGGCGCCTCCCGGGTCATCGGCTCCGCCGGCTCCGACGAGAAGGTCAAGCTCCTCACCGAGGAGTACGGCTTCGACGCCGCGTTCAACTACAAGAACGGGCCCGTCCGCGACCAGCTCAGGGAAGCCGCCCCCGACGGCATCGACGTCTACTTCGACAACGTCGGCGGCGAGCACCTCGAAGCCGCGATCTCCTCGTTCAACGTGCACGGCCGCGCCACCATCTGCGGAATGATCGCCCAGTACAACGCGACCGAGCCGACCCCCGGCCCGAACAACATGGCGCTGATCATCGGCAAGCGGCTGCGCCTGACGGGCATGCTCGTCGGCGACCACGCCGACCTCCAGCCGGAGTTCGTCCGGGAGGTCGCCGGCTGGCTGGCCTCGGGCGAACTGAAGTACCGGGAGACGACGGTCGAGGGCATCGAGAAGGGTTACGACGCGTTCGTCGGGCTGCTGCGCGGTGAGAACACCGGAAAGATGATCGTCTCCCTGGTCTGACCCGCCCCTCGGTCCGACCCGCCCCTCGGTCCGACCCGCCCCTCGGTCCGACCTGCCCCCCGGTCCGGGCCCGCTCCCTGCCGGTCGCGGTCACGCGTTAGGCTCGTCCGCAGGCCGTCGCGATCCGTGGGCGCGAGTCGCGGCGCACCAACAGGAGGAATCCTCACACCATGACCATCCAGAAGATCGACGTCGCCTACACCGCCGTCGCCACCGCCGAGAACGGCCGCGACGGACGGGTCTCCTCCGACGACGGTCAGCTCGACGTCGTCGTCAACCCGCCGAAGGCCATGGGCGGCAGCGGCGCGGGCACCAACCCCGAGCAGCTCTTCGCGGCCGGCTACAGCGCCTGCTTCCAGGGCGCGCTGGGCGTCGTCGCCCGCCAGGAGAAGGCCGACATCTCCGGCTCGACCGTGACCGCCTCGGTCTCGATCGGCAAGACGGAGGCCGGCGGCTTCGGCCTGGAGGTCGCGATCAGCGCCTCCATCCCGAACGTCGACGCCGCCACCGCGCAGGCGCTCATCGAGAAGGCCCACCAGGTCTGCCCGTACTCGAACGCCACGCGCGGCAACATCAACGTCGCGCTCTCGGTCGCCTGACCACAGCGCCGCTGACCACGGAGTCGCTGACGACAGCGCCGCCGGCCACAGCGCCGCCGGCCACAGCGCCGCCGGCCACAGCGCCGTACGAGGACCGCACCCCGCCCCGGGGTGCGGTCCTCACCGCTTTCCCCCGCCAGTACGCTGACGCCCATGAGCGATCTCGGGGCGGGTTTCGGCTACTTGATGAAGGGGCAACGCTGGGTTGCCCAACACGGACGATGGTTCGGATTCGGGCTGCTGCCCGGACTCGTCACCCTCGTCATCTATGCCGGGGCCCTGATCGGACTCGGCTACGGAGCCGACGACCTCGTCGGCTGGGCGACCCCGTTCGCCGACGACTGGTCCTCGCCCTGGCAGGGACTCCTGCGCACCGGGCTGACCGCTTTTGTCTTCGTCTTCGGCCTGTTCCTCGCGGTCATCACCTTCACCGCCGTCACCCTCCTGGTCGGCCAGCCCTTCTACGAGTCGCTCTCCGAGGAGGTCGACCGCAGCGAGGGCGGTGACGTCCCCGAGTCCGGACTGCCGCTCTGGCGGGAACTGTGGATCTCCGCCCGCGACTCCGTGCGCGTCCTGCTGCGCGTCGCCCTGTACGGGATCGCCCTCTTCGCCTGCGGTTTCATCCCCGTCATCGGGCAGACCGTGGTCCCCGCGATCGGGTTCTGCGTCTCCGGCTACTTCCTGGCCGAGGAGCTGACCGCCGTCGCCCTCCAGCGCCGGGGCATGGTCCTCAAGGACCGCCTCGTCCTGCTGCGCGGCCGCCGGATGCTGGTGCTCGGCTTCGGCGTCCCGCTGACCCTGGCCTTCCTCGTCCCGGTCGTCGCGGTGTTCCTGATGCCGGGAGCCGTCGCCGGGGCCACCCTCCTCGCCCGCGACCTGGTGGACCCGGAGGCGGCGTCGGACCCGGGCCCCGGGCCCGGCACCGCCGGCAGCGGTGACGCACCGGCCCCCCGGGCGTGGTCCGCGTGACCGAACTGCTGGCGGTCGCCGCCATCACCGTCCTCGCGGTCATCTCGCCGGGGGCCGACTTCGCCATGGTCGTGCGCAACAGCTATCTGTACGGGCGTACCACCGGCGTCCTCGCGGCCACCGGCGTCGCGGCGGGCGTCCTGGTCCACGTCACGTACACGATGCTCGGGGTCGGGCTGCTCATCGCCTCCTCGACCGTCCTGTTCACGGCGGTCAAGCTGGCGGGCGCCGCCTATCTGATCTACATCGGGGTGCGCACCTTCCTGGCCCGCGCCGACCTCGACGTCGACCTGACGGACCGGCCGGGGCTCTCCCCGTTCGGGGCGCTGCGCAGCGGCTTCCTGACCAACGCCCTCAACCCGAAGACGACCCTGTTCGTCGTCGCGACCTTCACCCAGGTCGTCGGGCCCGACACCGCCCTGTGGCAGCAGGCGGGTTACGGCCTGTTCATGTCGGCCGCCCACCTCGGCTGGTTCGCCCTCGTCGCGCTCTTCTTCTCGCACTCCCGGCTGCGCGGTGCGATGCTGCGCCGCCAGAAGGCCCTCAACCGCTCGATCGGCTCGGTCCTGGTCGGCCTCGGCGTCACCCTGGGCCTGGCCCGCTGAGCGAGCGCAGGAGAAGGCTGGGCGGAGCGCCGAAGAAGGAGGGGACGAGGCCTCAGCGCACCGAGAACGCGTACTCGGTGCGCGAGACGAACTCCTCGCCCGGCCGGAGCACCGTGGAAGGGAACTCCGGCCGGTTCGGCGAGTCCGGGAAATGCTGGGTCTCCAGCGCGATCCCGGCACACGGCCCGAACGGCCGCCCGTCGAAGTGGTCGGCCGTGTACAGCTGGAGCCCCGGCTCGGTCGTCCGCACCGTCAACACCCGCCCGGACACCGCGTCGTACAGCTCGGCGGCGACCCTGTCCTCCGCCTCGGCCTCCTCCTTCAGCTCTTCCAGCACGAAGTTCTGGTCGTAGCCCGCGCCCACCGCCCGCATCCCCCGGAAGTCGAACCGGGTCCCGGCCACCGGCAGCAGCTCACCCGTCGGCACCGACGCCGCGTCCACCCGGGTCACGTGTTCCGCCGCGATCCGCAGCTGCTGCCCGAGCGCGCTCCCGCTGCCGGCGCCCGCCAGGTTCCAGTACAGATGGCTGGTCGGGTTCAGCACGGTCGGCGCATCGGTCACCGCCCGGTAGGCGAGCCGCAGCGCCCCGCCCGGCCCCAGGGTGTACGTCACCGAGAAGTCGAGCCGCCCCGGATACCCCTCGTCGCCGTCCGCCGAGACCAGGGACAGCCGCACCCCGTCCGGGACCGCCACCGCGTCCCACACCCGCTTGTCGAAGCCCCTGGCCCCGCCGTGCAGATGGGTCCCGCCCTCGTTGGGTGTCAGGCGGTGCGTGCGCCCGTCCAGGACGAACGAAGCGCCCCCGATCCGGTTCGCGTACCGCCCGACCACCGCGCCGAAGTAGGGGGCCGGGAACTCCTCGTAGCCCGCGACGTCCGGCAGCCCGAGCGCCACCGGGGCCCGCGAGCCGTCCCGGCCCGGCGCCCGGACCGACTGCACGATCGCGCCGTAGGTCAGGACCCGCACCCGGACCCCGTCCCGCTCCAGCGTCCACCGGCGGACCGGCGACCCGTCCGCGAGAGCGCCGAAGTCTTCCGTGTACGTCTCCGTGCCCGTGCTGGTGGTCATGGTCACCGACCCTACGCGGGCGGCTCCGGGGCGGTGATGTTGCGGTAGGCGATCTCCGCCAGCCGGGCCTGGCCGTCGCGGCTCGGGTGGAACCAGTCCCACTTGCTCAGCTGCGTCCCGGTGAAGCGGAAGTCGAACACCGCCCCGCCGTCGTACCGGCAGTACCGGTCCTTCGCGCACACGTCCCGCAGCACCCCGTTGTACGCGACCACCCGCTCCCGCACCGCGTCCCGCCGGGCCACGGCCGCCGGGCCCAGATCGTCCGCGTCGGCCAGCATCGACTGACAGATCCCGAGCTGCCAGATCTTCTTGCCCAGCTCGTTCACCCGCCCCGTCGACCAGAGCCGCTTCAGGTCCGGCACGCTGGAGACGTACACCTGCGCCTTCGGGGCCCCGGCCCGCAACTGGCGCATCGACGCCTCGAACGACGCCCGGAAGTCCGCGACCGGCGTCATCAGCCGCACCGAGTCCCGGCACGCGTCGTTCGCGCCCGTCATCACCGTCACCAGCTCCGGCCGCTCCTTCGCCGCCAGCGCCATCTGCTCGGGCAGCTGCACCATCCGGGACCCCGACACCGCGTGGTTCCAGCTGCGGTCCGCCGCCCCGGACGGGCCGAGCAGCCGGACCGCGAGACTGCGCACCGCGTCGTCCGACCCGGTCGCCCACGACACCTCGGGACAGTCGGCCAGCACCGAGCACGCGTCGAAGCCCCGGGTGATCGAGTCCCCGACCGCCGCGACCGACCCGGGACGAGGGTTCCAGTCAGGGGTGGGGGAGGGGGACGGCGAGGCGCCGCGCGTGGCCGCCGGCGCGTTCCGCGACACGCCGCCCCCCGCTCCGTCGGAGCTGCACCCGGCCAACGCGGCGACGCCGACGCACGAGAGCGCCGTCAGCGCGGCGGCAGTGGTACGCATTCGTGGGCGTGTCGCACGCTCCGGCATCACTCGGATCCCCTCCGGTCAAGCAGTGGCCTATGCCTCTGGAAATACCCCCCGGCAAGCACGGGATCCCCAGGTCGGGGCTCTGCGCGCCCTGCTGGGTGAAAGCCGGCGAATCAGGGCCCGAGACCGACGGTACGTCACACGGACGGCCCCGGCGCACGGTAGCTTTTCCCCGTCGAACCAGTGGCGTCCCGCCCGCCCGCGCACACACGGGCGGCTCCGGTACATTGCGTCACGTCACATACTGTCCCTTTTCAGGAGATTAACTCCCGATGCTGTTTACTGATGACAACCTCGGGAACCGGCCGGAAAGAGGCGGTATGGGCGCGAGGCCGCTGGGGAAGGCGTACCTCGTCCCACACGGGAGGTTCCGGTGACGACACGTGGAGTCCTGTACGTTCACTCCGCACCGCGCGCGCTCTGCCCACATGTCGAGTGGGCAGTGGCGGGCGTCCTCGGTGTGCGGGTCCAGCTGGACTGGATCAGACAGCCGGCCTCGCCCGGCACCTGGCGGTCCGAATTTTCCTGGAAGGGCCGCGCCGGCACCGCCTCGCAGCTCGCCTCCGCCCTGCGCGGCTGGGACCTGCTGCGCTTCGAGGTGACCGCCGAGCCGTGCCCCACCGCCGAGGGCGAGCGCTACAGCTCCACCCCCGGCCTGGGCATCTTCCACGCCGTCACCGGCATGCACGGCGACATCCTGATCCCCGAGGACCGGCTGCGGGCCGCGCTGGCCCGATCGGTGCGGGGCGAGAGTGACCTGGAGACCGAGATCGCCGCCCTGCTCGGCAAGCCGTGGGACGACGAGCTGGAGTCCTTCCGGCACGCGGGCGAGGGAGCCCCGGTCCGCTGGCTCCACCAGGTCGTCTAGCCGCCGGGGCGCGAAATCAAGCCCCTCCGGTGCTCCTGACCTTGCGGTGACCGGCGCGAAATCCCCTCCGGCGATTGAGGAGCGGGGTCCGGGGCGGAGCCCCGAAAGAACGACGAAGCCCGCCTCCCGGACGAACGGGAAGCGGGCTTCAGCCGTAAAGGCAGGCTCAGACGGACCGGAACGCCAGCACCACGTTGTGCCCACCGAATCCGAACGAGTTGTTGATCGCCGCGATCGGCCCCTCGGGCAGCACTCGCGGCTCACCGCGCACGATGTCCGCGTCGATCGCCTCGTCGAGCTCGTCGATGTTGATGGTCGGCGGAGCGATGCGGTGGTGCAGCGCCAGAACCGTCGCCACCGTCTCGATGCCGCCCGCACCACCCAGCAGGTGACCCGTCATCGACTTCGTCGCGGAGATCGCGACATGGTCGAGGTCGTCGCCCAGCACCTTGCGCAGCGCCTTGATCTCGGCGAGGTCGCCCTGCGGCGTCGACGTGGCGTGCGCGTTGAGGTGGACCACCTCGGACGGCTTGAGGTCGCTGGAGTCCAGCAGGTTCTGCATCGCGGCGGCGATGCCCCGCCCGGTGGGCTCGGGCTGCGCGATGTGGTGGGCGTCGGCCGACAGACCCTGGCCCAGCACCTCGCAGTAGACCCGCGCGCCCCGCTCGGCGGCGTGCTCGGCGGACTCCAGGACGACGACGCCCGCACCCTCGCCGAGGACGAAGCCGTCCCGGCCGGTGTCGTACGGGCGCGAGGCCGTCTCGGGCTCGTCGTTGTTCTTGGACATCGCCATCATGTTGGCGAACGCGGCGATCGGCAGCGGGTGGATCGCCGCCTCGGTGCCACCGGCGACGACCACGTCGGCACGGCCCGTACGGATCATCTCGACGGCGTACCCGATCGCCTCCGCGCCCGAGGCGCAGGCGGAGACGGGCGTGTGTACACCGGCCTGGGCGTTGACCTCCAGGCCGACGTTGGCCGCGGGGCCGTTGGGCATGAGCATGGGAACGGTGTGCGGGGAGACACGGCGTACGCCCTTCTCCTTCAGCACGTCGTACTGGTCGAGCAGGGTGGTCACGCCGCCGATGCCGGAGGCGATGACCGAGCCCAGGCGCTCGGGGGCGATGCTCTCGTCCTCGCCCGCCTTGGCGGTGAAGCCCGCGTCCGCCCAGGCCTCGCGGGCCGCGATCAGCGCGAACTGCGCCGAGCGGTCCAGCTTGCGGGCCAGCGGGCGGGGGAGTACGTCGGCCGGGTCGACGGCCGCGAGGGCGGCGATCCGGACGGGCAGTTCGGCGAAGCGCTCGCCTTCGAGAGGCTTGACGCCGGACCGGCCGGCCATCAGACCTTCCCAGGTCGATGCGGAGTCGCCACCCAGCGGAGTGGTTGCGCCGATACCGGTGACGACCACGGTGCGATTGGTCGAGTTCACTGGAAAATCTTCTCCACGTGTAGAGGGTCGTGAATCAGCGGCGCCACCGCCGGGTGGCGACACAGCCGGGCTGGGATCAGCCCTGGTGCTTCAGGATGTAGCCGGCGGCGTCGCCGACCGTCTTGAGGTCCTTGACGTCCTCGTCGGGGATCTTGACGTCGAAGCGCTCCTCGGCGGCGACGACGACCTCGACCATGGACAGCGAGTCGACGTCCAGGTCGTCGGTGAAGGACTTGTCCAGCTGGACGTCCTCGACCGGGATACCGGCGATCTCGTTGACGATCTCGGCGAGACCCTTGACGATCTCTTCCTGCGTGGCGGCCATCTTGGCGCTCCTTCGGTGGGTTTCTTCGGGGTTCGTGCATACGGACCAGAAGGTCCGGTGTGCCTAGGGGAGGGTAACGACCGTCGCGGCGTAGACGAGACCCGCCCCGAAGCCGATGACGAGCGCGGTGTCGCCGCTCTTCGCCTGACCGGTCGCCAGGAGCCGCTCCATCGCGAGCGGAATCGAGGCGGCGGACGTGTTGCCGGTGGACTCGATGTCACGGGCGACCGTGACGTGCTCCGGCAGCTTCAGGGTCTTCACCATCGAGTCGATGATCCGCATGTTGGCCTGGTGCGGAATGAAGACGTCCAGGTCCTCCGGGGCGATGCCGGCCGCGTCCAGGGCCTGCTGGGCGACCTTCGCCATCTCGAAGACGGCCCAGCGGAAGACCGCCTGGCCCTCCTGTGTGATGGCCGGGAACTTGATCTCGCCCTTCGAGTCGAGCGGCAGCTTGGAGACGTCACCGATGTGCAGGTCGTTCCAGGCCACGGTCTGCTTGATGGTCTCGGACTTGTCGCCCTCGGAGCCCCACACGGTCGGGCCGATGGCCGGTTCCTGGGAGGGGCCGACGACGACCGCGCCCGCGCCGTCACCGAACAGGAAGGCCGTCGCGCGGTCCTCCAGGTCGGTCAGATCGCTGAGCCGCTCCACGCCGATCACGAGGACGTACTCCGCGGAGCCCTCGACGATCATGCCCTTGGCGAGGGTGAGGCCGTAACCGAAGCCCGCGCAGCCGGCCGAGATGTCGAAGGCGGCGGGCTTGCCCGCGCCGATCTTGTGGGCGATCTCGGTGGCGACCGCAGGGGTCTGCTTGAAGTGCGAGACGGTCGAGACGACGACCGCGCCGATCTGCTCGGGATCGATGCCCGCGTCGGCGATGGCCTTGCCGGACGCCTCGATCGACATCGCGGCCACGGTCTCCTCGTCGGAGGCCCAGTGGCGGGTGACGATGCCGGAGCGGGAGCGGATCCACTCGTCGGACGAGTCGATCGTCTCGAGGATCACCTCGTTCGGCACGACCCTGGTCGGACGGTAGCCGCCGACCCCGAGGATCCGTGCGTACGGGGCGCCCTTGCTGGGCTTGATCTTCGACATGCTCGCTCCTTAGGCGCCTGCGTGCTCGGAAATGAGCGCGCGGGCCGTGTCGAGGTCGTCGGGGGTCTTGAGCGCGAGCGTCTTCACACCGGGCAGCGCGCGCTTGGCGAGCCCGGTCAGCGTGCCGCCGGGGCACAGCTCGACGAGTGCGGTGACGCCCAGCGACTGGAAGGTCTCCATGCACCGGTCCCAGCGGACCGGGTTGGCGACCTGCCCGACCAGCCGGGCGATGACCTCGGTGCCGGTGGCCACGGTGTGGCCGTCGGCGTTGGAAACGTAGCGCACGGCCGGGTCGGAGACCGTGAGGTCGCCGACCGCCGCGCGCAGCTTCTCCACGGCCGGGGCCATGTGGTGCGTGTGGAACGCGCCGGCCACCTTCAGCGCGACGACCCGGCGCACGCCCTCGGGCTTGTCGGCCTCCAGGGCCGCGATCTGGGCGGCGGTGCCCGCGGCGACGATCTGGCCGCCGCCGTTGACGTTGGCCGCGGTCAGGCCGAGCTTCTCCAGGTGCGGGACCGTCACGTCGGGGTCGCCGCCGAGGAGGGCCGCCATGCCGGTCTCGGTGGCCGCGGCGGCCTCGGCCATGCCGAGCCCCCGGGTGCGGACGAAGCGCAGCGCGGCCTCGTCGTCGATGACGCCCGCGAGCGCGGCGGCGGTGATCTCACCGACGCTGTGGCCCGCGACGACGGACGGCGAGGCGTCCAGGGCGGCTGCCGAGAGCAGTCCGGCGGCGACCAGGAGCGGCTGGGCCACGGCGGTGTCGCGGATCTCGTCCGCGTCGGCGCGCGTGCCGTAGTGGGCAAGGTCGAGCCCGATGGCGTCGGACCAGGCAGCGATGCGGTCGGCGGCACCGGGGAGGTCGAGCCAGGGGGTCAGGAAGCCGGGCGTCTGAGCGCCTTGGCCGGGAGCGACGAGTACGAGCACCCTCACACTCTCTCTTGTGAACGGCCCCGCACGCCCGTGGGGACAGGGACGAAGAACCGTCGGGGGAATTGTTGAAGTCCGACAAAAGTCTAGGACTGAGGATCCGCTGCGGCCAAGCGTCCCAGGATCAGGGCGATCCTCAGCGTGAACGCGGAGCGCACATCGGAAGGGGACCATCCGGTGACGTCGGTCACACGTCGCAGCCGGTAGCGCACGGTGTTGGGGTGCACGAAAAGCATCCGGGCGGCGCCTTCGAGACTGCTCGCCTGTTCCAGATAGACGCTCAGCGTTTCCAGCAGCGCCGAACCGGCCTCTTCCAGCGGTCTGTAGATCTCCTCCACCAACTGGTCCCGCGCGGCCGGGTCTCCGGCCATCGCCCGCTCCGGGAGGAGATCGTCCGCCAGGACCGGCCGGGGTGCGTCCTGCCACGCCAGGCAGGCCTTCAGCCCGGCCGCCGCTGCCTGCGCGGACCGGGTCGCCGCCAGCAGGTCCGGCACCACAGGACCCGCGACGACCGGCCCGGCGGCGTACGGGCCGATCAGGCCCTTCGCGACCTGGAGCGGGTTGTCGCTGCCGCCGGCGATGACGACGAGACGGTTGCCCAGGACGCCGGTGAGGACCTGGAGCTTGGCGTGCCGGGCGGCGCGCCGGATCGCCTCCACGGTCAGCTCGCTGTCCCC
The DNA here is from genome assembly GCF_028747205.1 of Streptomyces sp. CA-278952. Taxonomy (NCBI): domain Bacteria; kingdom Bacillati; phylum Actinomycetota; class Actinomycetes; order Kitasatosporales; family Streptomycetaceae; genus Streptomyces; species Streptomyces sp. CA-278952. The sequence continues at coordinate 5,815,823 of NZ_CP112880.1, forward strand.
GTCGGGCGCGGTGCCGAGGATCACGCACACGTGCTCGGGCGAGTTCCAGCCGAGCGCGGCGGCCCGGGAGACGGCCCCCTCGTCGGCCTCGCCGGAGAGCACCGCGTTCACCACGAGGGATTCCAGCCGGGCGTCCCAGGCGCCCCGGGCCTCGGCGGCCTGGGCGTAGACCTGGGCGGTGGCGAAGGCGATCTCGCGCGCGTAGACGAGGAGCGCCTCCCGCAGCAGCGACTCGTCGCCCGGGGCGGCCACCTCCTCGATCGCGGTCTCCATGACCTCGATCGTGGTGCGCACCATCTCCACGGTCTGCCGCAGGGTGATGGCCCGGGTCAGTTCGCGCGGCGCGGTGCCGAACACATCGGTCGAGATGGCCTGCGGGGTCTCGGGATGCCGGAACCACTCGGTGAACGCGGCGATGCCGGCCTGGGCGACCAGACCGATCCAGGACCGGTTCTCCGGAGGCATCGCCCGGTACCACGGCAGCGATTCGTCCATGCGGGCAATCGCGTTCGCGGCCAGCCGGCCGGAGGACTGCTCCAGCCGTTTCAGGGTCGCGGCGTGCAGGTGGGCGTCGTGGGCGGGGGGCAGCTCAGGATCGGGTCGGGGCACGAGGACAAGACTGCCTTATCGGGCCGGAGGATCGGTGGGCCGGGGCGACGGTGCCCCGTACCGGCGGGTAGACGAACACCTGACGCAACCATTCCGCTCCGGCGGTCCTGCGGCGGCCCTGTGGCGGGCGCGACCGGGCTACCGTGGCCGGGTGATTTCCGTGCACCGGTCCGATGACCGCTACCGGGGCGGGGACGAGGCCGCCGGGATCGTCACCCGGCACGCCCTCTCCTTCGGTCCCCACTACGACCCCGACAACCTCCGCTTCGGCCCGATCCTGGCCTGCAACGAGGAGCACCTCGCCCCGGGCGCGGGCTTCGAGGAGCACCCGCACAGCCATACGGAGATCGTCACCTGGGTCGTCGAGGGCGAGCTGACCCACCGAGACTCGGCCGGCCACTCCACCGTCGTCCGCGCCGGGGACGTGGCCCACCTGAGCGCCGCCTCCGGGGTCCGCCACGTCGAACGCAACGACGGCACCGACCCGTTGACCTTCCTCCAGATGTGGCTGGCCCCCCTGGAGCCGGGCGGCGAGCCCTCGTACACGGTCGTCCCCGGCATCGCCGACTCCACCCCGTACGCCCTGCCCGGCGCGGGCGCGATGCTCCACACCCGCCGCCTGGCCTTGGGTGAGCGCGTGGCGGTCCCCGACGCGGTGCGCGCCTACGTCCACATGGTGCGCGGGCGGGTCGCCTTGGGCGACGAGGAGCTGGGCCCCGGCGACGCCGCCCGGATCACCGGCGCGGAGGGCCTGGAGGCGGTCGCGGTGGCGGGGGCGGAGCTGCTGGTGTGGGAGCTGGCGGGTTGAGGCGTCAAGCGGGTCGGCGGGCCCGCCAGAGGTCGCGGAGCAGGGCGATCTCGGCCATGTGGTGGATGAATTCCAGGTTGGCCCCGGCCACGACGGAGATGTACGCGTCGTCGGGGTCGGAGCCGTACGGATACCGGGAGAAGCCGACCGAGTCGAGCTGCTCCTCGGTGACGTTGCCGAGGCTCGCGCGGTGGCGGTCGATCGTCTCCCAGAACCTGTCCAGCGCCAAGGAGGCGGAGGGCGTGAAGTCGACCAGGAGATGCGGGTCCTGCCGCCGTTCGCCGAAGGTCCACTCCCACTGTCCCGCGAAGCAGGAGTGCAGATGCGCCAGCCGCCACGCGATGGTGGTGATCGGCACGACGTCGGGCTCCGGCTCACCGGTGAACGCCAGGACCTCCTCGACCCGCTCGACGCTCACGCTCCAGTCCTCGGCGATCTTCGCCACGGACATCCCGTCCGCCGCTTGCCGCGCGACCTCCGCGTACTCGCTCGCCGGGATCTCCGGCGCCCCCTTCTCGATGACCCACGCGCCGGGCCCGTACGCCCGGGGCGTCACCGCGTCCTCCCGGCGTCGGATCGACCAGCTGCCGGGGGCCGGCTCCCACAGGTACTCCTCGTCCCCGAGGCCCTTCAACCTGACCTGAGCCATCTCCCGCGCCTGATCGAACTGCTCGATCAGGATGCTCAGCCGGTCGGTCCGCGGATGATCCTGGCCGCTCATACGTGGCTCCCTCGTCGTCGCGCCGGGCGATCCACGGCGCACGGGGGGAAGCTAACGGCTCACCTCCTGGGGCGCGACCCAATTCCCGAGCGGCCGCGGCCGGTCGGGAACAGGGTCAGGCCTCGGCCCGCTTCTCCCGCTCGTCCGCGATGCGGTCCAGCGCGCGCATCGCCTGGGAGTGCCCGCACATCCGCCGGCTCACCTGGCCGGTCGTGAACAGCGCGGTCCCCACGAGCGACACGGGAGGCGACAGCCCCAGGACGAGCAACGCCTCGGGCCAGTCGCGTTCGTCCTCGCAGTAATCGCCCTTGCTGGATTCATCCGCCATGCGATCACAGGAATACGACGTCGAACTCCGGCAGCAGTCCAAGCGCGCGCTGGGGCCGTTCCGTCTCACGGCAACGTGCGGGTGAGCCACACCACCTCGCCGTTCTCCTCCACGGAGACGCGGTCCCGCACGAACGCGAGCTTCTCCAGGACGCGGAGCGACGCGGTGTTCCCTGTGGCGACGGTCGACCAGAGCCGTTTCCGCCCGGTCGCCGCGGCGGCTTCGAGCACCGCGCCGGCCGCCTCGGTGGCGTAGCCGTGCCCGTGGGCGCGCCGGCACAGCTCGTACGCGATCTCGGGCTCCTCCAGGGTGGAGCGGCCGATGATCAGCCCGCAGTACCCGATGAAGTCGCCCTCCTCGCGGCGCTGCATGGGCAGCAGGGCGATCCCCGTGGTCTCCGTCGCGGCGAGCAGCTCCCCTATGGACGTCCGGATGCGCTCGACGGGGGGCTTCCCCTTGCCGCGTTCGGCGAGGAGATCGCTGAACTCGGCGGCGTCCGCTTCGGCCCACGGCCGCAGAATCAGCCGCTCGGTCTCCAGGTGGCAGGGCATGGTCGCGTAGGCAGACATGGGCCCACTCTGCCACTCGGTCCCGCCGGTCACCCGGGCCGGAGCGGCCTCGAGGGACGTCCTCGCTGTTGCCGGTCGTCATGCGGCGGCCGTGGTTCGGGCTGCCACGCTCCTGGGCGGGGCCACTGTCCAGGACACCTGGCGGATGATTTGCCGACACAGCAAACTTCGTTGCACTTCTCTGCGCGCAGAACCTAATTTGACGCCCAGTCAAACGGCTTCGACAGTAGGCAGGGAGACAGCATCATGGCTTTGAACAACCGCGTCCACCACGTCCGCGCCGGGGAACTGGACGGGAACACGGCCCTCAGCGGCGGCACGGTCGGGTCGGTGAACCTCTGGATGGGGCGAGTGGAGAACGCGCCGTTGAGCGCGACGGACAACCACCACCACGGCGCGTCGGAGGCAGGCATCTACGTGGTCAGTGGCCACCCCGTCTTCGTCTTCCACGACGGTGACGAGGAGGTCAGGATCTCCGCCGCACCGGGCGACTTCCTCCTCGTCCCGCCGTTCGTCCCCCACCGCGAGGAGCACCCCGATCCGGACGAGCCCGTGGTCGTCGTGATTGCCCGCACCACCCAGGAACCGATCAAAGTCTCCGTGCCGGAGCTCTACCAGCTCACCGACGCAGGCCCGTCCTGACGGACGCGCTTGTCGAGGTGGCGTTCATGGCGTTTCGGCACCGAGCTCGTTGAGCTCTGCCAGGGAGGGCTGCGCCGAGTGTGAGAAGTCGGCGATCTGTCTGGCCGTCCGTCCGTCCGTCCGTGAAGGACACCGGGCGGCCGGCCGGACGGTTCAGTCCGTGGCGGAGTGGGGCCCGAGGACCTCCTTCCGTGCGCGGACGGCCAGGACGGCGACCAGCAGGGTCGGTACGAGCAGGAGCGAGAAGGTGATGGCATAGCCCCCGAGTCGGCTGGTTCCGGCAGCCAGCCCGGCGTTGAGGACGGCGGTGGCGAACGCCAGGACGACGACCTGCCCGAGGTTCATGTTGGTCTGCATCGCGCTGGTGGTGTGGCCCAGCCGGTCCGGTGCGCTGTGCGAGAGCGACAGCACCGTGACGCACGGGTCGAGCATCCCCATCCCGACCGCCGCCAGCGGCATGGCCGCCATCGCGAACAGCGGGGAGACACCGGAGAAGCTGCCCACCACGGCGAAGACGACGGACGCCGCCATGATCAGGGCGCCGACCGTGACGAGCCGATGCCGGGCGACGTCCTGGAGGAGCTTCCCCTGCGCCCAGGACGCGACCGCCCACAGAACGGCCGAGGCGGTGAACGCCACGCCGACCGTCACCGCCGCCACCCGCCGCTCGGTGATCAGCATCAGCGGCACCAGCGCCTCGACGGTGAAGTACGTACCGGACGTCAGCCCGCGCAGCAGAACGGCGGTGGGCAGGCCCCGGGCGCTGCGCCAGGTGCCCTGCGGCAGCAGGCGGGGCGCGAAGACCACCAGGAGTACGACGCCGGCGACGACGAACAGCAGGTGGCGCGCGTCCCACCCCGAGACGCCGTACTGGCCGAGCGCCGCGCCCAGGCTGAGCATCCCCGCGACCACCAGCGGTGGCCGGGAGGCGCGTTCCTCGACGGGCGGGGCCTGGCTGCCATCGCCTTCGGGGGCCTTGCGGAGCACCGCCACCAGGGCGATCGCGGGCAGCGCCGTCAGCACGGCCAGGCCGTAGAAGACCGTCCGCCACGACCACACCTCGGCGACCACTCCGGCGACCGGCGGCCCGACCAGGGACGGGATGATCCAGCTCGCGCTCATCATCGCGAGCATCCTGGGCCGCAGATACTCCGGATACGACTGGCCGATGGCGGTCGTCACGGACACCGCCACCATCCCGGCCGCCAGACCGTCGACGAAGCGGCCGATCACCAACTGCCAGATCGAGCCGCTGGACGCCGACATCAGCAGCGTCACCACGGAGAGGATCATGCCCAGGGCCAGCGGACGCCGGGCGCCGGAGCGGTCCGCCCAGTGCCCGCCCAGCACGCCGCCGAGCAGACTGGCAGCCACAAAGCTGCCCGCCACCAGGGGGAACAGCGACACCCCGTCCAGATCCTCGGCGGCGGTCGGCAGCGTCGGCACCACGGCCAGCGCGGCGAAGCCGGTCAGGAACATCACCGTGGCGAAGGTCAGCGTGGCCGCCGCGTACGGTCGGGAGAAGATGCCCGGCAGAGTGTCGCCCGAGTCGCTCGGTGGGGGGCGGAGGGCCTGTTCCGCAGTCATGGATGTCCCGTTGACGTGGCTCGACACCCCGAGGCTTGGTCTGGACCACCCGGAGCCAGCGAGAAGCTATGTCAGGGGCCGACCACCGGGCAATCTCTTTTTGGCGGCGGCTCACGACGTGAGGCAGGCAGCGGGCGGCTGTCCGGATCAGCGCCACTGCGGCGGGATGTTCGCCAACTGCCGCAGCAGATCCCAGTCGGACGGCCGCAGCTTCGGATCATGCCAAGAGGCTCCGGTGCCGACCCAGTAGCCACGCAGTTCACGGACCTGCGACACGGTGTCGTCCCCGATGCCGGACTCGTTGTAGCAGCACGGGCAGATGACGTACCGCGGGACGCCGTACGCGTCGAACACGGACTCGCCGTCGTCATGCCCGCAGATCCGGCAGGCAGTCTCGGTCCTGTCGTCTTCGTCCCGCGCGTTCATCTCGGTTACTTGGTTCCCGTCCATTGATCACCGCACCCTGCAACAACGTGTCGGCGCGACGCCGAGCAGGGCGGTACGGGGGCCAGTTGCCCGTACCGCCCTGCTCCCCGTGACGGTGGTGTCAGCGCAGCCCGTCCACGAACGCCTGCCAGGCGTGGGCCCCGAGGACGATGGCGGGGCCCGTCGGGTTCTTGCTGTCGCGGACGGGGACGGACCCGCAGGAGGAACCGTCGGCGACCTCGACGCACTCGCCGCCGGTGGTGCCGCTGTACGAGGAGGTCCGCCAGGCCGCGCCGCCGGTCACGGTGCATTCGATGCAGTCGCCGCCGGTGTTTCCGCTGTAGCTGGACTTACGCCATTCCGTGCTCTTCAGGTCAGGGCCGGTCTCCATAACGCTCCTCCATCACGCGGCTGATCCGCGCCACCGATTCCTCGACGGAGAGTGCGGTGGCCTGGAGGTGAGCGTATCGGAGCGAGGCCTCCCGGACCGTTTCAGGGCTGGCCGTCATATGGCCGGAGATGACGTCCTCGGTGTAGACGATCTCCGGGTCGTCGTCGAAGCGCAGCTGGTTGAACGAACCCGCCAGGCTCGCGTGTTCACCGGCCTCGAACGGCAGCACCTGGATCCGCATCCAGCGGTGTGCCGCGTAATCCAACAGCTTCTGTAGTTGGGCCCGCATCACCTCGTGCCCGCCGATCGGCCGGTACAGCACCGCCTCGTCCAGGATCGCCCAGGCCAGCGGCGGCCTCTCCCGCTCCAGGATCCGCTGGCGCTCCATCCGGGCGGCGAGCAGTCCTTCCAGGTCGTCGGGCATGCCGGTGGCCAGGACGGCCCGCGCGTACTCCTCCGTCTGCAACAGCCCGTAGACCACCTGCGCCTGGTACGTCGAGATGTACGCGGCCTTCGCCTCCATGTCCGCGTACGGCTGGAACCACGTCGGCAACTGGCTCCGCAGCACCAACCCCACCAGCCGCGAGAACGTTCCGTCCGTCCCCAGCGCCGCGTCCACGCGCTCGGAGAAGTCACGGGTGGGGATCTTCTTCGTCGTCTCGATCTGGCCGACCAGGGAACCCGTGCAGAAGATGATGGTGCCCAACTGCGGCTGGGTCAGGCCCTGGGCCTCGCGTTGGCGGCGCAACTCCCCGCCGTAGTAGGCGAGCGGGGAGGCGTCGGGATCGAGCGTCTGGATGTTGGCCACGGATGGACCTCCGGGTGCAACGCCTCGCGGCGTTCGTTTCGGTACGTAGCCGAGCGTAGCCATCACGTCGCAGCCTGGTGACATGAATCACGTACTTGTCCCCCGGAGGAATCCCGGGGAGCCCGTCTACCGCGCCGACTTCACCCTCGGCGCGCACTCCGCCCGGCATCTGCGCCGCGTCCTGCGGCTCTACCTCCAGGCCTGGGAGCTGCCCTTCCTCGCCGACGCCGCCGAACTGGCGCTCACCGAGCTGATCGCCAACGTCGTGCAGCACGTGCCCGACCGGCGCGGCCAGACCTTCATCTTCCGGCTGCCGCGCGGCGAGGGCGTCCGCGTCGAGGTGTCCGACAGCAGCCCCGCCGTGCCCCTCGCCATCACCGGCGATCCGCTGGACGACGGGGGGCGGGGGCTCGTCCTGGTCGATGCCGTCACCGACGAGTGGGGCATCATCAAGCGGTGGGACGGCAGCGGGAAGACCGTCTGGTTCGAGTGCCTGACGCCGCCGGAGAAGGGCGGCAGCCGGTTCAGGTCAGCTCGGCCGGGTCGCGCGCCGGGCGGTCCCACGGCGTCCGGAGGACGGTAGGGGCCGGGCCCCGGCCTCTGCGAGCGAGACCGCGGGCGGGCCGGTCAGTGCCGCACCGCCGCCACCTCCGGTGGCAGGTCGTCCGGGAGCAGCAGACGCAGATCGTCCAGGCTCGGTGTGGACATCGCGCCGAGGCGGCCCGCCTGGCGCGTCATCATCGCCTCCAGGATCTGGCGGGCCGCCCGTGCGTTGCCGAAGGAGTGGTCGCGCGGCAGGGAGTCCACGTAGGCGTACAGCGCGGCGACCGTCTCCGGGGAGCAGTCGTACCCGTAGCCGGTGGCTTGCTGGGAGAGGATGTGCAACAGGTCGTCCGTGGAGTAGCTCTCGAACTCCACGGTGCGCGAGAACCGCGAGGCCAGGCCCGGGTTGGAGTCGAGGAAGCGGCGCATCTCGCGGGTGTAGCCGGCGGCGATGACCACGACCTCGTCGCGGTGGTCCTCCATCAGCTTCAGCAGTGTGTCGACCGCCTCCCGGCCGAAGTCGGAGGTCGCGCCCTCCGGCGTGAGCGTGTAGGCCTCGTCGACGAACAGCACACCGCCTATGGCGCGTTCGAAGGCGTCCTTGGTCAACTGTGCGGTGTGGCCCACGTACCGGCCGACCAGATCGGCCCGCGCCACCTCGACCAGCTGGCCCTTGGGCAGCACCCCGAGGGAGCGCAGCAGGTCCGCGTACAGCCGCGCGATGGTGGTCTTGCCCGTACCGGGAGGCCCGGAGAAGATGAGGTGGTTGCTGATCTTCGGGGTGGGCAGCCCGGCGGCCTTGCGCTGCTTGGTCGCGGTGAGGAGGTTGACCAGTGCGGTCACCTCGTTCTTGACCGCTGTGAGGCCGATCATGGAGTGCAGCTGGGCGAGGAGTTCCTCGGAGCCGGGGCCATCGTCCGCCGGTGTGCCCGCGTCGGGCGCCACGTCCTCGGGGAGCAGGAGGGCCAGGTCGCTCTCGGCGGGATTCTTCATGGAGGCGAACCGGGACGCCTGGCGGTCCACCATCTCCTCGAACACCCGGCGGGCCGCACGGCCGTTGCCGAACGTGGCGTCGCGCGGCATGCGCTCGTAGTGCCCGGCGAGCGCCTCGCGGGTCCGGGGGTCGAGCTCGTAGCGGTGGCCCAGGCACATGTTCTCCGTGATGGTCACCAGCTCGTCCACCGAGTAGTTGGCGAAGTCGATGGTGCGGGTGAACCGGGAGGACAGGCCCGGGTTGGAGGAGAGGAAGCTCGCCATCTCGCCGGTGTACCCGGCGGCGATCACGGCGACGTCGTCGCGGTGGTCCTCCATCAACTTCAGCAGCGTGTCGACCGCCTCCCGGCCGAAGTCGGCGCCGGAGCCCTTGCTGTCGGAGAGCAGGGTGTACGCCTCGTCGATGAACAGCACCCCGCCCAGCGCCTCGTTGAACGCCTCGGTGGTCTTGATGGCCGTACCGCCGATCACCTGCGCGACCAGGTCGGCGCGGGAGACCTCCACGAGGTGCCCCGACCTGAGGACGCCGAGATCGGCCAGGATGCCGCCGTACAGCCGGGCCACGGTGGTCTTGCCGGTGCCGGGCGGTCCGGAGAAGACGAGGTGGCGGCTGACCTGGGCGACCGGCATGCCGAGCTGGACGCGGCGCTGGTTCAGCTGATTCAGGTTGACCAGACTGCGCACCTGGCTCTTGACCTCGGCGAGGCCGACGAGGGATTCCAGCTCCTCCAGCGGCCCCTCGGGCTCCTTCTGCGCGGAGTCGGGGCCGCCGCCGGCGACATCCGGAGGCAGCGTGTCGCCCCAGGCGTCCGGGACCGCGTTGCCGGCGCTGTTGAGGCCCTCGATCGTGAGGCGTTCGTTGACCCGGGTCTGCCGTAGGCCCGCACCGCGGTTGTCGCGGACGGTGCAGTCGGCGACGGTGACGGGATCGGCGCTGTCGATCCTGATGCCGTCGCCGACGCTGCCGATGACCTGCGAGGAAGTGAGGGTGGCGCGGGAGCCGTTGGCGAGCAGGACGCCGTGGGCGCCGGAGTCGGTGATGTGGACGCGCAGGACGGTGAGTTCACCGCCGTTGTCCACCGTGATGCCGCCCGCCGCGGCGAACTCGACGGCGCAGTCCCGGATGGTGCCCCGCCCCTCCGTGCCGACGGAGAGGGTGGTGTCCCCGGCCGCTCTCATGACCGTGTCGCGGATGTCGGGGTTGCCGCCCGAGGCGATCCGTACCGCCGAACCGCCCGCGCGGTCGATCTCGCAGTGCTCCAGCCGGCCGCGCCCGTCCTCGGCCACCTCGACACCGTTGCCACCCGGAGAGGTGATCCGTACGCGGCGCAGCAGCGGGTCGGCTCCGGTGCGGATACGGACGGCGACCCCGGCCGCGTCGCTGACCAGCAGTTCGTCGAACTCGGCGGTCGAGTCCTCCTCCAGCAGGACGGCGCCGTTCGCGTCCGCGCAGTCGCGGACCGCGCAGCCGATCAGCGTGGGCGAGCTGGAGTCGATCACCCGTATCGCCGGGGCGGCCGCCGTGTCGAACTCGCAGCGCTGGAAGGTGCCCCGGGAGCGTTCGCTGACCACCAGGCCGCTGCCCTTGGTGCGGGAGGTACGGCAGTCGAGGAACTCGGGGTCGGCGTTCACGGCCAGCATGATGCCGGGGCCCGAGGTGTCGCTGACGGAGACGTTCTCCAGGGACGGGCGGGCGGAGCTGGTGATGTAGACGCCGACGGAGGTGTCGTGCACCGTGGTGCGCAGGACCCGGGTACCGCTGCGGCCCTCCAGCGCTATGGACGGCTTGTCCGTCCCGGAGATGTCGCAGTCCTCCACCAGGCCCTGGGCCTCGTCCGAGGTCAGCACGCCGTTGGCGCGCGCGTCGAGGATGCGGCAGTCCCGCACCGTCGTCCGGGCCTCCGCGCCGATGACGACGCCGGAGGTGCCGAGGTTCGATATGCGGCAGCCGGCTATGACGCTGCCCGTGGGGGCGGAGTCCACGACCCCGGCGCCCTTGGGGTTGCTGACCTGGCAGTCGCGCATGGCGACCGAGCCCGACTCCCGGGCCAGCACGGCCGTCCAGCCGGAGCCGACGACCGTACAGCCGTCCATGGCGACCTGGCCGCGCGGGGCGTCGACCACCGGCAGGTCCTCGCTCCCGCCGCGCAGGGTGAGGTCGGTGAGCATGACGGCGTCGGCCACCAGGATGACGGCGGTGCCACGGCGCGGGCAGATCTCGACGCTGCCCGGCTCCCCGTCGGCGACGATGGTGACCCGCGTCCGGACCGTGAGGTTCTCCGGGTAGCGGCCGGGGTGCACCCGGATCACCGCACCCGTGCGTGCCTTGTCCAGGGCTTCGCCGATCGTCCGGAAGCTGTCCGGTTGGCCCGACCCGACCCTGAGCACTTGCCGTGACACGCCCGATCCTCCTCCTTGTGGTGCCGCTGCCGCCTGCCTCTCCCGCCGGGGGCCGGAAAGAAACCGGGTCGCGTCGGGAACGTGCAGCTGTGCGCACGCGACGAAGGCTACGGGACCGGTGCCGCGATGTTCCAGGTGGGACAGGACAGTTCGGGCCGGATCCGATGAGCGGGGCGCCGTGTCCCGCACGTCGCGCCGTCATCCGTTCGGCCTATCATGCGCGCCATGCCCCCTGCCCGAGTTCGCTCCCGCCGCCCCCGGGCCACGGCCGTCGCCGCCGCCCTGTCGCTCACCGTGATCCCGGCCGCGCTGGTCCCCGCGGTCGCCGTGCCCGCGGCGGCCGATTCCGTGGGACTCCCCGTCGTACGTTCCGTCCTGGCGGAGGACGACACCTGCGTCGAGGCCTCGGGGGTGAAGGCCCGGTCCGAGCCCTGGACCATGGGCGCGCTCGGGGCGGCCCGCGCACGGCCGCTCTCCCAGGGCGCGGGACAGACGGTCGCGGTCGTGGACACGGGGGTCGGGGAGTCGGCCCCGGCTCTCTCCGGCCGGGTGACCGCGATCGGGGACGCGGGCAAGGACTGCGTCGGGCACGGCACGTTCGCCGCAGGCCTGATCGCGGCGGCCCCGGGCTCCGCCGCAGGGCCGGCCGGACTGGCCCCCGAGGCCCGCATCCTGGCCGTACGGGGCGCGGACGAGCGCGGCGGGGCCACGGTGGGCCGGGTCGCCGCCGGCATCCGCGAGGCGGCCGACGAGGGCGCCACCGTCATCTACGTCGCCGCTGCCCTGGCCGACGGCAAGGCCGAGTTGACGAAGGCCGTCGCCTACGCGAGCGACAAGGACGCGCTGGTCGTGGCCCCCCTCGCCCCGGACGCCCTGCCGAGGGACGCGAAGCCCGCGCCCTGGTACTGGCCCGCCGCCGCCCCGGGGGCGATCGGTGTGACGGACTACGGTCCGGACGGGCAGCGCCCCGCCAACGCGCCCGTGGTGGGCGGGGCGGACCTGGCGGCGCCCGGCGACGCGGTGGTGAGCATCGGCCCCGAGGGTTCGGGCCACTTCATCGGCTACGGGGCCTCGTTCGCCGCCGCGCACGTCGCGGGAGCGGCGGCGCAGGTACGGGCGCGCCACCCGGAGCTCTCGGCCGCCGGGACGGCGCGCCGCCTGACCGAGGCGGCCTACCCGGCGAGCCCGCCGCGACTCGACCCGTACGCCGCCCTGACGGTCGTCCTCACGGACGAGAAGGGGGTGGCGCCCCGGCCGGAGCGGGCCGAGGTCCCGCAGCCGCCCGCGGCGGAGCCCCGTACCCGTGCGCTGATCGTGGCGGGTGTGGGCGGCGGCGTGGTGCTGCTGGTCGCGGCGGGCGCGGCGGTGATCCCGCGCGGCCGGGCCCGCAACTGGCGTCCTGCGGGGCGCTGAGGGGGCGTAGGGCGCTGCGGGCCGGGCGGGGGAGGCTTCGGAGCTCCCGGGCCTTCGACGGGGCTTCGCTGAGCCGGGCCGCCGCTTGCCGTCCGGTACGCCCCCGGGCCGGGGTGTCCCTACGGCGGGGTTCACCCGCGCGTCCCCGGCCGTGAGCGGGTCCGGCCTCCCCGTCCCGCTCACGGGCGGGGGAGACCGGGCCCGCCGCTCAGGACTCCTCGTCCTCCAGCACGGCCGTCTGCACCTGGATCTGTTTGCGGCGCGTCACCCGCGTACCCCGCCCCGGTGGCAGGTTGCGGCCCTTGACGCTGCCCAGGATGAAGCCCTCCGAGGGCGGGCACGACAGCAGCAGCGTCGGGGTGTTGACCTCCTGCATGCGCCGCAGCATGGGCTCGCCCAGGCCGCGGCCGGCACCGGCGGCGGAGCGGGCGACGACCAGGTGCAGACCGACCTCGTAGCCGAGCGCGAGGTGGTTCAGCAGCGGGTCGAACGGCGCGTTCATCGCACTGGTGCCGAGCATGTCGTAGTCGTCCACGAGGATGAACAGCCGCGGCCCGTCCCACCAGTCGCAGGTGCGCATCCGGGCCGGGGCGATCTCCGGACCCGGTACGCGCGCCGCGACCGCCCGCGCCGCCCCGCCGATCAGCTCCTTGAGGGCGTCCATCGCCACCGCGTGGCCGAGCCGGTAGGCGTCCGGGATGGCCTCCACCAGGGCACGGCGGTAGTCCACGACCATGATCCGCGCCTCGGCCGGGGTGTACCGGTCCATGATGGCCTTGGCCGTCATCCGCAGCATGTTGGTCTTGCCACTCTCCGTGTCCCCGACCACGATCATGTGGGGAGTCTCGGAGAAGTCGTGCCACACGGTCGACAGGCGCTCCTCCTCCAGGCCGATGGGCATCTTGAAATCGCCCTTGGGGGCCGGGAGTTCGGACAGCTTGAGTCGGGTCGGCAGCATCCGCACCTGCGGCGCGGGCGGGCCCTGCCAGCTCTCGCGGACCGCCGCCACCAGGCCGGACACCCCGTCGGAGAGATCGTCGACGGACTCGACGCCGTCGATGCGCGGCAGCGCCGTGAGGTAGTGCAGCTTGGCGTCCCGGGTCAGGCCGCGCCCGGGGAGCCGGGGCACGGTCGCGGCGCGCCGGTTGTCGATCTCGGAGTCCATCGGGTCACCCATCCGCAGCTCCAGGTGGGTCGCGGCCTGGTCCCGGATCGCGGAGGTCACCTCCACCCAGCGGGCGGTGGTGACGATCAGGTGGATGCCGTAGTTCAGACCGCGCGCGGCGATCGCGCCGAACGTCTGGATGTGCCGGTCGAAGTCCTGGCGCACCGTCGACCAGCCGTCGATCACCAGGAACACGTCGCCGTGGTGGTGCTCGGGGAACTCCCCGGCGGCCATCCGGCGGCGGAAGGTCGCCATCGAGTCGATGCCGTTGTCCAGGAAGAACCGCTCGCGCTCCGCCAGCAGGGTCGTGACCTCGGATATCGTACGGCCCACCCGCTCGGCGTCCAGTCGCGCCGCGACCCCGCTGACGTGCGGCAGTCCGGCCAGCCCGGCGAGCCCGCCGCCGCCGAAGTCGAGGCAGTAGAACTGGACCTCGCGGGGGGTGTGGGTGAGCGCCAGCGCGGTGATGATCGTCCGGACCATCGTGCTCTTGCCGCTCTGCGGGCCGCCCGCGATGGCGATGTGCCCGCCCGCGCCCGAGAGGTCGACGGTCAGCAGGTCGCGGAGCTGGTCGAAGGGGCGGTCGATGATGCCGAGGGGGATGGTGAGCCGCCCGCGGTGCGCCGCATCGGTCGTCAGCCCGTACTCGGGGTGCGGGGTGAGCGGCGGCAGCACCTGGTCGAGCGTGGCGGGGAGGTCCAGCGGCGGCAGCCACACCTGGTGGGCCGGCGGGCCGGCGGTCAGCAGCCGGTCCACGGCGACCGAGAGCAGGGTCTCGCCGGTCTCCTCCTGCTGCTCCGGCTCGGGCTCCGGTGTGTCGGGGAGCTGGCGCGGTACGACGTAACTGCTCGTCCACGGCACGGTCTGGCTCGCCACCCGCGCCTGGTTGGCGCTGCCGCGGCGCTGCTGGTAGGGGCCGGAGACGTAGGCGGCGCGGAACCGGGTCAGCGCCTCCACACCCGACTTGAGGAAGCCGCTGCCGGGGGCCGACGGCAGCTGGTAGGCGTCGGGCACGCCGAGCACGCCGCGGCTCTCCATCGCGGAGAACGTCCGCAGACCGATCCGGTAGGAGAGGTGGCTCTCCAGCTGGTGCATGCGGCCCTCGTCCAGGCGCTGCGAGGCGAGCAGCAGGTGCACGCCGAGGGACCGGCCGAGGCGGCCGATCATCACGAACAGCTCCATGAACTCGCGGTGGGCCGCCAGCAGTTCGCTGAACTCGTCGACGACGACGAACAGGCTGGGCAACGGCTCCAGCGGGACGCCCGACGCACGGGCCTTCTCGTAGTCGAGCGCGGAGGTGTAGTTGCCCGCCGAGCGCAGCAGCTCCTGCCGCCGCATCAGCTCGCCGTGCAGGGCGTCCTGCATGCGGCCGACCAGTGCCGCCTCGCCCGCCAGGTTGGTGATGACGGCGGAGGTGTGCGGGAGGTCCTCGAGACCCAGGAAGGTGGCGCCGCCCTTGAAGTCGACCAGGACGAAGTTGAGCGTCTCCGAGGAGTTCGTCAGGGCGAGCGAGAGGACCAGGGTCCGCAGGAGCTCGCTCTTGCCGGAACCGGTGGCGCCGATGAGCATTCCGTGCGGTCCGGTGCCGCCCTGCGCCGACTCCTTGATGTCCAGCTCGACCGGCTCGCCGTCCGCGCCGACCGCGATCGGCACCTTGAGCCGGTTGGGGCCGGTGTGCTGCTGCCACAGCGTGTTCGGGTGGTGGCGGTGCAGGTCGGGAATGCCCAGCAGCGTGGTCAGTTCCACGTTGGAGGAGAGCGGCTCGGACGAGTCCGAAGCCGAGCCCAGGCCCATGCGGTACGGGGCGAGCCTCCGGGCGAGCGACACCGCGCCGGTCAGTCCGAAGCTGTCGGGCCGGCCGAGCCGGGTGAGCTGCTCCTTGCGCTCGCGGTCGGTGCGCACCAGGCCGAGTTCGTCCCCGTCGACCTCGAAGCGCAGGGTGATACGGCCGGGCCGCCAGGAGAGCGCCCCGCTGAGGTCCAGGACGACCGTGTTGCGGAAACCGGGACCGTCCAGGCGGTGGCCCGCCGGGATGACCCCGCCGTCCACGACGATCACGGTGAACGGCTCCTCGCGTCCGGGCACGGCGTCCGGGTCGAACTGCGGCCGCTCCATGAACTCGGCGCCGAGGAGGTTCTCCAGCTCGCCCCAGGCGGAGACGGTCATCCGGGTCGGGCCCGCGCCGTCGGTGTCGTGCGGGTGGAGGCTGTGGGGGAGCCACTTCGTCCACTCCCAGTGTGCGCGCCGCTCGTCGGAGACGCAGAAGGCGATCCAGACGTCGTCCGGCGAGTGGAAGGTGGCCAACTGGGCGAGCAGCGCCCGCGCCAGCGAGCGTATCCGCTCCTCGTCGCCCTGGAACAGCACCCGGGCCCAGGCGCGCAGGTAGATCGCGATGGGCTGTTCCGGCACCGTCGAGTAGGCGCGGACGAAGCTGCGCAACGCGTGCGCGCTGAGCGGCTCCAGGTCCTCCACGGGGTTCGTCGAGCTCGACGTCAGCTTCAGGCCCAGCTTCTGCTCGCCGACGGCCATCCGGATCTCGGCGAAGTCCTCGTCCCGGGGACGCCGCTCCCACAGCCGGGTGGTGCCGGTCATCGACCACAGGGCGGCGGGCTCGGGGTGCCGCCACGCCAGGGCCAGCTGCTGGTCCACGACCGCGCCGCGCACCTTGCGCCGGATCTGGGTGAGGTAGCGCAGATAGTCCCGGCGCTCGCCCTTGAGCTTCTGCTTGCGCTCCGCGGCCCGGCGCATGAACTGGCCGATGAACATCGCGGCGGCGCCGAGGACCATCAGGCCCAGGGCGATGTAGATGAACCCGCCGGAGCCCCGGGTCATACCGGGGCGCATGAACATGAACATCATCGACACCGACATCAGTGCCATGGGCAGGTACGTCCAGACGGCGGAGGTGTCGGGCACCGTCTCGGGGAGGATCGGCGGCTCCTGGAGATTCAGCTCCCCGTCGGGCATCTCCGGGCCCCGGCGTCGGGCCGGGCGGCGGAACAGGATCACGCTCAAGGAACCGTCTCCTTCAGGGACATGAGGGGGGGGAGAGCGGGCCGAACGGCTTCGCGGGGCGCGCCGCGCGCCGCCGTCGTCCGGGCCGGGACGCGGACGGGCCTTCGCCGTGCACGCACCCTACGCCGCGTCTCCGCCGGGGTCGGAAGTCCGCCCGGGGCACCCGCGCCGGACGGGAGTGGGCGCCGAGCCGCTGTGTCACAGTTCCGCTACATCACGGCTTCGGGTCATGGTCCGCGCGGACGTTTTCCCGTCCGGGACAGCGCATGTGGAACCGCCTTCCCCGCCGAAACCGCGCATGCCGAACCGCCCTTCGTGCCGCACGGCCCGTCACGCCGCAATTCACCCGACACGGAAGGCCGTTTCGTATTCCGTGGTGCGGGCCACGTGGCCCAGACTAGGCCGCTGATATTACGATCGCCGTACCGGCCGTCAACAACCGTCGCTGTCAATTGGTTTGGAGCCCCCACCGAAGCAGGAGTGTTCACCGGTCCGCCGGCCCCTGTTCCCCCGCCCGTTCTCAGCCGTAACCGGAGAAGCGTGAGCCATCTCGATGACTGACACTCAGGTGGCCGAGCTGTGCCGTCTGACGGTACGAGCTCCTGCCAAGAGCATCGATCTCGCCGTGCCCGCCGACGTCCCCGTGGCGGACCTGCTGCCCGCCGTGCTCGGCTACGCGGGCGACAACCTCGAAGAAGCCGGTATCGACCACGGCGGCTGGGTGCTCCAGCGGCTCGGCGGCGAACCGCTGGACGAGGAACTCACCCTCGACTCCTACGGTCTGCGCGACGGCGACACTCTCTACCTCCGGCCACGCGACGAGGCCCTTCCCGAGGTGCACCTCGACGATCTGGTCGACGGCATCGCCACCACGATGCGCGACCACCCCTTCGGCTGGACCCCCAAGGTGAGCCGCTGGGTGCTGCTTGGCATCGTTGTCGCGGTGCTCATCGGCGGTTTCCTGGTGATCGCCTGGCCCGGCGGATCCTCGCTGTCCCGGTCCGTCTTCGGGACGGCGGCCGGCCTCCTCCTGCTCGCAGGCGCCGGCGCGGCGAGCCGGGCGGTCGGGGACGCCGGTGCCGGAGCCGCGCTCGGCTTCATGGTCGGGCCCTATCTGGCGCTCGCCGGCTGGCTGCTGCCCGGCGGGGAGCTCAGCGGGCCGCACGCCTACGAGACGCTGGGGGCGCGACTGCTCGCGGCCAGTGCGGCGATGGCCGGCGGGGCGGTGCTCGCGCTCGCCGTCGTGGCCGCGTTCGCCGCGCTCTTCCTGAGTGTCGCCGTCGTCTCGCTGTTCGCCGCGACCGCCGCCGTCCTGCTCCTCACGACGGACCTGGCGCCGGTGCACGCCGCCGGGATCCTCGCCGTGCTTGCGGTGGTCCTGGGGGCGTTCGTCCCCTCGCTGGCCTTCCGGATGTCCGGGATGCGGATGCCTCCCCTGCCGACCAACGCGCAGCAGTTGCAGGAGGGCATCGAGCCACACGCCGCCTCCGCTGTCTCGGCCCGCGCCGTTCTCGCCGACGGCTGGATGACGTCGCTCTACGGAGCGGTGGGCCTGGTCGGCGTCGCGTGCGTGGTCGTCCTGGCATGGGAGCGCGAACTGGCCGAGATCATCATGACGGTGGCGTTGTGCCTGCTGCTCGTCCTGCACGCCCGTGGCCTCGGCAACATCTGGCAGCGCATGTCCCTGGTGGTCCCAGGGGTGCTCGGGCTGCTCCTGCTGGTGCTGGTCGCCGCCCCCGCCGCGGCCCCGGGGAGCCGCCTGGTCACGGCCGCGGGCTTGCTCGCGGCGGCCGCCGCGGTCGCCATCGCCGCCTGGACCGTACCCGGGCGCCGGCTCGTTCCGTACTGGGGCCGCGCGGGCGAACTGCTCCACTCGGCCCTGGCGATCGCCGTGCTCCCGCTCGCCCTGTGGGTGCTCGGCGTGTACGGCGCCCTGCGGTCCATCAACGGCTGACCGGAAGGGAGACCCACTGCCGTGCAGTCCAAACGCGACCAGGTCCAGGCTCACATGTTCGTCATGGGCCGGCTGACCTCCGGCATGCTCCGCGCCGACCCCGACGCCCCGGAGAGCCCGCAGGGGCGGACCAACCGGGGCGTGGTGATCGGCATCGTCATCGCCGTCCTGCTGTCGGCCGGCTCCTTCGTCCTGGGTCTCCTCAAGCCCGGAACCAAGGACTCCTGGAGGGCCGCCGGGACCCTCGTCGTGAACAAGGACACGGGGTCCCGCTACCTCTACATCGAGGGGCGGCTGCGCCCGGTGCGCAACTACGCGTCGGCGCGGCTCCTCGCGGGCGCCGACATGAAAGCGGTGACGGTCGGTTCCAAGTCCCTGAGAGGTACGCCGCACGGGGCGCCCATCGGCATCAGCGGCGCCCCGGACGCCCTGCCGGGGAGCGCGGACCTCGACACGGGCCCTTGGCAGGTCTGTTCGGGCAGCGGGACCGGAAGGACCGGCACCACCGTCGCGGTGGGCCTCCCGGCGGACGCCACCGGGCTGCCCACCGACCAGACCATGCTGGTCAAGGGGCCGGACAAGGCCGATTACCTGGTCTGGCGCGGCAGCAAGCTGCTGCTCGACGATGACACCCGCGCCCGCGAGGCCCTCGGCTACGGCTCCACACCCCAGCTGCCCGTCTCCGCCGCCTTCCTGAACGCTCTGCCCTCGGGGCCCGATCTGCGACCGCCGAACGTACTCGGCAAGGGCAGGAAGGGCCCCTCGCTGGGCGGTGAGGAGTCCCGGATCGGCCAGGTCTTCCGGGTCACCGTGCCGGGCTCCGCCGACCGCTACTACCTGCTGCGCCAGCAGGGCCTGACGCCGCTCACGGCTACCGGGGCCGCGCTGGTGCTCGGCGACCCGGAGACCCGCGAGAAGGTGTACGGGGGAGGCGCGGCGAACGTCGTGACGCTGGGTGCGGATGCGCTGAGCGGCCGGCTGGCCCCTGGTGCGGAAACCGGCGCGGAGGAGGCGGATTTGCCCTCGGAGCCTCCGGTGGCGGTCGCCCTCGGCGAGGACCGCACCGTATGCATCCGGGTCCAGCCGAGCGAGCGCGGACCGCGCATCAGCGTGGCGCTGACCGGGACGGGCACCCTGGGCCCCGCCGCACAGGCGCCGCCCGAGGGACTCACCCCGGCCTGCATGCCGGTCGGCACGATCAGCGTGCGGCCGGGCGGCGGATCCCTGGTGCGCGCGCTCGGAGCGAGCGGGAGCACGGTCGGCACCACGGTCTACCTGGTGACGGACACCGGGATGAAGTACCGGGTCGGCACGGCCGACGGACTCGCCGCCCTCGGCTACAGCGAGGGCCAGGCACGAGGCCTGCCCGCGCCGCTGCTGGCCATGCTGCCGACCGGGCCGGACCTCACCAAGGAGGCCGCGGCCGCGGGGCGGAACACGAACACGACACCCCGCTGTACGCGGACATGAGCACCCGGCGAGGGCTCGTACCGGAGGAGGTGAATTTCTTGTGGCGCGGCTGATAAACGCGTGTGTCGTGACAACGGGAGGCGGGGACCCGCCGTCCTCCTCCCCGAAGGGATCCGGTAATTCCCCGTGCCCGAACGGGCATTGCCCGTTCGGGCACGGGGAATTACCGGATCCCTTCGGAAGATGATTCCGCAAGGGGCCTACCTCAGATTCAGATCAAATCTCCTTCACGAATCACCCCAAAAGCGGGGCCGGGGCCGAGGAGATGACGCAGGGCATTGAATCCTCAACGTCCCCTTCCTTAGGCTCCGTTCATCCAGACCATTCGGATGCCGGTCTTCCGGCGGCGTCCGGCCAGGCACCGCGTCACGCGGGAACCGGAACCCGGCGGCGCGACACATCAGGAGGCGCAGCAACATGGCAGGTACGGGCGCACAGCAGTCACTGGCGTCAGCCACCCAGAACGGTGTCACCGCACTGGAGATGGCTTTCACCGGCGTGCAGAGCAGCCGCCAGGACGTGGAGAACATGAAGCACAACCTCGCCTCCGGTTACGCCGGTAGCGACGGTGGCGCGTTCCAGAAGCTGCTCGACCGGTGGGACCAGCAGGCGGAGATCATCTCCGGCAACCTCCGCGACATGATCACGACGCTGGAGGAGACCATGCGCGCGCAGGGCATCCAGCAGAACAACTCGAACGACTCGATCCAGCAGGCGTTCAACCGCTCCGAGGAGATCTTCAACGCGCTCGCCGGCTCCACCGCGGGCCGCTGACCTCTCCTCCGGTAACCGGGAGCCCCGACGGGCGACCGGGCCCCGCACCACTGTCCCTGACGCACCTGCCGCGAGACGAGGAAGACCATGACCCCCCCGCTTGACTTCACCGACGGCCAGATCTACGTCGACTACGGCCACATGGAGAACGCCGCCGACGACATGGTCCAGCAGACCAAGGCGATCGACAGCATCCTCACCAACCTGGAAGCCGAACTCCAGGAGCTCCAGCGCAGCTGGGAAGGTGAGGACAAGGCGGTGTACGCCGAGAAGCAGGCCTCCTGGAACAACGCGGTCGAGGAGATGAAGCGCATCCTCGCCGAGCACTCGGCGCTGCTGACCGACGTCTCGGGCAGCTACAAGTACAGCGAGAACTCCCTGAAGTCGCTCTGGGAGAGCGTGCGCATCGGCGGCTGACCCGGGGCGGCACGCCCCTGGTCCCTCCCGGGCGGCCGGGCGCGTGTGTACCTCGCGCGCCCGGCCGCCCGCCGAAGTCGGGGTGGCGCACCGTCCGCCGCGGCCCCAACGGGCCGCAGGCGGACGGCGCACCGGCCCCGTGAGCCCATGGACATCCCGGAAGACTGGAGACGTGCGACATGGCGGAAGCACCCGCACTGAATCTCAACAAGGCGTGGTTGCAGAGCTTCCTCGACAACGACCTCGTCCCGTTCCTCGCCGAGGTCAAGAAGATGCGGGAGGACGGCACGACGACCGATGGGAAGACCGTGCCCGGGATCCCCACGCTGCAGGGCGGTGAGGACGGGTCCGCGACCGCGGCCGGATTCCACGACGGGCAGGCGAAGCCGCTCGCGATCGGGACGATGGCGGGCGACGACAAGGGCCGCACCAACGGCGGCTACCTGGTCAAAAGCCTGAACGGGCTGATCGACCAGCTCGACGACATCCTCAAGCTCCAGGTCGAACTCTTCGAGCAGATCGAGGAGGACCTGGAGGACACCATCGAGGAGCTCTTCAAGACCCAGGACGGCAACCTGGAGAAGATCGACGGCAAGGACATGATCGACTTCTTCGAGGGCGTGGACGAGGTGCTCTCCGAATCCGCCGGTGGCGGCGCGAACAACGACGAGGACGAGGACTGACCTTCGTCGCCGTCGGCCGGCCCGGCCGGCACCCCTCCACACGGCCGCGGACCGGCGGACCGTACCCCCGCCCGTCCTCCTGTCTCCCCTGACGTAAAGGCATCCCGGCATGGCGCTCGACTCCAGCAAGGTCCCCGACGATCTCGGCGGTTCCAACGACCAGTGGGCCGAGGCCGTCGGCTTCTTCACGGGCTACAAGGCGCCGGACCGTAACACCCTGTTCGACACGCTCGTCGGCAACGAGGGCATCCCCCTGATGAAGGTGGAGATCTCCGACGTGGGCTACGTCGACTACGTCGACACCGAGGACATGAACTGGCTCTACGAGAACGCCGGTTCCGACATCAAGAACACCGACTTCGTCATCCCCTTCTACCACTCCAAGGGTGGCGCGGGCTCCGACGTGTCGATGTACAAGGCGCGCATCACCCTGCTCGGCAGCAAGGGGGACGGCCGGATACCGAGCCAGGGGTACCAGGAGGGCGGGCAGTTCTCCAGCTCCATGGACGGTCACCTGGGGATGGACGGCAAGCCGACCTGGGACACCACCTTCACCTCGCGCTACGCCTACGGCACCGGGCTCGCGCTGGAGGAGCTGCTCAACAACCCGTCGCAGGGCACCTACGGGTTCAGCTGGAACACCCTTCCCGTGGACGACCCCGATTCCGTGACCCTCGACAACTTCGACACGGTGGCCGGGGCCTTCGACCGGGTCGCCGCGTTCTTCTCGTCCCAGCAGAAGATCGTGGAGGAGTGGCAGAGCCGGCTCGGCACGGAGAAGGACAAGGCGTGGCGGGGCAAGGCCGCCGGCGTCTTCTGGGACCTCATCAACAAGATCAACGAGCAGTACACGGACTACGCCGACGACATGAAGCCCGGCGGGGGCGGCACCGTCGGGTCCAAGCAGGGCGACGAGATCCGGCAGGCGAGGAAGGACTTCCGGGAAGCGGTCTCGGATCTCCACAGCGTCTGGGCGAAGTGGCAGTGGCAGTACGGCAACCCGCTCGTGGTGCTGCACACCCTGCTCTCCGCGATCATGGAGTACGTCTGGGACAACAACATCACGAAGATCACGTACGAGATCGAGACCCACGGGTCGTACGGCGGCGGTTACACCACCACGACGAACTACATCTCGGAAGATCACTTCAGCAACCAGGCGGCGATCGAGGAGATCACGGGCACGGGCGACATGGCGCTGACCGTCGCCGCCGAGGACTTCGGTGAGCTCAAGGAGCTCAGCACCTGGGTGGAGGTCGGCAACAAGGCCCTCCTCATGTGGAAGCAGACCGTTGAGGACAACCTCGACAAGGCGGCGGTCGCGGCCATGACGAAGGTGCGCGACAGCTGGAGCAACAGCCAGTTCGAGCTGGGAACGGTGAAGTCGCGGGGGACCAGCGGCACGCTGGAGTCCGACTACAAGGAGGAGAAGGCCGAACTCGCCGAGGAGAAGGCGGCGGCCGACGCCGCCGCGGCCAAGGCCGCCGCCGAGGAAGCCGCGCGGAAGCAGGAAGAGTTCATCCAGTGGCAGAAGGACCAGGCCGCCAAGGCGGAGGCGGAGCGGAAGAAGGAGAAGGAGGAGGCGGAGCGCAAGGAGGCCGAGGCCAAGGCTGAGGCGGAGCGCAAGGAGGCCGAGGCCAAGGCGGAAGCCGAGCGCAAGGAGAAGGAGGCCAAGGCGGAGGCCGAGGCCAAGGAGAAGGAGGCCGAGGCCAAGGCAGCCGCCAAGGAGGCCGAGCAGGAGGCGAAGCAGGAGGCCAAGGAGAAGGAGGCCGAAGCCAAGGCGGCGGAGCAGGAGGCCAAGGCGGAGGCGAAGGAGGCCGAGGCCAAGGCCGAGCAGGAGGCCAAGGAGAAGGAGGCGGAGCAGAAGCAGGCCGAGCAGGAGGCCAAGCAGGAACAGCTCCGGGCCGAGCAGGAGGCCAAGCAGGAACAGGTCCGCAAGGAGCAGGAGGCCAAGCAGGCCGAGGCCCAGGCTCGTGCGGAGAACATGCAGATGATGCAGATGAACCAGGCGAAGACCCAGCAGGAGGAGGCGAAGAAGGAGCAGGAGGCCAAGGAGGCCCAGGCCAGGGCCGAGCAGGAGGCCAAGGAGGCCGAGGCCAAGGCCGAGCAGGAGGCCAAGGAGAAGGAGGCCGAGCAGAAGCAGGCGGAACAGGAGGCCAAACAGGAGGCGAAGGAGGCCGAGGCCAAGGCCGAGCAGGAGGCCAAGGAGAAGGAGGCGGAGCAGAAGCAGGCCGAGGCCGAGCAGAAGCAGGACCGCATCCGCACCGAGCAGGAAGAGCGCCAGGAGCAGCAGCAGGCCGAGCAGGAGCAGAAGCAGGCCGAGGCCGAGGCGAAGGCGGAGCAGAAGCAGGCGGAGCAGGAGGCCGAGCAGGAGGCGAAGGAGGCCGAGGCCAAGGCCGAGCAGGAGGCCATGCGGAAGGAGGCGGAGCAGAAGCAGGCCGAGGCCGAGCAGAAGCAGGACCGCATCCGCGAGGAGCAGGAAGCCAAGCAGGACCGGCTCCGCGAGGAGCAGGAAGCCAAGCAGGACGAGGTCCGGTCCGAGCAGGAGGCCAGGCAGAGGGAGGCCGAGGCCAAGCAGGACGAGGTCCGGTCCGAGCAGGAGGCCAGGCAGAAGGAAGCCGAGGCCAAGCAGGAAGAAGTCCGGCAGGAGCAGGAGCGCAGGCAGGCTGAGGCGGAGTCCAAGCTCGACAGCTCCCGGCGGGACCTCTTCGGCAACGGCGACATCCCCGACCTGTCGTCCACCACCATCAGCGGCCCCGTCAACGACGGCCCGCTCGAACTCCCCGGCGGCGGTGAGTCGCGGCTCGACACGGACGGCCGCGTGACCACCGAATACCCCGACGGCTCCAAGGTCACGATCGACCCGGACACCCACTCCTCGACCATCACCCGGCCCGACGGCTCCGTCATCTCCGGTCCGCTCAACACCGGGGACCTCCTGTCCAACCCCGGCGGCAGCGTCACGCACCTGGACCCCGGCGGCAACGTGGTCACGGAGTTCCCGGACGGCTCCACCCAGACGATCAACCCGGACACCGGAACCACCACCCTCACCCGGCCCGACGGCTCGACCGTCTCCGGCTACCTGGACGAGTCCGGCCCGTCCCGCTTCGAATCCGGCCAGCTCAACAACGGCTCCCTCAATAGCCCCGGTTCCTTCGGCGACGGCCTCTCCGGCCACACGCCCCCCTCGTACGACCCGATCTCCTACGAGGAGGAGCTGTTCGACGACCAGCCCTACGAGTCGCCCCTGGCGGGCACCGGGGCCTCCGACGGGTCGAGCACCCCGATCCACAACCGCCCGCTCCTGAACAGCGGGCCGTTCCCCGGCCCCAGCAGCTACGGCGGGGGCGAAGGCGGGGGCAGCGGCGCACCGATGGGCGGTGCCCCGATGGGCGGCGGAATGGGCGGTGGCATGGGCGGTGGCATGGGCGGTGGCATGGGTGGCGGCGGAGGCCAGTCGGACTCCGGTGAACGTGTCCGCAACGTCATCGACGGATCGGTCTCCAGGAACCGTCGTGCGCGGCCCGGCGCCGCCGCACCCGGCTCGGGCGGGCGGTACGCCGACGACGAGGTGCGGGTGGCCACCGGCGGCCCGACCGCCGGCAGTTCCCCCTTCCTCCCGCCGATGGCCGGCGGCGCCCCGGGAGGGGGCGGCGCGCCGGGCCAGACCGCGACCCAGAGCGGTGAACGCACCCGCGACTCCTGGGTGCCGGAGGACGAGGACGTCTGGGGCACCGACGAAGGCGGCGCACCGGCGGTGATCGGACGCTAGGGAGCCCGCCGGTCACGGCCGGGACCCGCGCGGAGACGGTGGGAGCCGGTTCCGTCCGCCCCGGACACCGCACGGGCGAGGGGGAGTTCGAAACACGTACACGCGTACGACAGAATGATATACGCGCAGGTGGAAGGGCGACTGTTGAGCGACTCGATGGAGAACAAGCTGGCCGAGGCCATGGCCGAACTCTCGGCTGTGCAGGAGGCCGTGGCACGCGCCGAGGGCGAACTCGGCCAGTCCTCGGCGACGGCCCGGTCACGGGACCGCGCCGTGGAGGTGACGGTCGGCCCGCAGGGCGAGCTGACGGGGCTGAAGTTCCCGGACAACCGGCACCGGTCCATGACGGGCCCTCAGCTCGCCGCCTCGATCATGGAGGCGGTGCAGGAGGGCCGGTCGGAGATGGCCCGCAAGGTGATGGACGTCTTCGAGCCGCTGACCCGGACCACAGGCCGGGCCACGGGCATCAGAGGCATCGACATCGACTGGGACCGGGCCTTCGGCTCGTCCCTGGAGGACCCGCACGGCGGCGGGAGGCGTTCGTCGGCCCGCCTGCACGACGAGATCCACGAGGACTGACGTACGGACCACCGGACGAGAGGGAGGCACCCATGGCGGTAGGAAAGTTCACCGCGAACCCCGGCGAACTGCGCCGGGCCAGCGACATGATGGAGCAACTGCCCGCGCAGGCGGCCAAGATCGGTGACAACTTCATCTCCGACATCCAGAGCTACCGTGGCTGGGCCGGCTACAGCGACGACTTCGCCCTCGAAGTGCTGCCCAAGTACGACGCCAACAACCAGGCGTGCCTGGACCTGATCAGGGCCGTCGGCAGCGCGTTCACGGCACTGGGCCAGGCGGTCTGGGCCAACGGCCAGCACATCGAAGGGGTTTCGACCTACGCGCGAGACGAGATCGACCGGCAGATGTCCAGCCTGGACGGGCCGGGCGACTCCTCCGAGGGCGGCCGGCACTAAGTGGAGGAGATCGACTTTCCGCCGGACGTCCGGACGATGCTCTGGATCCTGCTGGGCGAGATGCCCCTGCAGGCCAGGGAGAATCTGGCGTGGGAAAGTCGTGAGCTCTACCTGGCCCTCCAGAAGGGCCTGATCGATCTCCGCGCGGCCTCGCGCGAGACGATCCAGATGGTGGAGGCGGCGCTGCCGCCGGAGGTGGCGCGTCCGTACATCGACAGTGTGCGGATGCTCACCGACGCCGCCAACGGCACCGACCCCGTCCAGGCGTTGCTGCTCCAGCTCGACGAACTGGCCAACGGCCAGGTGGACTACTCGCAGAAGATCCAGGCGTCCAAGTGGGAGATCATCGCCGAGATCATCATGCTGATCGCCGAACTGGCGATCCTGGCGGCCCTGATCGCGTTCACCGGCGGCGCGTCGGTCTCGCAGATGTTCCTGGCGCGGGCCCGGAGCAAGCTCGCGATCCTCATCATCATCGACCGCCTGCTGCGGATGTCGCACATCGCGCCGACCCTGGGCATGGCCATCCAGGAGGCCATCCAGACGCTGACCGTCCGGCTGGCGCAGATCGCGCTGAACCCGGGAGGCCGAAAGCCCGGGGGAGTGGACTGGAAGGACGTCGCCGTCGCCGGCGCCTTCGGCGCGCTCACCGCCGGCTTCATGGAGATCTTCGACAAGTTCCTGAAGCCCATCGAGAACTACTTCAAGGACCTCCTCGGGGACATCTTCAACAAGTTCAAGATCGACCCGAACAGTCTGCTGTTCAGGGGACTGGTGAACGGTCCTCCCACCGTGGTCACCGTCTTCGTCGTCGGAGCCACCGCCGAGAGCACCGCCGAAGTCATCATCAACGGGGCCTTCTACGACAAGTGGGAGTTCAAGTGGGAGACGTTCGTCGGCTCCGGCACCAGCACCGTGTTCGACGCGGGTGCGGGGCTGGCCATCGGCGCGGGCGCCTTCTCCCTCTACGACAACTACTTCAACAACGACCGGTTCACCGACATCAACGACCTGCCGGGCCCCGACAGCATCCTGGGCGGCGGCGACGGAGGACCGTCGGGGACGGAGAAGCCCGGCGGCCCGGCGAGCGGCCCGGACGTCAAGGGCCCCTCGGTGGTGAAGACCAACCCGTTCACCCCCGGCCCCGCGACCCCCTTCCCCAACACGGTCTCGGCCGACCTGCCGAACGGGCCGGGCAGCGGGATCGGCGTCCTGCCGCCTCCCGCGTACACGCCGCCGCCGGCCGTGTCGCCCCCGGCCGGCGTGAACCCCCTGCCGAAGGCGGGACCCGACGCGCTGACCCGCCCCACCGACTTCACCCCCCGCGACACCGGCGGTACGAACGGTGTCACCGGCCCGAACAGCGTCTTCGGCCCCGGCAGCGTCGTCGGTCCGAACAGTGTGGTCGGTCCTGACGGCGTCACCGGGTCCAACGGCCTCACCGGCTCGAACGGCGTCACCGGTACGAGCGGGTCGCCTCTGCCCCAGCTGCTGCCGCCCACCTCGTCGCTGCCGCCCACCTCGTCGTCCACGCCCGCCACGCTGCCGTCCTCGTCCCTGCTCGACACCGCGCCGCTGACGGCCCCGCCGACGCCGGGGCGCACCTCCGGGCCCGGGGCGACCACCGACCTCACCTCGTACGACCTGACCCCGGACACCACGCCGGAGCTGACACCCGACCTCACGCCGGACCTGACACCCGGCCTCCTGCCCGGTACGTCTCCGGACGCGTCGGAGGCGACGAACGACCTCCCCGACAACCTCAGCGGGCCGAAGGGTTCGTCCACCGCGCCGGGCGCGAGCACGATCGGCGGTTCGAGCGGCACGGACAGCGCGAACCTTCCCGACGACGTCTCGGCGGACGCGGACGGCGCACGGGACCAACGGCAGGACGAGACCGGGCAGGAGACCCCCGGACGCGGCATGGGCGGCCGGAGCACCGGCGGACAGCCGGGACTCGACGACACCGCGCACCAGCAGACCGACGGCGTCCCGAACCCGGCCGACGCGGACGCCGACGCCCTGGCCCCTCCCGCCCCCGTCGCCACCTCGGCGGGACCGAACACCCCGGCGCCCGCAGCCGGAAACACCCCGGCGCCCGCAGCCGGAAACCAGGGCACACAGCAGGGCACCTCCGTTACGGGCAACGCCTCCCAGCAACCGTCCCAGAACGGCCCGGCCGAGCCTGGCGACGCAGGCGACCTGCCGGGCGAGGGCGAGCAGGACACGGACCTGGCGGATCCGGAGGGCCGGCAGGACCCGGCCGGCGGCATGGAGAGCCCGGCCGCCCCGCAGCTCCGTGGCACCGGCACGGACGGCACCGCTCACGTGCCCGGAGCCGGACGGAGCACGACCGGGCCCGAGAGCGCCCCGGCCGCGCCGGAGCCCGTACGCACCTCCTCGGACCTGCCGGTCGACGGTGCCACCGACGACCGCACGGGCGACGTCCCCCGTGAGCTCGGAGCCGAGACCGGGACGGACCTCCCCGCCGGCCCGGCGCCCGAGCCCGCCGTGCCGGTGGCCGATCCCGTGCGGCCCGAGCAGTGGCGGGCGGGGCGGACCGACGCGCCCGCCGCCGCCGTACGCACCGACCCGCCGTCCGACCCCGGCCCCATCCCGTCCGACCCGACGCCCCTCGACGGCCCGGAGACCCCCGTACGGGCCTGGGTCCAGCGGATCCAGGCCGACGACGGCCGTTGGCTGAGCAACGTCTCGCTCCACCTGCCGGTCCGTGCGGGGGAGGGGTTCCCCCAGGCCGCACTCGACACCTTCCAGGAGCGGATGCGCACGCTCCTGGACACCCACCTGAACCACGGCCTCCTGCTCCCGGCATCGGGTGACCAGCTCCACATCGACCTCACGCTCACGGCCGCGCCCGACCACCCCGAGGCCGTCGAGCTGAGCCGCACCGCGCGGCCGGAGGGGTCGGACCACCTCAACTGGCGGCTCAACAGCACCGACGCGGCCGCCTCGCCGGACGAAGCGGCGGAGCGGCGGACCCGCGACGACGCCGCGGTACTCCAGTACCTGCTGGGCTACGCGGGCGTACCGGACCGGGGCCCGGCGGCCGAGGCGCTGCTGCGCCGCCTGGTGCGGCAGGGCGACGCGGACGCGCTGACGCCCGGTCCCGCCGTTCCGCGGCATTTCCTGGAGGCGGTCGAATCCGTCGTCACGAGCGCCGCCGTCGTCGACCACCCGCTCACCGCGCGGGGCACCCGGCCCGCGAGCGGCATCGACGACCCGGCGCAGGCCCTGCGGACGCCCGCACCCGGCGCCGCGGAGCCCGAGCCCTCGGTCGCGGCGGCCGTCCCCTTCCGCACCACGTCCTCCGCGCCGACGGGGAGCAGCACACCGTCGGAGACCACCGCGCCCGCGTCCGCCCCTGCCACGGCCGCCGACGCCCGGCCGGTCACCGGACAGGAAGCCATCGGGCAGGGCGCCGAGGATGCCCCGCCCGCCGCCGTCCCCCTCACCACCGAGGGCCGGGGCGACGGCCCGGGGCCCACTGCGGGAGCGGGCAAGGGCAAGGGCCGGAGCACGGACCAGGAGACCGCGCCCGCCGACGACCCGGTCCCACTGGACTTCCCCGGCACCGCGGCGGTCGACGAGGCCGTCGACGCGGCCCGCCGGGAGCACGGCGACGCCGTGGCCGCCTTCGACCGGGCCGTCCGCACCGTCGGCACGCTCGACGAGCGGGTGACCGGCGGCCGGGGCGGCTCCGACGACACGGCGCGGCTGTACGACGCGTGGCAGGACGTGGACCGGGCGCAGCGGCGGCTCGACGCGGCCCTGGACCGGCTGCGCGACCTCGGGGCGGACGCCGCCCACGACGCCGCGGTCGCGTCGATCGTGCCGCGCGTGCACCGTACGGACGTCGAACGGCGGCTCACGGCCGCCCTGGTCACCGCCGAGGACCTGCCCGCCGATCCGCCGGGCCCGGCGCCCGGCGACCTCATCACCGCGGACGAGCTGGCCGCCGCCGGTGTCACGTCGGACCGGAGCCCCGCGCTCCAGGCCGCCCTCGACGGCTCCGTGCGCTTCGAGGACAGCGGGATCACCGACCCGGTCCAGCGGGTGCGCCTGCTGATGAACCGGCCCGGCCCCTGGTCCGAGGCGCTCGACGGCATCGCGGCCCGCGCCTCCCGCCGTACCTGGCACGCCGCCTACGAGGACTTCGCGCTCGACACGTTGCGGGCCGCCGGCGTGCCGGCCGGCACCGACCCGGCCGAGGCGTGGCGGCGGGCGACGTCGCTGGTGCTGCCGTTGGAGCTGCACCCCGTGCTCGCCGACTCCCGCCACGCGCGCGGGGACTACCTCGACGCCGTGCGGCAGGTCGCCCAGCACCTCGCCGCGCACGGTGCGGACGCGGTGTCGGGTACGGAGACGGCCGCCCGTGTACGGCGTGAACTGGGCCTCCCCACACGGCTGCCGGGCGGTGCGCCCGCGTCGGCGCAGGCGTCCGCCGCCGCCGAACTGGAGCGGCTGACGCTGCGGGAGGAGCCCGGCAGCGCCCCGGACATCGACGCCCTGACCCGGCGCGTGCTGCATTTGCCCGCCGACGCCGAGGTCTCGGCCGAGCAGAGGGCCCAGCTCCTCGTCACGGTGGGGGACGCGATGGCCGCCGGGTGGTCGTCGAGCGTCGACGCGCTCGGCGCCTACCACCTGGCGGCCGGTGGGGCGCTGGACCACGGGCGCCACATCACGGCGGCGAACGGGTCCTACCAGGGGCTGAACCTCACCGGGCGGTCCCTGGGGCCGGTGGACACCACCCAGGTGTGGCAGCGCCGCGAGAACCAGTTCCAGGGGCCGCTCGAACCGCTGTGGGACGCCGGCACCGGCGCGTACGTGGTGGTGGCCGACGGTGGACACGACCACGTCGTGCTCCCCCGGGGACAGGGGCACATCCGCGTTCCCTGGCAGGAGTTCGTGGAGCTGGTGGCCCATGACCCCGGGATCGCCGGACTTCCGGCGGGCACACCCGTCGTCCTGGTGCTCGCCCACGGCGGCGACCAGGGCCTGGTCCTGCCCCGCACCCTGGCGTTCCGGACGGGCCGCGACGGCGTCTGGGCGCACAGCGGTCAGGTCGGTCTGGTCACCGACCCCACCACCGGCGTCGAGCGGATCGTCGTCGAGAACCGGCGGTCCGAAGGCCGCCCCCTGGGCGGGTGGTTCAGCAGCGACGCCGACGACCTCGGTCCCGACGGAGTGGCCGGGACAGGCTTCGTGACCACACTGGACGGCACGATCCTCCCCGACGCCGCCATCAAGACGCGGACCATCGGCGACGGCGGCCGGTCCTTCGGCCGCGTCACCATGTCCGACCCGGACCTGGTCACGAACGAGCCCATGCTCGAAGCCCTGGCGGAGATCACCGAGTTCGTCCAGTTCGACCCGGTGTCGGAGGGGGCGATCGGCGAACCGGCCGCGCTCCTGGAGAACGGGCGGCCGGTCTACCACTTCGCGCAGCACGGCATGCCGCTGCGCGGGGTGATGGAGGTGGCCGACGGCCGCCCACCGGTCCAGGTGGACGGAGTGGAGAGCGGCCGGTTCATCCGCCGCCGGCCGAGCATGAGGAAGCTCGGCCCGAACGCCGTCATCGACCTCGGGTCGTGCTGGGCCGACGCCACGGCCGAGGACCTGCCCTATCTGTCGGACGCGGGGGAGCCCCCGTACGTGTTCGACGTCCTCGGCGCCACCTCGTACGCGCAGGGCGTGGCCAACGGCAGCGGCGCCGGGGTCATGGCGGTGGACCGCGTCCATGTGCTGATGCGCGCGGCGACCCCGAAGGCCGGTGCGCTGGCGAGCCCCTCGGGCGAGCAGGGCGCGCGCCGCCTGCTGCTTCCCGAACCGGGCCCGGCCGACCTGGCCCCCCTGGCCCGGACGGCGGGGCTGCACACCGGGAACGGGCCGGTCCCCGCCGACGTCCTCGACACCACGCTGAGGCTGGTGAAGGCCCTGCGGCGGTCGTTCGGCGCCGACGTGGCATCGGACGGGCAGTTCGGGGCGCTGCTGAGTGGCATCGGGGCCCTGGAGAACATGCGCCGGGCCGATCCGCATCTGCGCGTCATGGGGCCGTTCACCCTCCACCACCTGCACCTGGTCACGCACGCGCGCCACCGGCGCACCAGCAACGACCCGCCGTCCCGGGACGACGTCCGGCGGGTCCTGCTCGACGCCGCCGGGAAGAAGGAGGAGGCCGCCGCCGGGCGGCTGACGCTGCACCAGTACACGCCCCTGCCGTCGCTGGACTGGGCGCTGAAGCGCCTGGCCGGGCGGGATCTGGCCGCGCTCGCCGCCGACGTGCTGCGGCTGCCGGACGCGGCCGCGGTGTCGCGTCCGGACCAGAGCCGGCTGGTGTGGGGTGCGGTCAGGGCCGCCGAGTACCTGCGGTCGGTGACCGACCCCGTGGCCCTGGCGAAGAAGGCGCTGCACCTTCCCGCCTCCGCCGACCTGACGGCGGACGAGGCGGGCGACCGGCTGCTGTGGCTGATGGCCGGCGCGACCGTCTCCGGGTTCGACCCCGCCGACCCGGCGGACCTCGCCGCCTGGGACCTCGTACGGCACGGCGCCCTCGACGACAGCACCCGGCTGACGGCCGACGGCGTGCCTACCGGCCGCGACTGGACCCGCCGGCCCGTCATCGGGGACATCGCGACCGACGGGTACCTCGTCTCGCCCGACGGCGGCCTGGACGGCGCCACCCCGTACCCGGCACCGTGGCCCGACGCCCCGCCGGGATCGGCCGCGAAGGCGTACGTGGTCCACGCGGACAGCACGAACGGCCATGTCTCCATGCCCTGGCCCGACGGCTCCAGCCGCTGGGTGCCGGGCAGCGAGATCGCCGCCCTGCTCCGCCACGACCGGGTCCACCAGCAGATCGCCCTGCGCGCCCCGCTGCTCGTGGTCGGCGCCCACGCCAACCCCGGCGGGCTCGCGCAGCACATCGGCGGGCGTGCGGGAACGGCCCGGACGACGCTGTTGTCCGAGCTGCCCAGCGCCCCCGTCCCGCACCCGTCGAGCGGTCGGAACGTGATCGTCCTGACGGAGGGGACGACCACGCGGCCGGACCACTGGCAGACCCGGCGGCCCGCCGCCCTGCCCGGCGTCTCCGCCCAGCAGGGCTCCCTCCACACGTTCACCGGGCGGGCGCCCGGGACCGAGTCCTCCACGGCGGTGGCGACCCCGTCCACCGCCGTCGCGCCCGCCGCGCTCTCGCCGTACGTACGCGACCACGGCCGGCGCCACGACGGGCACGTCGGCCTCGTCCTCCACGAGCCGACCCCCGCCACCGTCCTGGACGGACTGCACCGGAGCATCGTCGAGGCCCTCGGCGCCGACCCGGAGGACGCGGACGGACAGCGGCTGCTGATCCAGCTCCAGGACGTGCTGAGCGCCGAGGAGATCGAGCTGAACCGCCCGTACCTGCGCAGCCGCCAGGGACACCGGATCGCGCTCCGGCACGGCGGCCGCAACCGGACGGTGGACGTACGCCTCTCCTACGCCGACCCCGTACGGTCCACGAAGTACGGCGGCGACACCGGCCTGCGCCCGCCGACCCTCCCGGACATGGGGGTCGAGGCCAGGGCGGGCGGCGGGCAGTCCTCCTCGCACGTGGAGGGCGCGGGCAACATCCGCACCGGCTCGGTGCCGTGGAGCGGGATCTTCCCGGACGACCGCGCCGGGGCGCTCCGCTGGTGGGACAGCACCGTCAACGTGTCCGCGACGCACAACCAGCTCACCCAGTCCGTCACCGTCGGCGAGACCTTCCTGGTCACGAGCAAGCAGCAGGCCGAGGAGCCCGCGCACCCGATGGACGTCGACGGGCGGTGGCAGATCCAGCTCGACACCCCCCGCGAGGGCGAGACCGACAACTGGCAGCCCGAGCAGTCGCACGGCGCCCTCACGATCTGGTTCCACGAGCACCTCGCCTTCGACGGCGACGACACCACCGCGCTGCCGGAGCCAGGCGACGTCGACGACCTGCCGCTGTGGGGCGGCGACAGCGTCGCCGAACCGCGCCGCCTGCTGACCGAACTGCTCCAGGACGACACGTTCGCGGTGCTGCGGGACCTCGACGAGGACTCGGAACGGGCGCTGGAGGACTTCCTCTCGCAGCGGATGCTCCAGGGCACCCCGCACCTCCAGCGCGACGGCGGGGTGTTCTCGCCGACCCTCCTGGACGACGACGGCAACGCGGTCGGCGTCCTGGAACTGACCGCGGTGATCGAACCGGGACGGCCGATGCGCAAGAGCGCCGACGGCAAGTCCACGCTGGAGACCTGGTTCTCGCACGCCTCCAGCGTGGACAAGTCGGCCAAGCTGACCAGCGGTATGGGCGTCGAGGCGGCCGGCGGACCGGCGTTCACCACCGACCACACCCCCGGCCACCCCGCTGCCGCCTCGTCCTTCGGCGGCAACCTCATGGGCAAGGCCGCCGTCAACTGGCAGCTGACCGACCAGCTCAGCAACGTCAGCAGCGCCACGCTCATGCACGGGCTCCGCACCAAGAGCAGCCAC
Organism: Streptomyces sp. CA-278952; assembly: GCF_028747205.1. Classification (NCBI taxonomy): domain Bacteria; kingdom Bacillati; phylum Actinomycetota; class Actinomycetes; order Kitasatosporales; family Streptomycetaceae; genus Streptomyces; species Streptomyces sp. CA-278952. Next base: position 5,850,808 of record NZ_CP112880.1, read on the forward strand.
CTGCTGACCAGCGGCCGGGTCGCCTACACCGCGACGCTGCACCGGGCCGGCGGCGGCCGGGTCAGCTCCACCTTCGGGCCGTGGCCGGACGGCCTGCGGCTGCGCATCGCCCAGCGCGCCACGATGGCGGGCCACCGCCCGACCCCCGAGGAACGGCGCGACCTCCCCGAGCACCTGGAGAAGCTGGAGAGCATCGGGTACACGGAGACGCCGCTGAAGGTGGACGGAGCGGACCCGCTGTTCACCGCCGCCGAGGCATGGCTGCGCGGGGAGGGGTTCCTGCCGCCCGTCCGGCCCCGGAACAGGGCTGCGGCGTTCCGGCTGGACGAGCCGCTCGTCGTGGCTCAGTTGGAGAACCTGCGACGGCTGCGGCAGATGCGATCGACCTTCGGTCTCGCCTCGTCGGCGCCCGACGCCGTGGACGGCGGGCAGTCGGTCTGGTTCGAGCGGCCGAACGCGGTCTCGGGCACCCGCCGGGTGCAGCTGGTCTTCTCCGCCGCGCGGGACACCTCGCGCCCCGCCGTCCACACCCGCCGGCTGCCCGACGTGCTGCACGTCGGCTCCAGCTCGTACGAGTCCGGCGGCGCCCGCCAGCGGGGCACGGCGCTGAGCGGCGCCCTCGGAGGCGGCGGCGGTCTCAACGCCCCCGTCGCCCGCGGCTCCTGGGGGCTGAACACGGCCCCGGACTACCTCGGCACCCGACAGCTCACGGACGCCTCCTCCACCGCCCGCCAGGTCGGCTACGACCAGTTCACGATGACCACCCGGAACGGCAGCGAACTGTTCGAGGTGCCCGCCAGGCTCGGCCTCGACCTGTACGAGGGCACCGACGAGGACCCGCTCGTCCGGTTCGCCGAAACCGACGCCGACGGGAACCCGGTGCGGGCCGAGGCGGAGCCCGAGGCGGCGGACGACCTGGAGATGCAGCTCCAGGCCCCCGCCGCACACACCGTTGCGGGGAGCGTCCGACTGCTGGTGCCGCACTACCGCACCCGCGTCCCCGCACCCGCCCCGGCCCCCGCGCCCCGCCCGGCACAGGTGATCCGGCAGCCCGTCACCGACGGCGGGCCGACGGACGACCAGCGGCGCCTCGCCCTCGTCGACGACCGCGGCCGTCCGCTGCCCGGCCTGACCAGGCTCCCGGAAGGCGCCATCGTCGACACCTTCCGGGGCACCACCGCGCTGATGACGGCCCTGCGGCAGATTGTCGCGGGCACCTACCCGGGCAGTCCGGGCCGGGGCCGTGTCGGGCGCGCCGTCCAGCGCGCCTCCGCGACGCTGTCCGGGCTGGCCACGGAGACCGCCCGGCGGGGCTCCGCGGTGAAGGAGGCGCTCCCGGCGAGCCTGTCCGGCGCCGTCAACCGGGCCGGCTCGGCTGTCAACTGGGCCGCCGCACCGGTGGTCTGGGCGGCCAAGACGTCCACGGACGGTGCGGCGGCGACCTACAAGTGGACTTCCGTCGCCGTGGCGGGCGCCTCCCTGAACGATCGTGGCACCCTGGCGGCCGAGACCCGCCAGGACGCGATCAGGCCCGGCCAGCTCATCTCCAGGGCCCCGCAGATCCTGGGCGGCGTCTACGTGGTGGAAGGGCTGACGCTGCCCGGCATGGCGGCCGACCAGGTGATGATGCTGGAGGTCACCGGCTACCTCTCCAACCCCCGCAACCTGGGCTCCGAATCGCTCTACTCGGAGCAGGACGTCCTGAGCGGCGACACCGCCGGCCGGCAGCGCGGCGTCGGCGTCACCCACCAGGGGAACCTCCAGTTCACGGCGTTGCAGGCGGCCCCGACCCCGCCCGAGCTGCTGATCCACCAGGCCAACCCGGGCGGTCGCTACTCCCAGTCCCGCCGCACCGACGGCACCGCCACCGTGGGGTCCGGCACGAAGATCACCCACGCCACGGAGCACAGCGGCGACACGCTGTGGATCGGCAACGACCTGACGCTGCTGCTGACCGTCCGCCGGGGGGTGCGCAACATCGCGGGGAACACCGTCGGCCTGGGAGCCTTTGCCCCGGTCACGGTCGCCATCGATGTGCCGCGCGCCGTCACCTACCTGGCCCCCGCCCAGGCCGTGGCCCAACTGGCGGCCTGGTTCCAGGGCATGCCCGGCATACCCGCCCCGACGCTGAACCCGCTCGACGTTCCGCTGCCCGACCGGTACGCCCGGACCCGCCAGTTGGGCAAGGCGACCGTCCTGTCGGTCACCCAGCTCGACGACACGACCAACCGCCACGAGCGCCGCGACCGGATGCGCCAGGAGCTGACCGCCCTGGTGGAGAACGAGGCGCCGGGCGTCGTCCGCCCCGCCCACGCCTCCTACCTGTCGGGCGTGGCGACCGAGGTCGCCCGGGTCACCGAGCCCGCCGCGCTGCGCGCCCTGCCCGGACGGGGCCCCGGCGGGCAGGTGCGCTTCCACTTCCTCCACGTCGCCTTCGGCGGGGCGCGCCTGGTCGAAGTGACCCTGACCGCCGAACCGATGCTCCAGACGCCCGCCCTGCGCGGCCTGCGAGGGCGCAGGGCGCCCGCGGGCACCGGCCTGGAACACGTCGACACCCACACCCCGCAGTCCAGGGTGACCACTTCGGGGACCACCACCGCCCGCCAGGGCACGGTCAACCCGGTCTCCCGCTACCCGCGCCCCGGCGCGACCGGGTGGACGGACCGCGCGGGGCCGTCCCTGGCGGTGGCCGAGACCCGCGCCCGTACGGCCCGCTCCGAAGTGGCGACGGAGGACCGCTTCTGGACGCGGTCGGGCAGCGTCGCCGACTTCGCCGTCGACTACCGCTACACCGCCTCCGTCCGCTCCCAGGTCGTGTGGCAGTGGCCGGCCAACATTCCCGGTGCCCTCTTCCAGGCCGGCCTGCTCAACCTGTCCGGCCTGGACGGGGACGTGGCGCAGCGGGTCACCGGCTGGATCGGGCGCCTGCTGCGCGGCCGCCCGGTCAGCCGGGTCTCCGTACCGGCGGCGACGGCCCTGCGGTTCGTCGCCTCCGAGGCCGACCAGCCCAAGCAGCACGAGGGGCCCCGCCGGCCCGCGCTGCTCGGCGGCGACCCGCTGCTGCTCACGGCGGCCGACGCCGCGGCCCAGGGGACCACCCCCTTCCCACGGGGGGTCCGGCTGGAGACCACCGGCCCGACGCCGGTGTACGACTACAACGCCGCCCCGCAGCTGATGCAGGCGCTGCACGACGTCGACCCGCGCATGGCCGCCGCGTGGGGCCTGCCCGCGAACGCCTCGGCGGAGGCCGTCGCCGCGCGGCTCGGCGAGCTGATCCAGGCCGGCGAGATCAGCCTCGACCCCTCCCGCACGGCGGCGGGCCTGACCGGCGTGATGCCCGGCAGTTGGCCGGTCGAGAGCCCCGGCACCGCACCGTCCCTGCGCATATCCCTGCACAACCCGCGACCGGTCACGGAGGCGGGCGACGTCGCCATCGACCGGGTCCGCCGGCAGAACCGCACGGCGGCGGTGGCCTCGTCCGCCGCCGGTTCCTTCGTCCTCAACCAGCAGGGCTCCTACAGCCTGGCCAACGGCAGCCGCCAGGTGCTCGGGGTGACCTTCCCCCTGGCGGCGCAGCAGCCCCACGCCCTCTCGTCGGGGGGCAACGCCTCCGCCTTCTCCTTCAGCCGGCTGCGGACCGGGGCGACCAGCGATCCGGCGGACCGGCGCATCCCCCGCACCTACGAGACCCTGGTCGACACCGTCATCGAGGTCAACGGCCCCGACGGCGTCCGGTACGTCACCGGCAGCTCCACCACCCGGCTCTGGGAACGCGACGTCCTCGGCTTCGGCGTCACCCCGGCGCGACCGGGCCCGCGGATCTACGACCTGCCCGCGATCCTCGCCGACCAGGACGCGGACGACCTGCGCGACTGGGCCCAGCACCCGGTCACCGACCTGCCGGACGTGCTGGCGGACGCCCTCGACGAGCAGGACGCGTCGGCGGAGCTGTGGCTCGCGCTCGGCTCCGACCCGGACGGCACCCGACTGGCCCGCGCCCTGTTCGTCGGCTCCCTGACGGCTGCCCGGACCGGGAAGCCGGTCGAGCTGGTCATCCGCACCGGCCAGGGGCTCCGGAACTGGCCCTTCGCCGCCGACGGCTCGCTCACCGACACCACCGCGGCCACCGACGAGGCATGGCAGAACGTGGCGGACACCATCGGCGTCCACCTCGGCGCCGTACGGGCCGAGGCGGCGGCCCGGTACCGCGAGGGGCGGCTGACCCGGCGGCAGCCCGGAGCGCTCACCGCGCTGGACGCCGCCGACCGAACGCTGGACACCGCCACCACCGCTCACCGGGACGCCGACCGCGCCCACACGGCCGCCCGCCGCACCGCCGCGACCGTGACGACGGAACTCACCACGCTGCGGGGCCGGATCACCGAGGGGCGGGCGGAGATCACCCGGTTCGACACCGAGGCCCGCGAGGCACGAACCCGCTACGACCACACCGCCGACGAGGAGCGCCGGCTCCACGCCCGGTGGCAGCGGGCACGTGCCGAGGTGGCCCGGCTCGAAGAGCTGGTCGCCGCCGCCCCGGGCGCCGATCCGGCGTCCCCGGACGGGCAGGACGCCCTGGAAGCGGCGGCCGAACAGGCCGATGCGCTCCGGGATCAGGGCCGGGCCTTGCACCAGCGGCGCGAGGAGGACCTCGACACGGCGGAGACCGCCCGCGAGACGGCGCGGGAACTGCGGACCGGACTGGAGCGGGCCCTCGCCCGGGAGACCACGCTCGCCGGGAACCTCCGGCGCGCCCAGGCGGGCGTGGCCGAGGCCGCTCGTGTCCTGCGGCAGGCGGAGGCCGGGCTGCGGCGGGCGACCGGGGCCCGCGACGCGATCCGGGACCAGGCCGACGGCATCGAGACCGAACTGGTCGCAGTGCGCGACGAGTTGAGCGAGCAGTCGCGCCGCCACACCCAGGCGTGGGACGACCTCCCCGCCCTCACCGACGCGCTGGAGACCGGCCGCCGCGCCGAGGGGCTCGGCGACGGCCCGTCCCTGCGCAGCACCGTCTCCTCGGCGCCCGCCCGCCCGACCCGGGCCGGGCGGCTGCGCGGACAGCCCCTGCCCGCCCCGCCGCCGGAGACCACAGCCACAGCCACGGCCCCGACGCCCGCCGCGACGCCGACGCCCGTACCGCGCCCCGACCTGCCCGTGGCCGAACGCACCGAACTGGCCGCGCGGCTGGCCGCGATGACCGAGGACGAGCGCACCTCCCGGCTGCTGTCGCTGTCGTCCGCCGACCGGGAGGCCCTGGCCGCCGACCGGGCGCTCAGTGCCGGGCTGCGCCGGGCCTTGGCCGCCGAGGAGTTCGCCCGTACCGCCGCCCTCCTGATGGTCGACGTGCCGCCCGGCGTGGACCTCCCCGTCTCCTCCGGCATCGAGGCGCGGGCACAGGTGGCCCGGATGCTGCGCTCGCCCGCCGTGGCCGAACGCATGCTGAACGAGGGCGCGCGGCTGATCGTGGTCCCCAAGGACGCCGCGACGACCGCCCTCGACCCGTTCAGCACCCTGCGGGGCGAGACGGACGAGAACGCGCGCCCCTTCGACATCCTGCGCGGAGTGGAGGCCGGCGGGCTGGTCGCCGTCGGCGAGGAGAACCTCCTGGGCGACACCACCGCCGTACCCGGCTCGGGGCTGTACGCCGACGGCTACTCCGCCGCGACCCACGAGTTCGCGCACGCCCTCCACCGCCACGGCCTCACCGACGGACAGCGCCGGCTCATCACCGAGGCGTACCACGACAAGGTGCTGGCGGGCGGCTTCGGCGCCTGGCCCGACGGGCCGCCGTACGACAGCTCCGGCATCCACCGCAACTACTCGGCCCGGAACGAGTTCGAGTACTTCGCCCAGCTCACCAACGCCTACCTCGGCACGAACACCGGCACCGACCCCTACACCGGCCACCCCCGCAACAACGGAGCGAAGTGGGTCCGGCGCAACGAGCCGAAGCTGCTGCCACTGCTCCGCGAGCTCTACGGACCCGATCCGAAGGCCGTACACCCCTGGGGCGCCAACCCCCGGGCCCAGGAGGACACCTGGGCGGCCTTCCGCGCCCTGTGGGACGAGAACGACGGGGCGTACGAACCACAACCCCACGCGCCTGTCCCCGCGCCGCCCGCCCCACCGCGCTCCGCCCCGCTCAGCCGCCCCCGGCTGACGGCGACGGCCCGGCGGATCGCGGGCCCCGCACCGCGCCGGGGAGGCCTCACCGTGCGGCGGTGCCTGGTGTTGCTGGGCGCGCTCCGCGACGCCCTGTATCCGGGTGGCGTGCGCCCGGCCGGCACGGTCGACGACGCCGCGCTCGGCACCGCGACACCGGCCTCCGCCCTGGTCACGGGGCCGGGCTGGAGCCCCGTGGGCTCCTGGGAGGCGGTGGCCCGGTCCGTCGCCGACCAGGGGCCGGGCGCGGCGGCGTTCGTCCTGGCACGCCGTCAGGGCGATGCGTTGGGCCACGCGTGGGCCGCCTACCACCTGGGCGGATTCGACGGTGTGATGTGGGTGGACCTCTCGGCCCGGGACGGCCGGCAGCTTTCCTCCGCGCCGCCCCCGGTCGCGGCGTCCGAGGCGCGGGCCATGGTCGTCGGCCCGGCGGGCCGGGCCGTCGAGAGCGCCCTGCCCGCCTTCGCCGCGTCGTCGTCCACCCCGCACGCCCTGCTGGACGCGGCGACCGCCCGCGCCTACGGAGCCATCGGCCTGGAGATCGAACGGCGGCTGGTCTTCGTGATCAGCGGCCTCGGCGACGTCCCGGCCAAGCAGACCCTGGCCACCGCCCCCGGCTTCACGATCGTCACGGACCACGGGAGCGTCACGCGGACGGCCGACGGCCGCCTGCACCTGACCTTTCCGCCCGTGGCGCCGGGCGACCCGAAGCCCCAGCAGTTCGGCTACCTCATCGGCGAGATCGTCGTCGAGCCGATGGCGGTGCTCCCGGGAGAGCGGCGGCAGTCCGCCGAGGAGACGCTGGAGCGGCTCGCGCGGGTGGAGCGGGCCCTGGACGGCCGCGACGAGCCGGGCGCCGCCCCCCAGGTGGCCCTCGCCGACCTCCTGCCGGCCGAGGACGGTTGGACGGTCACCGACCTGGGCGGCAGGGCCCTGGTCGGCCAGACCCCGGTCCGGACGAACCGCGCCTACGTGCAGCCCACCACCGGCTTCCCCGCCCTGGGGCTGAGCCTGCTCCAGGACCGGGCGGTGGACCGGCTGCCGAAGGGCGCGATCGGGGCCGTGGAGGCATCGGGCCGGGAGTTCGCGATGAAGGCCACCGCGGAGTTCGTCCGCGCCGTCACCGGGCGGACCGACGTGCCCGACGTGGTCGTCCCCTTCCTCGCACCGGTCCCCGACGTCGACGACCTGTGGGGCTACCTCCGGTTCGCCTACGCCCACACCGTCGCCCGGCCGACCGGTGTCATCCTCAACCAGGGTCCCGCCGCGTTCATGGTGAAGAACGGCCTGGCGGTGGCGTCGCGCCCGGCCCTCGACCGGGTCCTGCGGGCGCTGCGCCCCCGGGCCAGGAACTTCCTGGACCTGCACCACGACGGCATCAGCGCGGGCCTCGCCGCCACGCTCGGACGGCTGCTGGAGCTCTACCGCCGGACCATCACCCCGGACAAGCCCCTCTTCCCGGGCTACTTCGACGCCACGATCGGCGACGTCCCCTCCGCGCGCGAGCACACGACCTCCGTGCTGACCGGGCGCACCTCCGAGGGCGAGGTCGTCACGCAGAAGCAGACGGTCGACATGGACGACCACCGGTATCCGGCCCTGGACACCGACGACGGCCGCCTCGACATCCCGCTGGTCCTCACGGAACTGCGTCACTTCGCTTACGCAGGTGAGCAGTTGATGACGCCGGAGGAGATCCGGCGGGCCGTGGCCGAGCTGGCGGAGCTGAGCCGCGAGGCCTACCGCCGGGCCCTCGCGCAGCGGGCACCGCTGCCCGACGACGTCCTGACCGAGTCCCTGAACCGCATCCTGGACAACGAGGCCGTGCGGGGCCTCGCCCACTTCGTCCAGATGGTCCTCATGGCCGGCCTGCCCCAGCCGTCGGGCCCCACCCGCCGCCTGATGTCGGTGGGTGAGAGCCAGCAGATCTCCCGTGCCCTGGGCGAGTACGCGCTCGGCACCCCGCTGCCCGCCGACCACCCCCTGCACCGGGCCCTGCGCACGGCGGTCCAGGAGGCGGCCGACGCCGTCGAGACGCTCCCCCCGGGGCACCGGCCCCGGCTCCAGGCCATGGTCACCGCCGCGCGGGGCGCCCTGGAAGTCCTGGCAGACCCGGAGCGGACCCCGCCGCCGATGGTGTGGGCGTCCGAACTGATCGCGGCCGACGGCTCCCGCGTCCTCCTGGACCGGGTCCTCGCGGTCAGGCACCGCGCCGCCGACGGCACCCCGCTGGGCACCTCCTCCCGCCCCGACCAGGACTGGCAGGACGCCCGCCGGCAGACGTACGGGCTGCTGCGCGAGGTGGTCGGCTTCACCTACGTGCGCCCCGGCCCGGTGACCCTGGAGAGCCCGGTCCAGAACCTGCCGTTCCACGACGCCTACCTGGTCGGACTGCGCGGCGGACCCGAGACCGCCGCGCTGGCCCTGTCCGACGGCACCGACGCCGTCGTCGACTACGCGCGGATCGTGGACTTCCTGTTCGCGTTCGACGGACATCTGACAGCGCTCGTCCCCGGCCGCCCCGTCGTGGTGGCGGGGGCCGATCTGGCGGGCCCGCCCTCCGCGGACCCGCTGGAGACGCCGGTGGCCGGCCAGATCCTGGCCAACGGCCTGGGCCACTGGATCTGGACCACCGGCAGCGGCATCGAACCCGTCCTCGCCCCGGGCGACGGACCGACCGGACCGCGCTGGCAGCTGGCCGAGAGCGACTGGTGGGCCGGGTTCCGCCCCGAGCCCACCACCCCCGAACTGGCCCGGTGGGCCGAGCGGATCACCGGCGACCGCGGCCGGGCGCCGGACGTCCTGCGGTGGGTCCGGGCGATCCGGCTGGTCTACGGCCCCACCGTCGACGATCAGGACAGCGCCCTCGCCACACTGCTCCACGGCTTCCGGGCGCTGGAGCACACCCGCGCGGCCAACGGCTTCACGACACCGCTCACCTGGAGCGGCCTCCGTACCGCGATCAGCGCGTACTTCACCGCGAACGGGCAGGCCGAACCGCCTTTGCCGGTGGCGCTGCAGTTCCTGCTGCTCTCCGCCGCCGGATCGGCCGGGGTCGACCTGGAGCTCGCGGGGGCGGCGATCACTCCGCTCCACCACAGCGTGCGCGCCTGGAACGCACCCGCCTCGGGCGTCGTCGAGGATGTCACCGACCAGGACGAGGAGATGTCCCTCTTCGCCCCGGCGCCCGCCGCCCAGCCGGTCACACCGATCGCACCCGCGCCCTCATCCGTCCCCGCCGCGGCGTCGGACGCCTTCGCCGGCCCCGGCGACCCCGTGCTCGACCCGAAGACCAGGATCAAGGGGCCGTCCGGCACCACCCAGGGCCGTAACTGGACCCGGGCGGAAGTCGACCGCGTCCTCCCGGGAACGCTGCGGACCATCGAGAAGCGGCCGGACAGCGCGGCCAAGGTCGTCTCGACCGGCCGGGCGCCGTGGCCGGACACCGCGTACGTGGTGATCGCCGACGGCGAGAACGGCCGCGTACTGCTGCCGGACGGCCGGGAGCTGGGCCCGGAGGCGGTCGCCGACGCGCTGGCCGCCGACCCGGAGCTGGCGAAGCTCCCCAAGGACGTGCCCGTCGTCCTCGCCGTCCCGTACACCGGGGACCGCTACCAGCAGACGCTGCAAGCCGTGGCCGACCGGCTGGACCGCACCGCCTGGGGGCCGAGCGGGACGGGCCGTGCCGTCCCCGACGGATCGGGCGACCACGTTCTCGCGCTGCTGGACCGCGACGCCGACGCGCCGGTCGGTGACTGGGTGTCGGTCGAGCCCTCGACCGCGATCGGGGCCTACCTCGACCGCACGTGGACGGCGCTGGACGGGACCGTGTTCCGCGACAGCGACGTCCTCACCGTGCCGCTGACCGACGAGGACCACCGGCACTTCGGGCGGCTGGCCGTCGAGCAGAAGGACGGGCTGCGGCGGCGGGCGCAGCGGCTCCGCCGGTTCCGCCAACTGCGCGAGCTCTCCCACCGGCTGCCCGAGGGCACCGACGCGGGCACCGAGAACGCGCCGGTCGGCTCGGAGCCGGTCACGACGGACGCCGCCGTTCACGTCTACGCCGGGCACGGCGCACCGGGCCGGATGCACCTTCCGCTGCGCGGCGGCCGGACGGTGTGGCTGAAGAAGGAGGAAGCGGCGGCGTACATCGCGGGCCTGCCCGAGGTGCGCAAGCTGCCGCCGGGCCACCGCATGCACCTGGAGGTGTGCTGGAGCTCCTCGGACGGCGACCCGCACCGCCAGTACCCCTCCCTGGGTGAGACGCCCCACGTGGACGACCCCCTCGACGACGTGCCGCTCGACCAACTGGTGGCCAACGTCACCCGCCGGGAGACGGACGGCTCCCTCCGCCAGACCGGCTTCAACGACACCCACCGCATCGCCCTGGCCTCGGCGACCGGTCAGCGGGGCGGCAGGGTCCTGCGCCGCCCCGAGCCGCTGGGACCCGCGCTGGACGCCCTGGCCCGGGACTTCGGACTGCACCGCGGTGCGGACACGGTCTCCCCGGAGACGCGGCAGACGATGCTGCGGCTGGTCCGGGCGGTGCGCACGGTCTTCGGCACCACGTTCGAGGACCACCGGGGCGGGCCGGACGGCCGGTTCGAGCGCGTCATGAAGGGCGTCGTCGCGCTGGAGCGGATGCGGGCCAACGACGGGACGATCTCCCACCTCACCCCGTTCCGGCTGGACATGCTGGACTTCTTCGTCCAGGAGCACACCGGCCGGGCCCCCGACAAGCGGGGTTACGTGGAGCTGCTCGACTTCGCCACGGAACGCATCGACGCCGACGAGAACGCCAGGCTCACCGACGCGGTGCCCGCGCCGTCGCTGGAGATCGCCCTCAGGCAACTGGCGGACAAGGGCGAGCAGATGGTCCGCCACGTGCAGTCGCTGCCGGCCCCGGCGCCGTTCACCCCCCGGCTGGTCGCCTCGACGCTGTGGGCCACGACCCGTGCCGCCCGGCTGCTGCGCCCGATGACGCCGACCGCCCGGGAGGCCATGGGCCGCAGGATCCTTCACCTCGACGCCGCCACCGCCTGGGACCGGTCGCGGCAGGAGCCGCTGTGGGCGCTGCTCACCAAGGCGATCGCCGAGGGCGTGGACGCCGGCGACCAGGACGTCATGGCCGCCTACCACCTCGCGGAGAGCGGCGCGTTCGCCCCGCCCGCGGTGCTCCGGCAGGGAGCGAACGACCAGGGGATCAACTGGTCCGGCACCGCCATGCCCGCCGGGGTCGACTGGGGCAGCGTGCGGCAGATGACGTTCGGGCCCAAGGGCAGCGCCATCGGCTCGGTGCAGCCCGCCTGGACCGGCCCGCACAAGCCGATGCCGGTGCTGAACGTCGTGGAGGTCGACGGGGCCGGACGGATCGTGCTGCACCTGCCGGGCCGCCCGCCCCTCCCCGTCTCCGAGAACGAGTTCCTCGCCCTGCTGGGGAGGGACCCCGGCCTGCGGGCCCTCCCCCTGAAGCACCCCGTCCTGTTCCTGACCACCGGCCCGGGAACTCTGAACGCCCAGCTGGTGCGGCGGTTCTCCGAGCGCACCGGACGCCCCGCGTACCGGTACAGCGCGCCGATGATGCTCTCCTCCGGCGACCCCGCCACCGCGCTCGGCATCCTCGCGCTGACCGACCCGGCCACCAAGGCCCCGGGCACCTGGACCCGCGCCGCCCGGCAGACCGACGCCCCCGCGGCCGCCTCCGGCACGGGCGACCTGATCGTCTTCAGCCCGTCGGACCGGAAGGCCGGCGCACTGCCGGACATCGGCTCCCTGAGCGTCGGCGACCGGGTGCAGCCCCCGTCCGGCTCGCTCCTGTCGCCCGCGACGCTGATGACCAACGCCTCGGGCGCCCCGCGCGGCCGCAACCTGACGCAGGAGAAGGTGCGCCGGCTGCGCATCGGACGCGTCCGGGTGTACGAGGAGGAGCAGGGCACCCCGCCCAAGGAGAAGGCCGGCGCGGACCAGGCCGCACCGTGGGGCGACTCGGCGTACGTCGTGTGGGGCGAGAGCGGCACGGACGGGGTGCGGTTCCCCGACGGGCGCACGCTGGACGCGGAGAAGCTCGCGGCCGAACTCGCGGCCGACCCCGAGCTGGCGAAGCTGCCCCAGGACGTCCCCGTCGTCCTGGTCGTCCCGCACCTGGCCGACGAGCGGTACCTGGCCTACCTGCGGGCGGTCGCCAACCTGCTGGAGCGCCCCGTGTGGGCCCCCAGCGGCGACGGCCGCCTGGTGCGCAACAAGAAGCGCGAGCACGTCCCGGCGCTCATCGACCACGGCCCGGACGAGCCGCTCGGCTCCTGGGTGCCGTTCCGGCCCACGAAGGCGGCCGCCCCGCTCCCGGACCGCGTCTGGACGGCGCTCGACGGCACCGTCTTCCGCGACGGCGACGTCCTCACCCGGCCCCTGGTCTCCGACCGGAACGAACGGTTCGGCCGGATGTCGCACGGCGATGACGCCCGGGGCCGCGAGGACCTGATGCGGTCCTACCAGCGCGCCAGGAAGCTGGTCCACCTGATGGCGTCCGGCAGCCGGACCGCGCTGATCAGCGAGGAGCCCCGCACCCCCGACCCGGCGTCATACGTGTACGTCGCCCACGGGCTGCCCGGCGGCCTGCAACTCGCCCTGCGCGACGGCCGGACGGTGTGGCTGGGCTCGGCGGACGGCGGCCAGTACATCGGCGGACTGCCCGAGGTCACCGAGCTGCCCGAGGGCCACCGGATGAAGCTGGAGGTCTGGTGGAGCGATTCGGCGGGGAACCCGGCCCTGCCGCAGCTGGACAACCGCCCCGCGCCCGCCGTCCAGGACCCGCTGGAAGAGGTCTCGCTCGCCCAGCACACGGCGAACGTGAGCCGCCGCCGCACCGAGGGGTCGCTGATGAGCAGCGGCTTCCACACCGACGCCCACATCCTGCACGACGCCCCCGGCGGCGTCGCCGGACGCCGCAGGTGGGTCGTCCCCGAGCCACTGCCGCACGAGCTGGACGAGATGGCCCGCACCGGGGCCCTGCACACCGAGGACGGGGAGGCGTCGCCGGAGGTGCGCGCGACCACCCTCCGGCTGGTGCGGGCCCTGCGCATCGTCTTCGGCCCCGAGGCCGAGCAGGACGAGGCCCTGCACGCGCGGCTTCTCCGGGGCATCGGCGCCATCGAGACCCTGCGCGCCAACGACGAGGCGCTGAACCGGTTCACCCCCTTCCGCATGGAGCTGTGGACCTTCATCGCCCAGCGGGTGGGGGGAAAGACCCCGGGCCCCGACGACTACCGGAAGGTCCTGGACCTGGCCGTCGGCCTGCTGGCGCAGAAGCCGGAGGCCGCTCTCGGCGAAGCCATCGGCGACCCGGCGATCCAGCACGCGACACGGCAGGTCACCCAGTTCGGCGCTCCGCTCGTACGGAACGTGCTGCGACAGCCCGAGAACGTACCGGTCACCAAGCGCGCCGTGACGCAGGCCTTCTGGGCGATGGCGGGCGCCGCCCAGCAGATGGCCGGCCGGGACGACGCGTTCACGGAGAAGCTGGGCCGCCGGGTCCTGCATGTGTTCCCCGACGAGGAGTGGGCCCCGGCGCGGAAGCAGCACCTGTACATGCTGACGGCCCAGGCCATCGCGGCCGGAGTCGACCCGGCGGACTTCTTCGCGCTGGCCGCCTTCCACCTCGCCTCCAAGGGCGCGTTCGGTCCCGCCCACCACCTCCGGGCCGGGGAAGGCTTCCAGGGCTTCAACTGGAGCGGCAACCCGGCGCCCGGTGGCATCGACCTGAGGGCCGTCGGCCGGCAGGACACCGAGGGCGACGGCACCTCGCTCCAGCACTTCCGCGCGCCGTGGACCGCCGCAGGCGAACCCGGGGACGTCATGGTGGCGTGGACCGACACCGACGCCGACGGCTTCGTGGTCCTCCACCTGCCCGGTACGCGACCCCTCCGGGTCGCCGACCGCGAGTTCCTGGCCCTCCTCGACCTGGCCCCGCCGCTGCGCACCATCGCGCTCGGGGTGCCCGTCCTGTTCGTGCTCTCCGGCGCGGGCAGCGGCGCAGGACGCCCCGCCGCACTCTCCGAGGCGTTCTCCAACCGCACCGCCCGCAACGGCTGGGCGTACAGCGGCGCGTTGACAGTGGCCCCCACCACCCCGCCGCCCGGTGCCACGGCCGCCCCGCTGAGGCTGATCGGACGGCCCGAGACCGCGAGCGGACAGCAGGGCGTCTGGCGCAAGGCGTGGCTGAAGGGCCTGAACTCCAGCGTCCTCGTGCCCGCCCCGTACGGCGACGCCCTGTTCTCCTCCCCGAAGCCGACCGCGAGACTCACCCCCGTACCGGACACGGAACTGTCCACCGCGCCCCCGTCCACGGCCGCACTCACCGTGCCGCGCAGCCTGACCGGGGCCGAGGTCACCGTGCGGCCGCCGCTCGACCGCGCCGGACTGACCGTGCTGGTACGCCGGGTGACGGGCCGGGAACCGGTGCACGGCCTGACGGCCGAACGGTGCCTGGCGCTGCTGGGGGCGCTGCGCGCCGAACTGTTCCCGCAGGGCGTGCGCCCGGCGCGGACGGTGGACGACACGGCGGTCGGCGTACCCGCGACGGAGTCGTCCCTGGTGATGGGCCCCGGGTGGCGCCGGGTCCGCTCGTGGGACGCGGTGGCCGGAGCGGTCACCGCCCAGGGCCCGGGAGCCGTCGCCCTCGTCCTGGCGCACCGCCAGGGAACGGCCCCCGGGCACGCCTGGGCGGCCTACCACCTGGGCGGCCGCGGCGGTGTGGTGTGGGTGGACCTCTCGGCCGGCCACGGCCGGCAGGTGTCCTCGCTCCCGCCCGCGGTCGCGGCGTCCGACGCCCGTGCCGTGGTCGTCGGCACCGGTGGACAGGCCCTGGAGCACGCGCTCCCCGAGTTCGCCCCGTCCTCCTCCACGGTCCACGCCGAGCTGGACGCGCCGGTCGAACCGGGCTACGGCGCCATCGGACTGGAGGTCGAGGAGCGTCGCGACCTCTTCCTCGACCTGCCCGGCCGCCTCACCTCGACGCTCGTCCTGGCCCACGGCCCCGGCATCACGCTCGTCACCGACAGCCGCGGCTTCTGGATGACGGCCGACGGCCTTCTCCACGTCAACGAGCCGCAGGTGCCACCGGGGCAGCCGCGCCCGGTCCGCAGGAACTTCGCCATCGGCGAGTTCGTCCTCGACCCCATGGCCGTCCTCCCCGGGGAGCGCCGGCAGTCCCAGGAAGAGGGCATGGCCCAGCTCCAGCGGGCGCGTGCCGCCGGAAGGCTGCCGGACCAGCGCCAGGTCGCCGTCCCGCTCACCGAGATGCTGGGCCCGCTCGGCGGCTGGACGTTCACCGAGACGGGCCTGACGACCAAGGTCAACCCCGCCCCCGAGGGCTTCGACTGGACGGCCTACGGGCAGCTCACCCTCGGCTACCCCACCGTCGGCCTCCGGGAGCTCCAGGACATCGCCCACCAGCGGCTGACCGTCCCGAAGTTCGAGGCCGCGATCTCCGGCGCCCGCACCTTCGGCCAGTCGCTCACCGCGACGTACGCGAACCACGTCCTCGGCACGCCCGCCGTGGAGAGCCACATCGCACCGTTCCTCGCGGCGATCCCCGAGGTCGACGAGGTGTGGGGCTACGGATGGCTGGGCTTCCAGAACGTCGTGGCCGCGCCGATCGGCGACGTCTTCGACAACGCCCGCCCGCCGGGCGCCGACCCGGAGCTGATCAAGAACCTCCTGCCCGCCGCCTCGCGCCACGCCCTGGACCGGATCCTGCGGGCGCTGCGCCCCCGCACCCGGGCGTTCCTGAACGAGCACCATGACCAGCTCTCCGCCGACGCCGCCGAGCAACTGGGACGACTGCTGGGCTTCTTCCGGCAGCGGCTGACGCCGCACCTGCCCGCCGACCCCGCCTTCTTCGACACCGCCGGCACGGAGGTGCCGACGCCCCGCGAGCACTGGACCGCCGTCCTCACCGGCCGCACGTCCCAGGGTGAGCCCGTCAGCCAGCGCTACGCCGTCGGCATGGACGACGGCGACTACCCGGTCCTGGACACCGACGACGGCCGGCTCGCCGTCCCGCTGGTCCTCGCGGAGCTGCGGCACTTCGGCTACACCGGCCAGTTCATGACGCCCGAGGAGATCCAGCGCGCCGTCACCGAACTGTCCGCCCTCAGCCGCGCCGCCTACGAGCGCGCCCTGCGGTCCCGGGCGCCGCTCCCCGAGGACGTGCTGCGCGAGTCCGTCCGGCGGATCGTGGACAACCCCGTGGTGCAGGGTGTCGCGGGCTTCCTGATGGTGGCGGCGCGAGCCGGCATCCCCCAGGTGGGCGGCGCAACCCGCAGGCCGCTGACCGAGTGGGACAGCCGGAACATCTCCCTGGCGCTGGGCGAGTACGCGCTGGGCCGGCCCCTGCACGACGGCCACCCCGCGTACCAGGCCCTGCGGGCCGCGCTGACCGAGGCGTACGCGCTGCTGCCGAACATCCCCCCGGGCGGGCAGGCGAAGGCCCGGGGCTTCTTCGACGCGGCACGCGGTGCTCTGGCCGTCCTCGCCGATCCGGAGCGGACCCCGCCGGTCATGCGGTGGTACGCGGAAGTGGTCGCGATGGACGGCGCCCGCGTCCTCCTGGACCGCGTGATGGTGATCCGGCACCGCGACGCACAGGACATCCCGGTGGGCACGTCCTCCCTGCCGCTGGCCGCCTGGCAGGACGGACTGCGGCAGCACTACGGCCAGTTGCCCCAGGTGGCCGGCTTCACCTACCTGCGGCCGGGCCCGGTGCCGCTCGAAAGCCCGCTCCAGGCCATGCCGTTCGAGGACGCCTACCTGCTCGGGCTGCGCGGCGGCCCCGGAGGCGCGCTCCTCGCACTGGCCGACGGCACCGAGGCGGCGTTCGCCTACGCCCGGGTCGTCGACTTCCTCCACGCCGTGGACGGGGACCTCACCGCGCTCGCCCCGGAACGGCCGGTCGTGGTGACGGGGGCCGATCTGGCCGGCCCGCCGCCCGTCGACCCGCTGGAGATGCCGGTGGCCGGCCAGCAACTGGCCAACGGCCTGGACCGCTGGGTCTGGGCCCCCGGCAGCGGAGCGGAGGCGTTCCTCGTGCCCGCCGACCAGCTGGCCGGGCCGCGCTGGCAGCTGGCCGAGGGCGACTGGTGGGCCGGGTTCCGCCCCGAGCCGTCGACCGCCGAACTCGGCCGGTGGGCCGAGCGGATCACCGGCGACCGGGGCCGGGCGCCCGACGTACGCCGGTGGGTCCGGGCGGTCCGGCTGGTCTACGGCCCCCTGCTGGAGAACGACGCGACCGCGTTCGAGGCGCTGCTGCGAGGCTTCCGGGCCCTGGAGCAGACCCGCGCGGCCAACGGCGTCCGCACCCCGCTCAGCTGGAGCGACCTGCGCACGGCGATCAGCGCGTACTTCACCACGAACGGGCAGGCCGAACCGCCGCTGCCGGTGGCGCTGCAGTTCTTGCTGCTCTCCGCCGCCGGATCGGTCGGGGTCGACCTGGAGCTGTCGGGGATGGCGATCACCCCGCAGCACCACAGTGTGCGCGCCTGGGAGACGGCCATCGCCGGCCCGGACTTCTTCGCCCCCGTCGATACCGCGCCCGCCGCCGCGCCGACCACCGCCGCGCCGCCACCGGCGACCGGCGCGTTCACCGGGCCGAACGATCCGCTGCTCGCACCGGACACCCTGGTGACCGGACCGTCCGGCGCGGCGCAGGGCCGCAACTGGACCGCGAAGAACGTCAGCCGTGTCCTCCCGGGGAGGCTGCGGACCATCGAGAACCGGCCGGGCACCGCTCCGAAGGTCGTCGCGACCGGCTCCGCTCCCTGGCCGGACACCGCGTACGTCGTCACCGCCGACGGCGAGGACGGCCGGGTGCGGGCGAAGGACGGCCGGGTCCTGGGCCCGGAGGCGGTCGCCGACGCGCTCGCCGCCGACCCGGAGCTGGCGAAACTGCCGAAGGACGTGCCCGTCGTCCTCGCCGTGCCGTACACCGGGGACCGCTACCAGGAGACGCTCCGGGTGGTGGCCGACCGACTGGGCCGCACCGTGTGGGGGCCGAGCGGCGTGGGCCGGATCGCCCCCGACGGCACCGGGGACGCGCACGTCCTGGTGACGATGGACCCCGACCCCGAGGCGCCGGTCGGGGCATGGGTGTCCATCGACCCGTCGCCGACGACCGGACCGCACGAGGACCGGACGTGGACGGCGCTGGACGGCACCGTGTTCCGCGACAGCGACGTCGTCACGCGCCCGCTGGCCGACGAGAACCACCAGCGGTTCGGCCGGATCGCCGTCCACCGGCAGGACGCGCTGCGGCGGCGCGAACGCAACTTCCGCGCCCTGCGCAGGATGCGACGGCTCGTCCACTGGACACCCGCCGGCACCCGCGCCCAGGAGACGGCCTCCGAACCGGTCTCCATGGACGCGGCCGTCTACACCTACGCCGGCCACGGCGAACCCGGCCGGATGCAGCTCCCGATCCGCGGCGGCCGGACCGTCTGGCTGGGCAAGCACGACGCGGCCGCGTACATCGCGGGCCTGCGCGAGGTCCGCGAGCTGCCACCGGGCCACCGCATGCACCTGGAGGTCTGCTGGAGCTCCTCGGACGGCGACCCCACCCGGCCGCAGCCGTCGTTCGCCCCGGTCCCGCACGTCGACGACCCGCTGGGCGACGCCCCGCTCGACCAGCTCGTCGCCAACCTGACCCGCCGCGACACCGACGGCTCCACCCGGATGACCGGGATGGACGACACCCGGCGCTTCATCATGGGCGCGGCCGACGGCGGACACGGCCGCCGCGTGCTGCGCCGCCCCGAACCGCAGGACGACGAGCTGGACCGGCTGGCGCGCGTCGCCGAACTGCACCGGACCACGGGCGATGTGCCGCCCGCGACCCGGGACGCGACGCTCCGGCTGGTGCGCGCCCTGCGGGCGGTGTTCGGCGACGCCATCGAGGACGACCGCGCCACCCCCGGTGGGCGCTACGAGCGCGCACTGCGCAGCATCGGCGCGCTGGAACGCCTCCGCGCCAACGACCCCGCCCTCAACACCTTCACCCCGTTCCGCAGCGACCTGCTCGACTTCTTCGTCCGCGAGCACACCGGCCGGGAACCGGACCTTGCCGGATACCAGGCCCTTCTCGACCACGCGGCCGCCCGCATCACGGCCGACCCCGACGCCCGCCTCACCGACGCCGTGCCGTCGCCTACGCTCCAGATCACTCTGACGCAACTGGCGGACGCGGGCGAGCAGGCGATCCGCCACGTCCAGTCGCTGCCACCCCAGGCTCCCTTCACCCCGCGCCACGTCGCGTCCACCCTGTGGGCCACGGCCCGGGCCGCCCAGCTCTTCCGCCCGATGAACCCCGCCGCCCGCGCATCCATGGGCCGTAAGGTCCTCCATCTCGACCCCGCCGCCGCCTGGGGCCGGAACCAGCAGCAAGCCGTGTGGGCGGTGTCGGCCAAGGCGATCGCCCAGGGCATGGACGCCACCGACCACGACCTGCTCGCCGCGTTCCACCTGGCGGAGAGCGCCGCCTTCGGCCCGGCGTCCCTGCTCCGGCAGGGACCCAACGTCCAGGGCGTCAACTGGTCCGGGGCCACCGCCCCCGCCGGGATCGACTGGGGCACCTTGCACCGGCCCGACGGGACCACCTCCCACCGGCTCGCGCCCGAGTGGACCGGCCCGGACAAGCCCATGCCCCTGCTCAACGTCATCGAGGTCGACGCATCCGGTACGCCCGTCCTCCATCTGCCCGGCCGCGCCCCCGTCCGCGTACCGGAGAACGAGTTCCTGGCCCTGCTGGGCCTGGCGCCCGAGCTTCGAACGGTCCCCCTCGGCAGTCCGGTGCTGTTCCTCACCACCGGGCCGGGGGCGCTGAGCCCCGAGCTGGTCCAGCGTTTCTCGCAGCGCACCGGGCGCCCCGCCTACGGCTACAGCGCCCCGATGGCGCTCAGCGCCTCGAGCCCCGGGGCCCCGCTCGACATCGTCGTCCTGCCGGACCCGGCGACCAACGCCCCGGGCCGATGGACCGCCGCCACCCGCCAGTTCACCGCCGCCACCGCCACCGGCCAGGACCAGCCGGCTTTCTTCGGGCCGCCGTCCCCGGCCGCGCTGCACACGGACCCCTTCCAGGACCCGGCCACCGTGCTGTGGGACGACGCGGGGACGGTGCTCGGACGCGATCTGACGGGTGCTTGGACCGACCGGGTTCGGACCGACCGGGTGCGGGAGGCCGTGGACGGGCAGGCCACCGGGGAACCGGATGAGCCCGCACCCTGGGGAAGCGAGGCCTACCTGGTCGGCGACCGTGCCCTGGACGCCCAGGGCCTGACCCCGGAGGCGTTCGCGGAGAAGCTGGCCGCCGATCCGGAACTGGCCGCCCTGCCGCCCCACGTGCCGGTGGTCCTGGCGATCCCGTACGCCGGCGCGCAGTACCTGGAACCGGTGCGCGCGGTCGCCGGCCGGCTCGGCCGACGGGTGTGGGCCCCCAGCGGCGACGGGCGGCTCCGCCACGACTCCGCCCTCCAGGCCCGCATCCCGACGATGACCGTCCACGACCCCGCCGGCTGGCACGGCGACTGGGTGCCCTTCGACCCGCCCGCGGTGCCGGCGCCCTTCGAGGACCGGCAGTGGACCTCGATCGAGGGCAGGACCTTCCGCGACAGCGACGTGGCCACCCTGCCCCTGGTCTTCGACCGCCGCGTGCGGCACGGCAGAGTGTCGGTCGGCGACGACCTGGACCAGCGCGAGAGGCTGCTGCGGGGGCTCTTCCACCGGCGGCAGCGGATCCACTACGCGGCCACCACCATGGGCGACCAACTCGTCAGCACCGAGCCGTTCACCCCGGACCGCGCGGTCTACACGTACTACGGGCACGGCTTCCCCGGCGCGCTGGCCATCGTCCTGCGCGACGGCTCGACGGTGCTGCTGGCCGCGCCCGACGGCGGACGCTACATCGGCGGACTGCGCGAGGTCCGCGAGCTGCCGCCCGGCCACCGCATCGGCCTCCAGGTCTGCTACGCGGCATCGGCGGGCAACCACCGCGACCCGCAGCAGGAGGGCCGCCCGGTAAGGCCGGTGGAGGACCCGCTGGACGAGCTCTCCCTCATCCAGCACACGGCCAACGTCGGCCGGCGGGAGGTCGAGGGGCCGACCCTGGTCGCGGCGCTGGACGACGACTCCTACGTCCTGGAGGACACTCCCGGCGGCGTGGTCGGCCGCGTGGTGCGCGTCCGCCCCGAGCCGACCGACGCCGAACTGGACCGCCTGGCCGTCATCGCGGACCTGCACGGTGACCCGGACACCGTGCCGCCGGAGGTCCGGGCGACCGTGCTGCGGCTGGTCCGCGCGCTGCGCCTGGTCTTCGACCACGACGTGGAGGACGACCGCTGGGTGCCGGGCGGCCGGTACGAGCGGGCGCTGAAGGGCATCGCCGCGCTGGAGACTCTGCGCGCCAACGACCCCGGCGTGCGGCGGTTGACCCCGTTCCGGATGGAGCTGTGGACGTTCCTCGCCCGGCGCGTCGGCGGTGACACCCCGGGCCGCGACGCCTACCGGGACGTCCTGGACGCCGCCCGGCAGCTGATCGGCCGGCAGCCGGACAGCACGCTCTCCGGGATGCTGCCGGACACCCCCCTGACGTACACCGTCGACGAACTCTCCGGCAGCCAGGGCGCGGACCTCGTCCGCGACGCGGTGGACCTCCCCGAACCCGTCACGCTGCGGCCCAAGGACATCACCCGCGCCTTCTGGGCGATGCTGGCCGGCGTCGACCTGGTCCTGTTCCGCCTGGACCCGGCGCAGCAGGAGAGCCTGGGCCGCCGCGCCCTCCACCTCGCGGACACGGAGGTGTGGAGCGAAGCGATGACGGCGGACCTGACGTTTCTGGCGGTACGGGCCCACGCCCGCCGGATCGACATCACCGACCCGCACCAGCTCGCCGCCCACCACCTCCGCGAACTCGGTGCCTTCCGGCAGATCCTCACCGACGGGACGGAGCCTGTCGGCTACAACTGGAGCGGACGCCCGGCCCCGAACGGCGTGGAGAGCGACCAGTGGTACGCGCGGGTCAAGGCCGGCAACGACGTCCTCACCCTTCCCCACCCGGCCCGGTGGAGGTCCACGGAGCCGTCCGGAGCGTCCCTGGTGATCTGGGCCGGGACCCGGCCGGACGACGGCGGCATCGTCATCCACCTGCCCGGACACGCCCCGCTGTCCGTCCCCGACGAGGAGCTGTGGGCGCTGCTCGACCTGGCGCCGCTGGTGACCGACGCGGGCGTCGACGTCCCCGTCGTCTTCCCGATGGGCGGCTTCACGGACGGCAACGCGCGGCGGACCCAGCCGTTCACCGACCGCACCGGCCGCAGCGCCTTCGGCTACTCCGGACCGCTGGACCTGATCGAGGACGACCCGTTCGACCCGCTGCGCATCACCGCCCTGCGGGAGAAGAAGCTGGGGCAGTGGACCAGGACCATCTGGAAGCCGCGGCCGGTCCAGGGGGCCGTGACGGGGACGCCCGGCGGGGCGGTCGAGGCCGGCCCCTCCGCCTGGCCGGAGCACTCGGCCCGGCACGATTCCGGAACCGGTACGTTCCACTTCACGGCCGGCCCGCCCCGCCGTGCCCGGGAACCCGACGGGGAGAGCGGCCGGCAGGGCATCGCCTATCCGTCCGCCGTCCGCATCAACGCCACCCCGGTGTCCACGGCGGGCCAGGACCGCACCCAGGGGCCCGACCCCGCCGAGGCGGCGCCCGTAGCCCCCGGACCGGCGCCCGCAGCCGCCACCGGCCCGGCCTGGGCCGTACGGTCCTGGCGTCCCGCCGGGTCGCCCGGCACGGCCCGCTTCGCCGCCCTGTACCGCGACCGGGAGTGGCAGCGTCGCAGCACGGCCTTCGAGCTCGCGTTCGCCACGCACACGGGTCGCGCCGCAGGGCTCACCGAGGCAGCGCGCGACGCAGTGTCCCGCATGGCCGGCGAACTCACCGCGCGCCACGGCGAGCAGGCTGCCCTGCGCGCCTTCTTCGCCCCGGAGGCACCCCCGGGCGACCCGGCCGCGGCGCTGGAGCGGCTGCTGACCGCCCCGCCCGGGCCGCTCACCCTCGCCGCGCTCATGACCGCGTTCACCTACGCGGCCCACGCGGGCCACGGCCTGCCCCGCGAGACGGCCGAGGCTCTGGCCCGCCCGCCCGGCCGGCGGGGGCGCTACACGCCGGGCAACTCCTACCGCGAGGTGCACGACAGCCGTGGCATGCGCCGCGTGGGCGGCGAGGACGGCCCCGCACTGCGGCTTCTGCACACCTACGCCGCGCTCGGTGCGACACCGGACAGCCTCCTGGTCCTGCGCGACGCGCTCATCGCCTGGGCGATCCCGGCCGACCTCCAGTCGCTCCACGAGATCCTGCGCGCCTCTCACCGGGTCGGCCGGGGAACCGCCGCGGAGCGCGACCTCGCGCTGCGCGACGGCGCCGGACTCCACACCTGGGCGGCCGGCTCGCTCACGACGGGCAGCCCGGACCGGGAAGGACGGACGGCACCGCCCGCAGGGAAGCCGGTCCCGCCGCACCTCGCGCTGTACGCCGAGCGGATGACGTTCGGCCGGGACATCACGCGCAGTGGGCTGAACCTCCCCGACGACCTCGCGCACCTGGTCGACGCCGCGCTCGCCGGAACCCCACGCCCGGACACCGCCCGGAACCGGGCGCTTCTCGCCTGGCTCGACCGCTACGGCGACGCGGGCCGGGACGCGCTGCGGCGGCTGTCGCCCGCCCACCTGACGGCGATCCACCTGTACAGCGGCGCCGACTACCGCCTGATGAAGGCGTTCCTCAACGGCGAGCGGTTCGGCGCGGGCATGGGGCGTCGCCTCGTACGTCTCAACGCCTGGACGATGACCAGCAGGATGGCGGAGGTCGGAGCCGCCGACCTCCTCCCGATGACGCTGCGGCGGCAGAAGGGTTTCGCCGCGCTGTTCGACGCAATGTGGGACGTGGACGACCTCCGGGCGGAGACCGCCGAGGTGGCCGCCCTGAGGCGCCGTCTGGACGCGATGGCCGACGCGGTGTTCGGCGAGCTTCCGTCGCACGTCGACATGGTGGTCGAGGCGCTGGAGATCCTGCCCCCGCTGCACGGAGACGTCTGGTGGGGCGACCGCGGGATGCCCGGGGCGCTTGGCACGCGACCGTCCGACGGGCCGGTGTACGGGCAGAACCGCATCACCGTGCCCTTCTTCCGCAGCACGGCGCTGGCGCGGGACGAAGCGCTCGGCTTCATGCACCGGAGCAAGGGAGCCCCCGGCGACACGCACCACGGACTGGTCCACGTGTCGGACTCGACCGCGCGGGAGGTCAGCCCGTTCGTGGTGCTGCCGTTGGAGACCGAGGTCCTGTACCCGCCGGGCGCCTCCTTCGACGTCACCACCCGGACGATCGTCCCCGGCGACTCGCGTACGCAGCCGTACGAGAGTGTCCACGTCACCGAGGCGACCACGCGCGGCACGACACCCGGCACGGTCGGCCCGCGCACCCGGCCCGGGACGCCCGACGACCTGTTCGGCATCGCGCCCCGGGCCGGCGCCGAGGAGGCGTCGTCCCACCGCGCACCGGTGCTGCGGACGGTACTCGGGCAGGACGGCGGCACGATCGGCGTGGCGTCGTTCGACGACGCGGACTGGGCGGAACGTCAGGAGGAGTACGGCCGACTGGCCGTCGCCACGGGCTTCGTGTCGTGGGAACGCGACGGCGACGGCAGGCCCGCCCCCACCCACCGGGCGCTGCCCGGCGGTGGGACGACAGGGGGGACGTTCTTCTTCGCGTCGCACGGCGGCGGCGACGGGCTCGCGCTCGTCACCGAGAACGGCGGCCGGCGGACGGACGACGGTTCCTACGCCGGGCGGCTGCTGCGGTCGGCCCGCACAAGCGGCTCCGGCAGTGTGACGGTGCTCGCCTGCGGCCCCGGCGGCGTGCCCCGGAACCGGGCGGAGGCCCGGGCGCGGGCGATACGCATCGCGAACGGGGCGGGACTGCCGGTCCACCTCCCCACCGGCCGGGTGGCGGTGTCAGACGGGCTGCCGCACCTGCTGGAGGACGCCGACGGGCAGCCCACGGAGTGGGTCACGGCCTATCCGGCGGGCTGGACGGGCCCCCGCGTCCCGACGCCGGGTACGCCCGCGGCCGGACGCACCGCGTACCGCTACCCCGCACCCGGACAGTTCAACGTCCAGGGCCGGGTGCGGGACGCCGCCCCCGAAGAGCTCGACGCGTCGGAATCGCCGCAGGGCGACGCGACCGTGCCCCGCGACGGCTACCGGCGTACGGGACCGTACGCCGCCGAACTCGACGGCACCGTCTTCGCCCTGCACGAGTCTCCGGGCGACGGCGACCGGACCGTGGACGCCTTGCTGTTCGCCGTCCGCCACATGGCCGACGACCAACTCCGGGAAGCGGGCGTCGACACGGCGGAGGATCTCCGCGCCTGGCTGGCCGCCGCCGTCACCGACGACGACGTGGCCGAAGCGGAACCCGCGCCGCTGGACGGCGGCCGGGACCTTCCGCTGGACCTCCTCGACAAGGCGGGCGCGTCCCTCGGTATCTCCCTGCGTACGGAGGCCATGCTTCTCGGTGACCGCCTCCCCGCCTCGCGGGTGCCGCTGAGCCCGGTGCAGCGCCTGCGGGTGCTGCTCGCCGACCCCTCCTACGGACCGGGCGACACCGCGCTGCCGGTGGGCCCCCTCGTAGCGGCGACGGCACGCCACCTCGGTGTGACGGTGGCCGTGGCGGGCCCCGACGACGAGGTGACGTTCCACGGTGAGCGCACCGACGGCGTACCGCTCGCCCTCCTGGTCCTCGACGGGGACCGCCCACTGGCCGGGCTTCCGGACGGACCCGGGGACACCGCCACCGATGAGGAGGCGCGGCTGAGCCGGTTGGTGGACGCCCTGTCCTTCGCTCCGGCGTCCGTGCTGCGACGGGCCGCGGACCGGCCGGCGCCGGCGTGGGTCATGGCCCGCGTCCGCTACATGACCGAGGCCGTGCGTTTCGAACAGCGCCTCGGCCGGTACCTCGGCGGCCACGAAGCGGCCAACGCCCAGCTCGCGGTGATGACCCGCGAGCTGTGGGACCGGGCTGTCGCGGCGGGCCGTTGGAAGGAGCTGGGTTCGAACGACCCCTCCGTCGACGGCGCGGTCGGCACCGGCTGGGACCAGCTCCTCGCCGTCGTGGAGTCGGGCAACGCGCGCGAGCGCATGGGCATGCTCTGGATCGGCTCGCAGGCCCCGGACGGCCAGGGCGGAGTCATCTCCGAACTGCTCGGCAGCCCTGCCCCCAACCCTGACGTGATCACCGCGGAGTACCGGTCCGCCCGGCCTCCGTCACAGACGATCACCGCCCACCGGGAGCTGTCGGGACGCCCGGACAGAACCCCCGAGGAACAGGACCGGATGGACCGGGCCGGGCGTGAGCTGCGCACGCGGACACGCGCCGAGGACCTCTCGCCGCCCCTGAGCGAGGCCGAGCGTGCTCTGATGCCGGACGACGGCATTCCGTGGATCCCGGGTATGCACCGGTACGACATCGCCATGGACAGCGCCCCGCAGGCGGAAGGGGAGGAAAGGGGCGCCCTCGTCCGGGCCGCCACCTCCGGTTCGGCCCACCGACTGCTTTCGCAGGCAGTGGAGATGCGCCGGAAATGGGGCCTGGACATCGACCTCGGCCTGGTCCGGCTCGCCCTCATGGCGGAGATGCTGCAGGCGGAGCACCACGGCATGGACGAGATCATGCGGGGCAGCCAACTGGTCCTCGACCGGCTGCGGCGCGCCGGCGCCCCGGAGTCGGCCGACCTCGACTACATCGACAACTGGGGCCGTTACTGGAGGATCGCGCCCTTGACGGAGGCGGAACTGAGGCAGCACGTGGCCGTAGACGGACTGTTCCCCGACGAACACGCCCTGCATCCCTTCGGGGACGAGGAGTTGTCCGGGCCGGCTGATCCCCCCGACCCCGCGGTGGCCGCGTGGGCCCAGGAGCACCACATCGTCCTGGAGGACGCCCTGCGCCTCTTGTCGGCGCTCGCGCCCGGCACCGCGTCAGGCTTCGCCTCGATGACGCCCGAGCGGCTGGAGCTACTGGTGGACGCCTGGTTCCGGGACCGGAACCAGGCACCCTCCGGCAGCCTGGCCGACCGGATCCGCCGCATACTGAACGACGTCCGTGCCTGATCGCAGCGAGGAATCCATGAACGACAGCACTGCCGCAGGACCGACCGCGACCGGCGACGACGCCGCGCCGCCGGTCCCCGAGGAGATCAGGGAGGCCGCCCGGCTCGCTCCCGATCACTGGCTCGGCATGGTCGACCCGGCCTGGGCGGGCGAGGGTGATCCGCCGGAATGGGCGGTGGTGGGCCGGTGGCGGTCCGGTCTGGACGGAGACATCGAGGAGTGGCAGCCCAACGAGGCCTACCAGCCCTCGCCCCAGGCGCTCGGCTGGCCCGCCCCCACCGATCCGGTGGACGAGGCGGTCCAGCTCTCCGCCACCGGTTACGGTCCGGGGGAGGCGGTCCCCAGGGCGCTGGCCACGGCGGAGGTCGCCGTCCTGCTCGGGCCTGGCGGCGTACCGCTGTCGGCCCTCTCGCCCGACGGGACCGCGGTCGTACCGGTCTTCACCTCTCCCACCCATCTGCACGCGGTCGGCCGCTTCGGCTACGAACTCGCCCCGGTCACCGAGGTGATGGAACGACTGCCGGACGGCCACCTGCTCTACGTCAACCCCTCCGGGCCGGTCGGTATGACCGTCGAGACCGATGCCCTGCGCCGGGCGGTCGTCGAGTCCGCCGGAGTGACGCCGGAAGAACCGCCGCGCTCCTCGACGGCGGCCAACACCGGCGGACCGGAGTCGTCGGCCACCGAGGCGGACGGACCGGAGCCCTCGGCCACCGCCCCTCGCACGGACCCCGCCGAAGAGACCGTCCACGACCCCTCCCTCCGCTCCGAGAGCTGACCGCCCCCCGAACATCGCACGTAGCGAACCGATGGAGTCGCCCCGATGACGAGCCCTTCCGGAGCACCGGACCGCGAGCCCGACCACCCCGCCGATGCGGAGACGGTCGACGGGCCCGCCGCCCCGGTGCCGCGCCCTTCCGGCGTCCAGGGCGGTCCGCCCGCCGTGCTGCGGGGGCAACCGGGGTTCCGGGAGCCGCCCGAGGACTACGTCGAGGCGGCGAAGGCGGCCCCCGACCACTGGCTCTCCGTGATCGACCGACACTGGACCGGAGACGAGGACGAGCCCACGCCCCCCTGGGCGATCCTGGGGCGCTGGCGCAGCGACGCCGACGGCGACATCGTCGAGTGGGAGGAGAACGACGAATACCGCCCCTCGCCCGACGCGCGCGGCTGGGCCCCGCCGGTCAGCCCGGTGGACGCCGCCGTGCAGTTGGTCGCCACCGGGTACGCCTCGGAGGACCTGTTCGCCCTGATGGTCGCCGACGCCGAAGTCGCCGTGTGCCTCGACGAGGAAGGCGGTCTGGCGGTCACCGACGCGCAGGACGGCACCCAGGCCGTTCCCGTCTTTCCCTACTCCCCGGAACTGGACCAGAACAGACTGCCGCCGCACGAGACGATGCTGGTTCCCGACCTCCTGCACCGGCTGCCCGAGGGGAAGGAAGTGCTGGTCCTCAGCTCGTCCGCTCCGGTGGGCCAACTCGTCACGCCGAGCGCCCTGCTGGCGGCGCAGGCCGAACTGGAGGAGTTCGCCCGCCTGGAGGCGGCCGACGGCTCCGGGACCGCCCCCTGGGCCCCCGGATCCGCCGAGGAGCGGCCCGAGTTCTTCCGGGGAGAGGGCTGAGCCCGTGGGCATCGGTCGACCGCGTCGGGCGGTGGCAGGGCAGGGCAGGGCGGCAGGGAGGGCAGGACCGGGCGGCGGCGAGGGCAGGACGGTACGGATCCGACTCCTCCGACTCCGCTTTGTGCAGGTACGGTTCATCCGTGAGCGGAATCTTCGCGTGGCCGGTGATTCTGCTTGCCGCCCGCACGCCGGCCCTCTGCTCCACGGCCGAGGGATCCGGTCCAGCAGTCCGCACCGTCGGACTGTCAACGCATGAGGGTGAGTTCGCAACAATGGCTCGTGTCTTCTGCTCTTGGAGCCCCGCCGGTGAGTGAGTACGTCGACAGTTCCGTCCCGGAGATACCTTCCGCGCCGGGACCCGAGCCCCTCCCCGCGGTCGAGGGCGACCCGGCGATACCGGTGCCGACACCCGCGGCGGCCGCCGCGGGCGCGACCGACGGCGGGCCGGCCGAACCGGCCCTCGCCCCGGGCGGTCCGGTGGCCACGGCCGGTCCGCCGCCCGGGCCGCCCCCGGAGGTGGTCGAGGCGGCCCGGGGGCTGCCCGACCGATGGCTGAGCGTCCCCGACGCCGAGTGGTCGGGGCAGGGCGCGCCGCCGGACTGGGCGGTTCCCGGTCGGTGGCGTACCGACGCCGCGGGGACGATCGTGGCGTGGGAGGACAACGAGGACTACCGCCCCTCCCCGGCGGCGCTCGGCTGGCCCAGGGCCACCGACCCGGTGGACTCCGCCGTTCAGCGCGCCGTGACCGGCTACGGGCCGGCCATCGAGGTCCTGCGTACCCTGGCCGCGTCGAAGGTCGCGGTGCTCACCGGCCCCGACGGTGGGCCGACCGTCCTCCGGTCGGCCCAGGGCGACCCCGTGGTCCCCGTCTTCACCAGCCCGGCCCACCTCCGCGCCCTCGGATCGTTCGCCGCCCGGCTGACCCCGGTCGCCGACGTGGTCGCGGGTCTGTCCGAGGGGCACTCCCTCTACGTCAATCCGACCGGACCGGCCGGCATGATCATGGAGACCGAGGCGTTGGCCGAGGAGATCGCCGCCCAGGAGCGCGGCGAGGCCCGGCCGGTGGGCACGGACGGCCCGGAGGGGCCAGGCGCGCCGCGCATCCGAGCGGTCCAGGTGACCGGTGCCGACCGGGTCGCCGCCGACGTGCCCGGAGCCGACCGGCTCGCCACCGACGTGCCCGGCCGGACGGAATCGGCCGCGTCCTCGGCCGGAACGGAGGCTCGGGCATGAAGGGCAGGGGAGTCTTCGCACGCCGACGCGGCGCCGGACCGTCCACCGGTGCCGCGCGCGACCGGGCTGCTGCCGCTCCGACCACCTCCACCGAACCGGACGGCGGAGCCGAGGAGGGGTTCCTGGTCGAGGACCACGACGGCATGCTGCTGCTGCGGACCTTCTCCGACGACACCCTCACCCCGGCCGACGTCGCCGACCTGGCCCGCACCATGCGCGCGGACGAGGACACCGTGACCGTCATCGCGGGCGCCGTGGGAGCGGGCTCCGCCGCCTTCTGGCCGAAGCTGAGCGAACTGCTCGACACGCTGGGCGGGTCGGGGGTCGACAGCGTACGGCTGGTCATGCCCGGCGCGGGGCATGACGCCGAGGGCCGGCCCGCCACCGCGCGCCGCATCGCCGACGCCTGGCGGATGGAGGTCGAGGCGCCGGACGGGCCACCGCTCGTCGTGCCGGGCGGCTCTCTCTTCATCCCGTCCGACGAAGGCGCCGGACTGCGGTCTCCGGCGGGCGTCTGGTGGCGGTTCGCGCCGGGGAAACGGCCGGAACCACTGGGCCCGCGCAGCCCGCAGCCGTCCTGGCAGTCCGCGCTGAACGGCCTTCCGCCGGCCCTGGCGGGCGGCTGCGTCGTCGAGCAGATACCCGCCGGAGTGCTGGTCCGTCCGTCCGGGGCCGCGCCGGCCCGGCCCGGCGACCTCTATCACGCCATACCGGTCGACCCCCGGCGCCTGACCGTGGTGGTCGGCGTGCCCTTCGGCGAGGACATCTCCGCCGAGGAGGTCGCCGATGTACTCGAAGCCCTGCCGGACGACGTCCAGGTCGACGTGCGGCTCGTGCCCGGCGGGCGGCGCGATCTGCTGCCGCTGGCCCAGTCGGTCTCCGACCGGCTGGACATCGAGGTGGAGGTCATGACCGGGCTGCCGCTCGTCGCGGCCGCCGGGCTGCTGGGCGCCTACTCCGTGCGGTCGGTCCTGGCGACGCCGGACGGCGCCCCGGCGTGGATCCCGTTCGTGGACGCGGTCCGGTGCGCCCCGCCGGACGCGGAGGGCCGCGCCCGGCCGCCCCGGCTGCTGCGCTGGAGCCCTCCGCTGCCGGGGCCGGCGCGTCCGGAGGAGGGCGTGGTCGGGCTGACCGATGACTGGCAGCTCACGGTGACCCGGGCCGGCATGTGGGTGGGGCCGCGCGGCGGTCCGGCGCTGTCGCCCACCGCCCGCCGGGTGGACCCGAGTGGTCCGGTGGTCGAGCTGGGCATGCCGGGTGAACTCCTCGACGCCTCGCTGTGGCCGGTTCTGTCGAACGTGCTGGAGTCCCTGGCGCCGGACCTGCGCGGTCGTACGATCCTGCACGTGCACGGTGTGGCCCGCGACGGCGGACGCGAACTGCGGCGGCTGGCGGGCCAGTACGGACTGCGTACCCTGCGCCACGCCGCCCCGGCCCCGGTCCGGGCCAGGCAGACGGCCCCGGGCCGTCCCGCAGGGGCCGTCGCCCCGTCCGGAGCCGCAGCCGGACTGGCATCGTTGTCACCGGCGCCTCACGTCCGGGGCACCGAGCGCCCGGCGTCGTCCGGACCGGCGGAGCGCGGCGATCAAGGCCCGCGGACCCAGTCCGGACAGCCCGCGGTGCCGCACCAGCCGGGACGGACCTCCGGATCCACCCCGGCCCCGCCGGCGAAGATCGGGGGCAGAGCGGCGCGCACGGACCGTGCACGGCAGCTCAGGGAGGCGATGGCCGCCGGTGCGGAGACGGGCAGGGGGGCGCAGTCGAGCGCCGCGACGGGGGCGGGCGCATCCGGTACGCCGACCGCCTCTACGCCGTCGGGTACGCCGGGCAGACCCGGAGCCTCCGGTGCGCGCTCGATACCTGGTACGCCCTCCACGCCCCGTACGCCCGTTATGTCGGGTACGGCCGATGCGTCCGGTGCGTCCGCGACGCCTAGCACCTCGGGCACGCCTAGCACCTCGGGCACGCCTAGCACCTCGGGCACGCCTAGCACCTCGGGCACGCCTAGCACCTCGGGCACGCCTAGCACCTCGGGCACGCCGGGCGTATCCGTCGCGTCCGGCAGGAGTGCGGCACGCGGGGAGCGTGAGCGACGGGCGGACACGTTCGACTGGTCGGACGACCGCGTTCCGACGGGGTTCGCCGGACGGGCCCACGCGTCGGGAACGACCGCAGGACCGGCCCGTGGCACTCATGCCGCTCCGACGCCCCCGGCCCCGGCCCTGGAAGCGCGGGAGCCGGATGCCCCCGTCGCCGGTCGGGACGAAGACCCTGTACGGGCCCCCGGCCCCGAAGGAGCCGGCCCCGAAGGAGCCGGCCGCGCGGGAGCGGCGGCCGGGACCGGAAGCGACGGCAACGGGGGAGCAGCCGGGACCTCCGGTCCGGACGAACGCGCCGAGGCTGCTGACGCCACCGACGCGACGACCGGGAACGCCGCCACGCCCGAAGGCACGTTGGCGGCCGTCGGCTCCGAACCGGAAGGCGTGCAGGGCCGGTCCGGTGCTGAGCGGAAGGACCCGGCGCCTGCGGTGCCCGAGGGCACCGGCAGCGACCGGGGCCTCGTTGCGGACGCCGGATCCGCGCCCGCCGAGGGAGCGGAGGAGCCGAGAACGAGCGGTGCGTCGCTCCCCGCGCCCGGCCCCGAGGGAGCAGGCGAGGAGAAGACCTCGGCGGAGGCCGAAGGCCCGGAACCGTCCGAAGCCCCGGACGATCCGGCAGCCGCCCCCACCTCGTCACCGTCCACCGGACCGGACCCCACCGGGGTCACCCCGGCCGCTCCCCGCCCCGCCGGCACGGACGTACGCGCTCCGGAGCCCGCGCTCGCCCCGCCGGGACCGGCGCACCGGGTAGTGGCCGAATCCTCCGACCCCGCGCCGGCGACGGCGCCGGTCACCTCGACCGCCTCGTCGGATCCCGGTGCCCCCCGGCTTCCGGACGTACCCCCCGTACCGGACGCACCGGATTCCCGAGGCGTTCCCGATCCCGAGGCCCCCGACACGGCCGACACCGGCCACGTGACCGAGGCCGAGGCCGAGGCCGAGGCCGAGGCCGAGGACGGAGAGGGGAACGGGGATGAGGGCGCGGAGGTCGTCCAGGCTCCGCTTCCCCCGATCCTGCTGGCCCCCGGTCACCGCAGCTCCGAGGCCGAGCGGGCCGCCTTCCGCGCGCTCGCGGGCGAGATGTGGGACCGGCACGGCGCGGCGGTCGCACGGGCGCTCGCCCGGATGCCCGCGCTGCGCGGAAAGGAACAGGAGGCGGCCCGCGCCGATCTCATCGCGCTGCGGATGTACCTGCACCTTCCCGAAGGACCTTTCAGTCACGGCGCGTTGACCTGGAGCCTGCGCGACCGCGAGCTGGACCTGCTGCCGTACGGTGCCTGCGTGGCCTCGGCGCTGAACCGGATGCCGTCCCACCGGGGCGCGGTGCTGCGCGGCACCACCGTGTCCGCGGGCGCGGGCCATCTTCACCCGCCGCGTCCCGGGACGCTGCTGCGTGACGCGGCTCTGGTGAGCTCCGTGCGACTGGACGCCGGAGCCCAGCCGCCGCCGGGTGACAGCTACGTCATCTGGTCGGTGGCCGGCCGCCGCGTGCGGCAGTTCTCCGAGCAGCGCGGACCGGAGGAGGTCGTGTTCGCCCCCGGGACGCTCTTCCGGGTGCTGGCCGTCCGCCGCGTGCAGCCCGGCGTACAGATCCATCTACGTGAACTGACCGGACCTGCCGAGGCGGTCACGCCCGATCCCGAGGGGGATCGGGCCGTGCTCGCCCGGCTGGAGGCCGTCGCGTCCGGACCCGAGGCGCCCAAGGGCACCGGCCACTGGCCGGAGCGCTGCGCGGGCGCTGTGGGGGCCGGACCGTGACGCGACAACGAACCCTGACAGGAGCGAGGACCTTACGTGGCACGAGAGCATGATCCAACCCCCCGCATATCCACGCGGTCGGGCATGTCCACCGGCGAGGGTGGCACGGGGAACGGCCGGAACCCCGGCGGCTCATCGGTATCGGTCCGCCGAGCGGTGACCATGCCCGGAGCGCCCGGAGCGCCCGGGGACCCCGGCAGCGCGCTGGCGCCGGGCGGCGGCGAGCGGCCCGGCGGAACGGCCGCGTCCGCCGCCGGAGCTGCTCCGAAGGCCGCCGCCCGAGCGGAGAACCCGGTGGCCGGGACCCCCGCGAACACGAACGCCGACGCGACCACGAACGCCTCCACGGGTCCGGACGCCGCGAACACCGGCGAGGTGAACGAGGGGCGCACCAACGCGCCGCGGGACGAACCGGAGAGCGCCGCCGAACCCGCCGCCGCCCCGGCCGCGGCAGTGTCCGGCACCGCTTCCACGACGTCGTCCGTTCCCACCGCAGAGCTGGCGACCGTCAGTACCGACGGTCCGACTTCGGGCACCGCGGCGACCGCCACCGGAACCGGTGGCGGCGGTGGCGCGAGCTCGCAGGAAGGCGACGAACCGCCCGGCAGCCGGCCCAAGAAGCCAATGCTCGCGGCGGCCGGCATCGTCGGCGCGCTCCTGATCGCGGTGCCCTTCCTCCTGGCAGGGCAGGACGACCGCGAGCCCGAGCGCACCCGGACCGAGAACGCGGCCGGCACGGTGCTGGACAGCGAACGCCCTCCGGTTCCGGAGACCTACACCAGCCAGTCGCCGGCCCCCTCCGCCACGCCGAGCAAGAAGGAGGAGAAGAAGGAGAAGAAGGAGAAGAAGCCGGTCGGCCCCGTGATCCACCAGCAGCCGGTCACGCCTTCGCCGACCCCCTCCCCGGAGAAGTCCAAGACCGAGAAGAAGCCCGAGCCCAAGCCCAAGGCCAAGAAGCTGACTCCGGCCGAACAGCTCCGCCAGTGGGCAAACGGACGCTCCGGGGTCCAGAACACCGTGATCAAGAACGCGGCGACCGGCCAGTGCGTGGACGTCCCGGGCTGGGGCAAGGGCGAGGTCAACAGCCGTATCAACCAGGACCCCTGCACGGCCTCGACCGCCGACAACCAGCTGTGGAACCTCGACATCGTGGACCAGGACGGCGGGCCCCAGAACGCGCCCCTCTTCCTGATCCGCAACAGCAAGGGCGGGCTGTGCCTGGACCTGGGCTACTACGAGGCGAGGCCAGCGGGAACAAAGGTCGCCCAGTTCCACTGCAACGCGACCGGCGACAACCAGCTCTGGTGGCTCGACCCTCGCGGGGACGGGACCAACTGGATCCGTAACGCGGTCAGCAACGACCTGTGCCTGCGGCCGACCGGCGGCGCGAGCGCGGGAGACGACACCGCGCTCGAAATCGCCAACTGCGGCTTCGGCGATCGCTGGATCGTCTGAGGATCCGCCCCGGCGGAGCGACGCCCCCGTTCCCACGGTGCAGCCTTACGCACCACGGGAACGGGGGCGTCGCTCCTTCGTCCGGAAGGAGATGGCGCACCGCCGACGCAGCGGCCGGTTCAGGCCAGCTCGGCCAGAACCGCGTCCGTGAACGGCGTCCACGCCTCCGCCGCCCACGGCCCGAAGGCCCGGTCCGTCAGCGCGACGCAGGCCGCGCCCGCCACCGGGTCGATCCACAGGAACGTGCCCGACTGGCCGAAGTGCCCGAAGGTCGCCGGGGAGGACGAATCGCCCGTCCAGTGCGGGGACTTGGTGTCGCGGATCTCGAAACCGAGGCCCCAGTCGTTCGGGCTCTGGTGGCCGTAGCCCGGCAGCACGCCCTTGAGGCCCGGGTGGACGACGCTCTGGGCCTCCAGGACCGTACGCGGGTCGAGGAGGCGGGGGGCCTGCACCTCGGCGGCGAAGCGGACCAGGTCGGCCAGGGTGGAGACGCCGTCGCGGGCGGGGGAGCCGTCGAGGGTCGTGGACGTCATGGACAGCGGCTCCAGGACCGCCTGGCGCAGGTACTCCGCGAACGGGATGCCGGACGCCTTGGCGATGTGGTCGCCCAGCACCTCGAAGCCCGCGTTGGAGTACAGGCGGCGGTTGCCGGGCGGGGCCGTCACCCGGTGCTCGTCGAAGGCGAGGCCGCTGGTGTGGGCGAGGAGGTGGCGCACCGTGGACCCCTCGGGCCCGGCCGCCTCGTCCAGCTCGACCGCCCCCTCCTCGTACGCCACCAGTGCCGCGTAGGCCGCGAGCGGCTTGGTGACCGAGGCGAGGGGGAAGCGGTGGTCGGCCGGCCCGTGCGTGCCGAGGACCGTGCCGTCCGACCGTACGACGGCGGCGGCCGCCGTCGTGACCGGCCAGGTGTCGATGATGCGCAGGCTCTCCATGGCCCCGAGCCTAACGGCCGCGCCCTGCACCCCGTCCCCGGCCCCGGGAGACCCGGGACAGCGACGGCCCCCGATGGGCCGCCGCGCGTACCGCCGGGTCCCGGGCCCCGCTGGGCCCGGACGGATGCGCGTGAGCCCGGGACGGATGCGCGCC
Organism: Streptomyces sp. CA-278952; assembly: GCF_028747205.1. Lineage (NCBI taxonomy): Bacteria > Bacillati > Actinomycetota > Actinomycetes > Kitasatosporales > Streptomycetaceae > Streptomyces > Streptomyces sp. CA-278952. Next base: position 5,887,423 of record NZ_CP112880.1, read on the forward strand.
CGTCAGGCGGCGGCCAGCGGGGCGAGCCGGGTGCCGAGCGCCATGATCCGCATCGCGCGCTCCGTGGCGTCGGCCAGGAACTCGCCGCTCCTGCCGATCGCCTCCACCAACGTCATCGGCGCGGGCAGGATCGAGCTGTACGCGTCCACGCCCACCGCCCGCACGTCCTGCGCGCCCGGCCCGATCGTCCCGGCCAGCACCAGGACCGGCACCCCGACGGCGTGCGCCCGCCGGGCGACCTCCGCCGGGATCTTCCCCCGTACGGTCTGGTGGTCGAGCGCCCCCTCCGCCGTGATCACGAAGTCGGCGCGGGCGAGGCGCGCGTCGAGGTCGAGACCGTCGAGCAGGACGTCGTAGCGGGGGAGCAGGCGCGCGCCCACGGCCGCGAGCCCGGCCCCGAGGCCGCCGGACGCACCCGTGCCGGGAGCCGTACGCAGATCGATCGGGACACCGGTCGTCGGCGCGAAGGCCGGGGCCAGGTCCCGGGCGAGGACGTCGGCCAGCCGCTCCAGGCCGGCCGAGAGCAGCTCCACCTCCGCCGGGGTCGCCCCCTTCTGCGGCCCGAAGACCCGGGCCACCCCGCGCTTCCCGCACAGCACGTTGTACGGGTTGCAGGCCACGAGCAGTTCGGCGTCGGCCAGCCGGGGGTCGAGGCCGGACGGGTCGATGCGCTCCAGCTCGTGCAACGCCCCGCCGCCCCGGCGCAGTTCACGGCCGTGCCGGTCCGTCAGCCGGGCCCCGAGCGCCTGGAGGGCCCCCGCGCCCCCGTCCGACGTACCGGAGTCGCCGCAGCCGACGAGGATGCGCCGGGCCCCCGCGTCGAGGGCCGCCCGGATCAGCTCGCCGACGCCGTACGTGGTGGTCGCGCCCGGGTGGCGCAGGCCCGGCGGCACCAGGGCGAGGCCCGCGACGGCGGCCATCTCCACGACGGCGGTCAGCGGCCCCGGCCCGCCCAGGAGCGCGAAGTGCGAGGCGACCGGCTCGCCCACCGGGCCCGTCGCGGTGACCGGGACCAGCCGGCCGCCGCCCGCCAGGGCCAGCGCCTCCGCCGTGCCCTCGCCGCCGTCCACCAGCGGGATGAGGTCGAGGTCGGCGTCGGGAATCACGCGCCGTACGCCGATGGCGATGGCCTCGGCCACCCGGGCGGCCGACAGGGACTCCTTGAAGCCGCTCGGGGCGATGGCGATGCGGGTGCGGTGGGTGCGGTGGGTGCGGTGGGTCGGGCGGGTCATGGCTGGGTCTCCAGAAGGACGGGCACGCCGAGCAACGGCCAGACGGCGAGGGCGAAAACGAGGACGAGGGCCGCGGTGAGCGGGGCGAGGAACGCGGACAGCCGCAGCAGGTCGCGCGGGGTGTAGGTCGGGGTGCCGGGCACGTCCGCGAAGAGCGCGACCGGCTTGGCCGAGGAGGGCAGCGTGTGGCAGAAGCCGGCGGCGGCCGTGGAGGCCAGCGCCGCCGTGACGGGGTTGACCCCGGCCCCGATCGCCGCCGCGATCACCAGCGGGACCAGCACGGAGGACCGGGCGGAGCGCGACTGGAGCGCCAGGTGGGCGGCCGTGCTGACGACGACCACGCCGGTCAGGAACACCCACGGGGGCGTGGACGCCCCCAGGGGTATCCAGCCCACCAGCCACGCGGCCGCCCCCGAGTCGGAGAGGGCGAGGCCCATCGCCATGGTGGCGGCCATGAACAGCAGCAGCGGCCAGGGCACCGTCCGCAGACCGTCCTTGAAGCGCACGGTCCCCAGCGCCGGAGAGGTCGCCACCAGTGCGCCGATGAGCGCGACCACGGCGGGCGACACCCCGTGCAGGGGCTCGCTGCACCACAGCAGGACGACCGTCGCCAGCAGGAGCAGGCACCGGGACTCCTCCGGGCTGAACGGTCCCTCGACGGCCGTCTCGGAGTGCTCCTGGATCTGCGCCGCCGTGATGATGACCGGGCCCTTGCGGTCGGACCGCCGGGTCGTCGTCAACAGCACCAGTTCGGCGGCGAGATGGGAGGAGACGACGGCCAGCGGCAGCCCGAGGACGAGCCACTGCACGAAGCTCAGCTGCTCCCCGGTCTGCTCCCACAGCACCCCGACGGTGATCAGGTGCGCGCCCGCGCCGATCAGGGTCGCGACGGCCGACAGCAGGATGACCGTGGGGAAGAGCAGCGCCAGCATCACCACCAGTCGGCCGCGCTCGCGCAGGGCGGCGGCCAGCGCCAGGAACACCGGGAGCGCGAGCGCCGCGCGCCCCGACGTGGCCGGCACGGCGAACGCCGTGACGACCAGTCCGGCCGTGGTCAGGTGCACCAACTGGCGCACGGTCCTGGCCCCGCCGACCAGGAAGACGGCGGCCCGGCCCGCCAGACCGGTCCGGGTCACGGCCGCCGCCAGGACGAAGGCGCAGATCAGCAGCCACACCGTCTCGTCGCCCAGGGTGGCGAAGAGGGCCTCACTGCTGATCACCCCCGTGACCGTCAGCGCCAGGCCCGCGCCGAGCGCGACGTAGGCGTCGTCCACCGGCGTGGCGATCCAGGCGGCGGTCGCCAGGGCGAAGACGGCGAGGGAGAGCCGCCCGTCGACGCTGAGGCCGGGGGCGGCGCCGGGGACGGCGAGGAGAGCGCAGAGTCCGAGGACGGCACAGAGGCCGACGGTCTGCCGGAGTGGTAGAGGCACGCTGTACAGCCTCTGAAGGCGGGGTGAGCGCCTGATGAGTGTCCGGTGAAGGCCTTTTCATCAAGGGTGCCGAGCGCCCCGCACCTCGCAGCCCGATGCGGCCCGGGACAGCGAAGAACCCCGCCCCGGGAAACGCGAAGAACCCCGCCCCGGGAACGCGAAGACCCCGCCCCGGGAACGCGAAGACCCCGTCCCGGGCGCGCGGGACGGGGCTCCGGCCGGGGCCGGGGGTGAGGGCCGGGGTCAGGTCCGGGGCTCAGGGCAGGCGGTAGCCCATGCCCCGGATCGTCTCCAGCCGCTCCGCGCCCAGCTTCCGGCGCAGCGCGCGCACATAGACGTCCACGATGTTGGAGCCGGGGTCGAAGTCGTACCCCCACACATGGGACAGGATCTGCTCGCGGGACAGCACCTGACCGGGATGGCGCAGGAACATCTCCAGCAGCACGAACTCGCGCGCCGTCAGATCCACCGTCCGCTCGCCCGCGCGGGCCCGGCGGGTCCGCAGGTCCAGGGCGAGGCTGCCGCTGCGCAACATGGTGACCTCGGGCGCGCGGGCGGCGGTGCGCTGCCGCAGCCGCACCCGGGCGAGCAGCTCCTCGAAGCGGAACGGCTTCGTCATCCAATCGTCGGCCCCGCCCTCCAGCCCGGCCACCGTGTCCCGCACGGAGTCGCGGGCGGTGAGCACGATGACCGGCAGCGTGACACGGGCCTCGCGCATCTCCCGCAGCACGGTGAAGCCGTCCCGGCCGGGCAGGCCGATGTCGAGCACCATCAGGTCGAACCCGCCGGACAGCGCGTGGCTCAGCGCCAGGTCCCCGTCCTCGGCGACGACCGTGGTGAAGCCGTTGGCGCGCAGCCCCTTCTGGACGAACGAGGCGATGCGCTCCTCGTCCTCGGCGATCAGGATGCGGTTCATGAGGCGGTCTCCAGCGTGAGTACGAAGGTGGCTCCGCCGCCTTCGGTCCGGCGTAGTTCGACGCGGCCGTGGTGGCCCTCCGCGATGGCCTTGACGATGGCGAGGCCGAGCCCCGCGCCGCTCGTGCGGGTCCCGCGCCGGGACGTCCCCCGGCGGAACCGCTCGAAGATCACCTCGGCGTCCTCCGGCGGAATCCCGGGCCCGTGGTCGGCGACGTACAGCTCGACGCGGTTCTCCTCGGCCCGCGAGCCGATCCGGATGCGCTGGCCGGGCACGGTGTGCTGGACGGCGTTCTGCGCGAGCTGCACCATCGCCTGGGTCATCCGCTGCTCGTCCAGGCGCACTTCGAGGTCCGCGACGTTGTCGAGCTGCCACGCCCGGTCGCCCAGGGTCCGCACCTTCACGTACACGTCGGCGGTCAGCTCCGCGAGCTGGACGGGTTCGGGGCGCACGAAGTCGGGGCGCTCGGCCCCCGCGAGCAGGAGCAGGTCCTCGACGATGCGGCTCATCCGGTCCAGCTCGTCCGTGACCAGCCGCACCGTCTCCTCCCGGTCCGCCGGGTCGTCGCCCATCAGCTCCAGGTGGCCCCGGACGATGGTGATGGGGGTGCGCAGCTCGTGCCCGGCGTCGTCGACGAAGACCCGCTGCGCGGCGAACGCCCGCTCAAGACGGTCGAGCATCGCGTTGAACGTCTCGGCGAGGGCCGCGATGTCGTCCCGGCCCTCCACGGGGATGCGCCGGGTGAGGTCCTGCTCGGTCAGCTCCGCCGCCGTCTGCCGGACGATCCGGACGGGCGCGAGGATGCGACCGGCGACGGCCCAGCCGATCCCGGTCGTCATCAGCAGCGCCACACCGGACAGAGCGAGCAGCGTCCAGAACGTCTTGTCCGCGACGGCCCGTTCGCGCTCCGGATGGAAGGCGACGACGAACGCCCCCGGCTGCTTGCCCGCGGACGGACCGATGACGACCTTGGCCCAGCGCACCTCGCCCTGCGGGCGCTCCAGGGTCCCGAAGGAGTCCTTGGAGGCGTGGATCCGGTCGATCGCGGCGCGGTCCCGCCACAGGGCGGTGTCCGGGGGCAGTTCGCGGCGCTGCCGGATGACGAGGGGGCGGTCGCCGGGCGGGCCGGACAGGCCCAGCAGCTCCTCGTCGGGGTCCGCGTACTGCCGTTGCAGATAGACGCGGAGCAGCTTCTCCGCGGTGTCGAACCGGCCGCCGGTGTCCGGGTCCACCCCCTGCGGCACGAAGTTCGCGAACTCGCCGGTCTCCTGGGTGAGCAGCTGACTGATGCGGTGGTCCACGTCCCGCTGGAGGATCGAACGCACGGTGACGGCGACCGCGCCCAGCGCGACCGCCATCACGACCAGCAACCACAGCAGGATCCGTACCCGGGCGGAAATCCTCGGAAAGCTAACCGTCATCACCGAAGTCGTCGTCATCGTCGTCGTCGGCCGCGGAGGGGCCCGGAACGACGGAGCTGTCCGGTGTACGGGACGGAGTGGAGGATCCGCTCGGCGTCGGGGCGCCGGTCGGCGACGTGACACCGCTCGGCGGCGGTGTGCCGCGCGGACTCTCCTCCAGTTGGACGGTGGGAGGCACCTTCGGCGCTTCCGAGGTGTCGGTCATGGCATAGCTGGTGGCCGCTATGCCGAGGGGCACGGCGACGACGGCTGCCAGGGCCGCCAGACGAGGTGAGAAAGCCATGTATTCACCCTGACTGTCCCGGGCGGTACGAACATGAAGCGAAGATGAACAATCCTTCATCTTCGATGCGCTTCCCGTCCATCTGTGGGAGCGCCCGGTCCGGGAGAGACCCGGGATACCCGCCGTTCCCGCTCGCTTCGCGACGCCGTCCCCGCTCGCTTCGCGACGTTCCCCTTGCTTCGAGTGCACTCCAAGGATTTAGCGTGGAGGGCATGACGGTGATCGACGGAACCTCCCGGAGCACTCCCACGACCATCGCACATCCGCCGCCCTCACCGGCGGTGGACACCTGTGCGGCCGCCCCGAAGCCGCACCCGCGCCCCGCGGGGAAGGACAGCTACACGATCAGCGAGGTCGTCGCCTTCACCGGACTCACCGCGCACACGCTGCGCTGGTACGAGCGCATCGGGCTCATGCCCCACGTCGACCGCTCGCACACCGGCCAGCGCCGCTTCAGCAACCGTGACCTCGACTGGCTGGCGTTCGTCGGCAAGCTGCGGCTGACCGGGATGCCCGTCGCCGACATGGTGCGGTACGCGGAACTGCTGCGCGAGGGCGCGTCCACCTTCGATGCACGGCAGGAACTGCTGGAGGCGACCCGCCGTGATGTGATCACGCGGATCGCGGAGCTCCACGACACCCTCGCCGTCCTCGACCACAAGATCGAGTTCTATGCGGGCGCCCGCAGGGCGCCGGAAAGGCACAGCGCCTGATGACCGACAACGACAGGAACACGATCGCCACCGTCGAGCTGGGCGGCGACGGCGGACCGCGGGTCGGCGTCCAGGGCCTCGGCTGCATGGGCATGAGCGAGTTCTACGGCGACACCGACGAGCTCTCCGCCCGGGACACCCTGGACGCGGCCCTGGACGCCGGCGTCACGCTCTTCGACACCGCCGACACCTACGGGCGCGGGGCCAACGAGGAGTTCCTCGCGCCGTTCGTCGGGGCCCACCGGGACGAGATCACCCTCGCCACCAAGTTCGCGCTGGTGCGCTCCGACAGCCCCGGGTACCGGGGCGTGCGCAACGACCCCGCATACCTCCGCACCGCTGTCGAAGCGAGCCTGCGCCGACTGAACACCGACGTCATCGACCTCTACTACATGCACCGCCACGACCCGGCCGTCCCGTTCGCCGAATCGGTCGGCGCGATGGCGGAGCTGATCCAGCAGGGCAAGATCAAGCAGATCGGGCTGAGCGAGGTGACGGGTCCCGAGCTGCGCGAGGCGCACGCGGTGCACCCGATCGCCGCCCTCCAGTCGGAATGGTCGCTCTTCAGCCGGGACGTGGAGAAGAGCGCGCTCGGTGCGGCGGTGGACCTGGGCGTCACCCTCGTGCCGTACGCGCCGCTCGGCCGGGGCTTCCTCACCGGGGCCTTCGCCGACGCGGGCAAGGACCTGGGCGAGGGCGACTTCCGTAAGCAGCAGCCGCGCTTCACCGGCGACAACGCCCGCACCAACGCGGCCCTCCTGGCGCCCGTCCACGAAATCGCCGCCGCGCACGGGGCGACCGCCGCCCAGGTGGCCCTCGCCTGGGTACACCAGCGGGCCCGGGTGCACGGACTGACCGTGGTCCCGATCCCCGGCACCCGTAAGCGGAGCCGCCTGCTGGAGAACGTGGCGGCGACCGGGCTGACGCTGACGGCCGAGGAGCTGGCCCTGCTGGAGCCGATCGCGGGCCGGGTGGCGGGGGACCGGTACCCGGACATGAGCCTGACGTCCGAGGCCCGGGAGTAGCCCGCAGCCGTACGCGGCGATCGCTTGGTTCATGAAATTCATGACGCCCCGGCCGCGCCCCGGGCCATGCCTCACGCCAGCCCCAGCGCGAACACCGCGAACCCCGCCGCGAGCAGCCCCGCCAGCGCGCGGCGGGCGTTCGCGGCGCGGGTGCCCGCCTGCCACGGGGCCTCGAAGCGGCGCGCGTACCGGGCGATCAGCACCAGCAGCCCCGCGAACACCGGCAGCCAGGCGATCCGGGCCAGGATCCAGCCCACCGTGTCCGGCGCGGTCGTCAGCCCCGCCACCGCTGTCCCCGCCCCGGCGAGCGACGCCGGTACGGCGGCGGCCAGCATCGCGGTCTGGTGCCAGCACAGGATCGTCATCGCGGACAGGTTGACCACCACGACCGGCGCCCAGAGCAGCGGCTTGCGCAACAGCCGCCCCAGCCGGTCGCGCAGCAGGATCGCCGCCCCGCTCTGCGCCGCCGCCAGCGCCACCACCAGCAACGACGGCGGATGCGAGTTCGTCCGGGCCTCGCCAGGCACCCCGACCATCGACGCCGGGTAGTGGAAGGCGAGCAGCAGCGCGGCGAACAGCGCCCCGCCGCCGATCAGCAGCAGCCGGGCCCCGCGCTTCCCGATCCGGCCCTCGCCCCAGGACACGCCCAGCTGATACGCGAAGAGCCAGCCGGGCAGGATGTTGAGCATGCTCAGCCAGGACGGCATCGCCTCCGCGAACGGCCCGTAGCGCAGGAAATCCACCACCGCGACCGACGCGAGCAGCGGCAGCGCCGCCCACCCGCCGAGCTTCCGCGCCAGCGTGACGCAGACCGGGGTGAGCGCCGTGACCACGGTGTACACCCCGACGAACCAGAGCGGCTGGATCACCAGCGTCGACCCCGTACGCAGGGTGTCGCCGGGCACGCCCAGCGCGGACAGCATCGCCAGCAGCACCGCCCACACGGCGGTCACCCCGAGCACCGGCCGGCCGAGGCGGGCCAGCCGGCCGCCCAGCCAGGCGGCCGTCGTCGAGGTCCGGCGGCGGAAGGAGAGCACCGAGGCGTACCCCCCGACGAGGAAGAAGATGCCCAGCATCTGGAGCACCCAGCTCGCGGGTGCGAGACCGGCGAACGTCGAGAGCGGGCTCGCGTTGTGCAGGCCGTCGGCGTCCAGCCGGAACCCGCCGAGCATCCAGTGACCGAGCGGCACGGCGAGCAGCGCCAGCGCCCGCAGGCCGTCGATCGCCCGGTCGCGGTGGGCGGGGGTGGACGCGTCGACACGGACCGCGAGCCGGCGGCCGTTCTCCAGCAGGGCGTTCACCGGGCCACTCCTTCCAGCACCGGGGCGGCTTCCAGGGCCGGGGCGGCATCCGGCATCGGGGCGGCTTCCAGGGCCAGGGCGGCTTCCGCCGGGTCCGGTCCCGCCGCGTCCGGGGCCGCTTCCGCCGCGTCGCCGCGCGCGATGGCGGCGAAGGTCCGCAGCGAATCCGTCCCGGGCTCGAAGTAACCGGCATGCCCCCGGGCCTCGTCCGCCGGCACCCGGCGGGCGCCGAACGCCGGATCGGCCGGATCCGTCCCGTGACCGAGGCCCGCGAAGCGCACGTTCGGCACGTCGTCGATCCAGTCGGTCGGGTCCTTCGCCGCCCAGACCCGGGCGCTCGTCCGCAGCCCGCCCACGTCGTCGGCGCGCATACCGGGGGAGCCGAGCACCACCAGATCGGTGGCGGGGAGGCGGTGCGCGGCCAGGCCGCAGACCACCGAGCCGTAGCTGTGGCAGAACACCGCCGGCGCGGGCAGCCCGTCCGCCGTCAGGCCCTCCGTGAACCGGGTCAGCCGCCCGGCCCCGGCCTCCGCGAGGCCGCCGGTGGCCGCGTCGAGGCCGACGCCCACCGGGGTGGTGTACCCGACCCAGGCGATGACGGCGGTCCCCGGACCGGCCGCGGTGTGCAGGGTCCTGGCCATGCCGGCCGGGGCCCCGTGGCTGGCGGCCTTCCGGTCGAAGGTCCCGGCGTCGTTGTCGGACCCCGGCACCACCACCGAGACCCGGCGCGCCGTGCGCAGGTCCCCGAAGACCTCGGCGACCTGGCCGCGTCCGCGCGGGTCGAACGCGAGGATCTGGCGGCCGGGGGCGGCGAGCGAGCGGTAGCGGGGGTCGTCCTCGGCGGCCAGCGCGAGGGAGTTGGCGCGGAAGCGCAGTTCGAGGGGCGCCCCGTCGAGATTCCCGACGACGGACGGATGGCGCCCGAGGAGGAGTTGCCGCTCGTCGGCGCTCAACCCCGCGAAGAACGAGGCGACTTCGGCAGGCGTGGTCCGCTCCGGATCGGGCAGCCCCGCCCCCGACACCCGGTCCGCCCGCCACTGCGCACTGCCCGGCGGTGGCCCGGTCAGCGCCTGCTGCGCATCTCCCGAAACCCAGCCCGCGGTCCCCGCCACCACACTGGTGGCCAGTGCGAACGCGACCACGGTCCTCGCGTATCGACGCATCGTGCCCTCCCTCTCCGGATCCGCACCGACCGGTGCGACCGGGAGGAAGGTAGGAAGAGGACGGGTGAGGGGGCGTCACACCGGGGGGCCAACCGCGGGGTGATACCGGGGTAGGGGGTGGGCCGGAAGACGGGGGCCTCGCGGGCTTCTACACCCCCGCGTCCCCCGGAGTCACCAGCCCCGACTCGTACGCGAAGATCACCGCCTGGGCCCGGTCCCGCAGGTCCAGCTTGGCCAGTACCCGCCCGATGTGCGTCTTGACGGTCTGCTCGGCCAGCACCAGCCGCCCCGCGATCTCCTGGTTCGACAGCCCCCGGGCGATCAGCTCCAGCACCTCGCTCTCGCGCGGGGTCAGCCCGTTGAGCCGGAGCGCCTGCCCCCCGCGCGTCGCCCCGGAGGGCCGCTGCGCCGCGAAGTCCGCGATCAGCCGCCGGGTCACCGAGGGCGCGAGCAGCGCGTCCCCGGCCGCCACCACCCGTACCGCCGCGATGAGATCGGCGGGCGGGGCGTCCTTCAGCAGGAACCCGGACGCGCCGACGCGCAGCGCCTCGTACACGTAGTCGTCCACGTCGAACGTGGTCAGCATCAGGACCTTCGGCCGGTGCACCACCCCCACCGGCGGGTTCAACAGCTCGCGCGCGGCGGCCAGTCCGTCCATCTCCGGCATCCGGACGTCCATCAGGACGACGTCGGGGTGCTGGTTGCGGCTGACGTCGACGCCCCGGCGGCCGTCCGCCGCCTCGCCCACCACGTCGATGTCGCTCTGCGCCGCCAGCAGCGCCGCGAAGCCGGCCCGCACCATGGCCTGGTCGTCGACGATGATCACGCGGATGGTCACAAGTCCTCCGAAGGGGGTGGGACGGACGGCGACACGGCCGGAGGCAGCGGCATCCGGGCGGCCACCCGGAACCCGCCGTCGGGCAGCGGCCCGGTGTCCAGCGTGCCGCCGGTCAACCGTACGCGCTCCCTCATCCCCACCAGCCCGTGCCCGGTCCCCGCGCTCTCCAGCGGCGCCGCGGGCTTCGGCGCGGGGCCGTTGACGACCAGCACGTTCAGATGGCCGTCGGCCACCCGGACCGATACCTGGGTGCGCGCCCCGGGCGCGTGCCGCACCACATTGGCCAGCGCCTCCTGCACGATCCGGTACGCCGACAGATCCACCGCCGGCGGCACCTCGCCCAGCTCGGCGGCGAGCGAAAGCTCCGCCGGCAGCCCGGCCCGTACGGTCGCCTCCACCAGCTGCTGCAACCGGTCCAGGCCCGGCTGCGGCGCCCGGTCGCCCTCGGTGCCGTCGCTGCGCAGCACCGACAGCAGCCGCCGCATCTCGCCGAGGGACTCCCGCGCGGCTGCCGCGATCGAGGCGAACTCCTCCCGCGCCGGCTCCGAGAGCCCGGAGATCCGGTACGGCGCGGAGTCGGCCTGCACGGTGATCACCGACATGTGGTGCGCGACCACGTCGTGCAGCTCACGGGCGATCCGCGTCCGTTCCTCCAGCAGCGTGCGCTGCGCCCGTTCCGCCTCGCTGATCGTCTCCTGCTCGGCCAGCCGCCGCGTCGCCTCGCTCCGCTCCCGTACGGCACCGCCGATCACGAGGACCACCGCGCCGAGGATCGGCAGCAGCAGGGCGCTGCCGGTGTTGCGGTCCGCCGGTGCGATCAGGTGCAGCACGAGACCGGCCGCGCCCGTCGCCAGCCAGACGCCGACCGAGGTCCGCCGTGTCTCACGCAGACCGAGGGCCAGCAGCAGGAAGAGGTACGCGACCAGCACCGGGGGGATCCACGGCCAGACGTCATGCCGCTCGTCGGGGTTGGCCAGCAGCACCAGGGCGCCCACGATGTCGGCGGGGAAGATGATCCACCACGCCTGGAGAGGCCGGTGGGCCAGCATCAGCAGAGGGGCGGACTGGGCCACCGCGAGCGCCCCGGCCAGTGCGCCCGGCACGCCGTACTGCGAGGTCAGGACGTTGATGGTGACCGGGATGAAGGTCGCGGTCAGGGCGAGCACCACGACGTACGGCAGCAGCCGCTGCCACCGCTTCGGGGCTTTTGCCAGCAGCGGGGTGGACGGATGGGACGCGTGGGACAGCCCGTGGGCGAGCTCGCGCAGATTGCGGCGGGCGGCGCTCAGCAGGCCGTCGGCGGGCGGCGGAGGCCCGGCGGGGGAAGTGGACATGGCCCGGTCAGCCTAGGCAGGCCCGGGGGCGCGGGGCGTCATACCGCGGTCGCGATCCTCGGCAGGTCCGCCTCATACCCCGGTACGGGGTCCCTCCCGGCGGGGGCCCGGGGCGCGGGTTCCCTGCCCGGCGCGGGCCCGGGGGAGTGGGACTCCTCCCGGCGCGGGCCGGGGCGCGGGGTCACAGCTCCGCGAGCAGCTGGGCCTTCTTCGCGCTGTACTCGGCGTCCGTCACCAGTCCGGCCTGGTGCAGCTCGCCGAGGTGATGTATCCGCTCGGCGATGTCCGCCGGATCGCGCCGCCCGGCGTTCACCAGGACCGGGGCGGAGGCGGCGGGCGCGGGCTGGGTCCGGCGTACGGATTCCAGGACGGCGGCGGCGAAGGGCAGCGACTCGTGCACCGGCCCGTAGCCCAGGCCGAAGAGCACGGCCGCCGGATCCTGGTCCGCGGTGGCGACCGGAGGCCCGGCGGGCACGCCCGCGGGCGCCCCGCCGTCCGGGCCCCCGCAGCCGCCGGGACCGTGTACAACGCCCAGACTGCCGCCGGCGCGGTGGTCGACCGGGGCCGCCGCGCGGGGCACCAGACGCAGATAGCCGTCCAGCGCCTCGGGCGAGCGCCACACGATTCCGGCCAGTTCGCTCACCCGGAAGCTCTGGTCGCCGGCCTTCCACTTGGCGCTGGAGGCCCCGGTCCAGGACCACCGGAAGGAGATGCGCTCGCCGTCGAAGCTGGCCCGGCCGTCATACGCCTTGAAGTGCATCGGGGCCTCGGGGGCCGCCACCAGGAACCGGTCGGCGCTCTCGCCGGACGCCGGGTCCAGCAGGGCCCGCAGCTCGTCCGCGTAGTACTCGGCGAGCACCTCCCGCTCCGCCGGAAGTACCAGGCGATAGGGGTCATACCCCTCCTTGAGCTGCCCGGAGGCAGCCTCCACCAGAGGATCGGCACCCGCCCTCGGCACGGCACGCAGAACCACCGTGCCCCGCTTGCCGGGGGTCAGCGTCACCGACGACAAGGCCGCATACGGGATGCGGCGTTCCCGCAGGCTCTGGAAGAGCTTCGGTGTGCGGATGCCCCGTTCGAAGCGGATGAGCACGGAGTCGGTGTCGAACTCCCAGGTGGCATGAATTCCGGCCAGCACATCACCCATGTGCCTCATCGTATGCGGCACAGTCGCCCACGTCCCCCCTCGGAGCAAGTCGCGATTAATCCGCCCGACACCGACCTCTACGCGCGTCAGCCGTCCCGCTCACCGGAAATACCGCTGTGGCACGCGCTGTCGGCACGCGCGCAGCTGACCGATCCGTACGCTCCGACGCCGATCGCGGCGAAGTTGTCCAGGCTCTCGGTGCCCGGTTCGAAGTAGCCGCTGTGCCCGGCGACGCCGGCCGCCGAGACGATGCGCGCGCCGAAGGCCGGGTCGACCGGGTCGGCCCCGTGACCGATCCCGCCGAACTCCAGATGGGGTACGTCCCCGATCCAGTCGTCCCCGTCCCGCGTCGCCCAGATCCGGGCGCCGGTCTCCAGTTGACCGGCGGTGGCGGCCCGCATGCCGGGGCTGCCCGCCACCGCGATGTCGGCCACCCGGTCGTGGGCCCGGTGCGCGGCCACCCCGCACACCACGGAGCCGTAGCTGTGGCAGAACAGCGAGACCTTCGAGGTGCCGGGCAGCGCGCCGACCATCGCGTTCAGCCGGATCGCGCCGTTCGCCGCGAGCCCGCCCAGCGCCGCGTCCATGCCGAGGCCGGCCGGGGCGGTGTAATCGGCCCACGCGATGACGGCCGTACGGGTGCCCGGGGCGGCCGAGCGCTCCGCCTTGTACAGGGACTTGGCCATCCCGACGGGGGCCCGGTACGCGCGAGTGCCGCGCTCCAGGGACAGCAGATGGGTGTCGACGCCCGGGACGACGACGGAGACCCGGGCGGCCCGGTCGAGATTCCCGAACACCTCGGCCGCACGGCCCCTCCCGGAGGGATCGAAGGCCAGGATCTGGCGTTGGCCCGCGAGCATCGAGCGGAACCGGCCGAGACGCGCCTGCGCCTCACCGCGCCCGTCCGGCGAGAGCTTCTCGTCGTGCGCCCGCGTTCTCTCCACGGTCACGGCCTGTCTGAGGGCCGTCCGGTTGGCGTGGTAGCGCAGGGTGACCGGAGCGCCGTTCAGATTCCCCACCACCGACGGGTACTTGCCCGCGAGGGCGATCTGCTGTCCCGAGGTGAGGGTGGCGAAGAAGTGGGCCAGCCGGTAGGCGGGAGCGTCGGCGTCCGGCAGTGAGCGGCCGGCTATCCGGTCCTTCGCCCAGGAGGCGAGCGCGAGCTCGCGCTCCCCGCCGGAGTGCTGATCGCGGACGGCGCTCCAGCCCGTCGTCGCCAGCATCACGAACACCACCGCCACGGCGAGCAGAGCACGCCATGCGGTCAACGTGGGTGAGGTGTCGAAGGAAGTCACTGCGCCACACCCTAGGAGACGCGTCCCGACCCCCGTGATGCGGGTGAGGTACATCACCCGTCCGCGAAGGATTCATCACGGATTTCTCACACAGGGTCACCACCACCGCTTCGTGGCCGCGCTCCTTCCGGCACGCGAACCGGAGTCGCGCTACGTGTGACATCCGACCGGAGTCGCGCTACGTGTGACGCCCGAACCGCAGTCGCCCTACGTCCGACGCCAGTCCCGGGCGAGGGCCGGGGCGAGCTGGTCGAGATACTCCTCGGTCAAGTCGCGCAGCGCCTCCACGCTCGGGTCGAGCCCCCGCCCCCACAGCTGACCGGTCACCCGCATCACCCCGGAGAACGCGGCGACGGCCACCCGCGGCCGGGGGTCCCGTTCCACATCGAGCCCCTCGCGTTCCGCGATCAGCAGGGCGATCTGGTTCTCCAGGGCGACCCCGCGCCGCATGTGGGCGGCGAGCAGGGAGGGGGTCGACTCGATCATCTGGTAGGTCCGCATATGGAGATCGACGGTGACGACCTCCTCGATCGCCTCGCCGATGCTGTTCCACGCGCACAGCACCGCCCGGCGCATGGCCTCGAAGGGGGCTTCGCCCGCGGGGCGGCGGCGCAGCTCCTCGATGAAGCGGGACTCGACCATCTCCTGCACGGCGAAGGTGGCGTCCTCCTTGCTCGCGAAGTAGCGGAAGAAGGTGCGCTGGGAGACCTCCACGGCGTCGACGATCTCGTCGACGGTGGTGCGTTCGTACCCCTGGGTGGTGAACAGTTCGAGGGAGGCGCGTACCAGGGCGTCCCGAGTGCGCTGCTTCTTGCGTTCACGCAGTCCGGCTCGGGGCTCGACTGTCTGCCCGTCGGTCACGTACCGGTTCCTCTTTTCCCGTGTTTGTCCAGCTCAGCATACCTGTGCGCTACGTGTGAGCTACGTGACAGTTACTGTCTTGTGAATTGGTTTGTCAACTGTCAGTAGCTGTCACTAGTCTCGCCGTATGACTAGTCAGACCACCGTCGAGAAGGCGCCGCGGGAGCCGGAAGACAACGCAGAACCCGCCCCGGTCAAGGGGCTTCGCGGCCACCCCTGGCTGACCCTCTTCGCCGTCGCCCTCGGCGTGATGATGGTCGCCCTCGACGGCACCATCGTCGCCATCGCGAACCCCGCGATCCAGAAGGACCTCGGCGCCTCGCTCGCCGACGTCCAGTGGATCACCAACGGCTATCTCCTGGCGCTCGCCGTCGCCCTGATCACCGCGGGCAAGCTGGGCGACCGCTTCGGCCACCGTCAGACCTTCCTGATCGGTATCGCGGGATTCGCGATCTCCTCCGCCGCGATCGGTTTCTCCCAGGAGATCGTCCTGGTCGTCCTCTTCCGTGTCCTCCAAGGCCTCTTCGGCGCCCTGCTGATGCCGGCCGCACTCGGCCTGCTGCGCGCCACCTTCCCCGCCGAGAAGCTGAACATGGCGATCGGCATCTGGGGCATGGTCATCGGCGCGTCCACCGCGGGCGGCCCGATCGTCGGCGGTCTGCTCGTCGAGCACGTCAGCTGGCAGTCGGTCTTCTTCATCAACGTGCCGGTCGGCATCATCGCGCTCATCTTCGGCCTGGTGATCCTCAAGGACCACCGCGCCGCCAACGCACCGCGCTCCTTCGACGTCCTGGGCATCGTGCTGCTCTCCGGCGCGATGTTCTCCCTCATCTGGGGCATCATCAAGGCCGGTGAGTCCTGGGGCTGGGGCGACGGCCGCACCTGGGCGTGGCTCGGCCTCGCGATCCTGCTCTTCGCCGCCTTCGGCGTCTGGGAGACCAAGGTCAAGGAACCGCTCGTTCCGCTGGGGATGTTCCGTTCCGTCCCGTTGACGGCCGGTGTCGTCCTCATGATGCTGATGGCCTTCGCCTTCTTGGGCGGCCTCTTCTTCGTGACGTTCTTCCTCCAGGGCGTCCACGGCCTCAGCCCGGTCGACAGCGGTCTGCGCCTGCTGCCGCTGACCGCCATGATGATCGTCGCCTCGCCGGTCGCCGGCCTGCTGATCACCAAGTTCGGTCCCCGCGTCCCCCTGGTCGGCGGCATGGTCTGCACGGCCACCGCGATGTTCGGCATGACCACGCTCACCGACTCCACCGGCACCTTCGCGATGTCCCTCTGGTTCGCCCTGCTCGGCTGCGGGCTCGCCCCGGTCATGGTCGGCGCGACCGAGGTCATCGTCGGCAACGCGCCCATGGAGCTGTCCGGCGTGGCCGGCGGTCTCCAGCAGGCCGCCATGCAGGTCGGCGGCGCGCTCGGCACCGCCGTCCTCGGAGCGGTCATGTCCTCCAAGGTCAGCTCCGAGTTCGCGGACAACTGGGCGGGCGCGGGCCTGCCCGGCGCGCCCGACCCGAAACTGGAGGAGGCCGCCGAGTTCGGCATAGTGCCGGCCGAGGCACTCGCCAAGGATCCCAACATGACGCCGGACGTCATCGACACCATCGGCGGGGTCATCCACGACACGTTCATGTCCGGCATGGGCCTGGCCTTCACGGTCGCGGGCATCGTCGCCGTGGTCGCCGTCTTCGTCGCCACCCTCACCAAGCGCGGCGAGAACGCCGAGGCGGGGGCCGGAGTCGGCCACATCTGACGCCCGAAGCGGCATCCGACGCCCGAAGCGGCGCAGATCGTCAACACAGCGCAGGCCGGAGCCCCGCCGAATCCTTTCGGCGGGGCTCTCGCCTATCAGGGTGACGCCTCCCGGCCGCCCTTCCGCACACCAGGCCCGGTGACACAGAGTGAGCGGCGGAAGCGAACACCGACCAACCACGGGGGTTGATCCATCATGCGTACGACCGTCCTCGCGGCGGCCGCCCTGGCCGTCACCGCACTCGTTCCCCAGGCCCTGGCCCACGACCGGGCGGCGGCGGCCCCCGAGCGGTCCCCGGGCGTCTCCCTCGGGGCCTGCGAGGCGGGCAGGCTCTGCCTCTGGAAGAAGCCCGACTTCACCGGGGCCCGCCACACCTTCGAGCTCTCCGGCGTGGACATCGAGAGCTGCGTCCCGCTGCCGAAGGGCGGCGACGCCCAGTCCCTCGCCAACCGCACCGGGCGGCCCGTCACCACCTACCAGTCCGCCGAGTGCGCGGAGACGGGGGAGTTCGAGACGTACCCCGGCGGCGGCACCTGGACGCCCCGGTCCCCGTACCAGGTACGAGCCTTCAAGATCTGGGAGAACTGAGCCCCGGCACGCCTCAGGGGCGGCCACGCTCCCGCGCCACCGCCCCTGAGGACCTTCCGTACCGCGACCGCCGCTACGCGTCGCCGCCCGCCGCGCCCGGATCGGCCGCGGCCACGTCCAGGAGCTCGTAGCGGTCCACCGCCGTCTTCAGGGCCGACCGGTCGACCTTGCCCTCCTTGGCCAGCTCGGTGAGGACCGCCAGCACGATCGACTGCGCGTCGATGTGGAAGAACCGGCGGGCCGCACCCCGGGTGTCCGCGAAGCCGAAGCCGTCCGCGCCCAGCGACTGGTAGGCGCCCGGCACCCAGCGCGCGATCTGGTCCGGAACCGAACGCATCCAGTCCGAGACCGCCACGAACGGGCCCTGGGCCGCTTCGAGCTTCTTCGTGACGTACGGGACGCGCTGCTCCTCCTCCGGGTGCAGGAGGTTGTAGCGCTCGACGTCCACCGCCTCGCGGCGCAGCTCGTTCCAGGAGGTCGCCGACCAGACGTCCGCCTTGACGTTCCACTCGTCCGCGAGGATCTTCTGCGCCTCCAGGGCCCAGGGGACGGCCACACCGGACGCCATGATCTGGGCCGGGATCTCGCCCTTCTCGCCGGTGCTGAAGCGGTGGATGCCCTTGAGGATGCCCTCGACGTCCACATCCTCGGGCTCGGCCGGGTGCTGGATCGGCTCGTTGTAGACGGTGAGGTAGTAGAAGACGTCCTCGTTCGCCTCGCCGTACATCCGGCGCAGCCCGTCCTTCATGATGTGCGCGATCTCGAACCCGTACGCCGGGTCGTACGCGACACAGCCCGGGTTCGTCGAGGCGAGCAGCTGCGAGTGGCCGTCCGCGTGCTGGAGGCCCTCACCGGTCAGCGTGGTGCGGCCGGCGGTCGCGCCGAGCACGAAGCCGCGCGCGAGCTGGTCGGCCATCTGCCAGAACTGGTCGCCGGTGCGCTGGAACCCGAACATCGAGTAGAAGACGTACACCGGGATCAGCGGCTCGCCGTGCGTGGCGTACGCGGAGCCGGCCGCGATCAGCGAGGCCGTGCAGCCCGCCTCGGAGATGCCGTCGTGCAGCATCTGACCCGTCGGGGACTCCTTGTACGCGAGCAGCAGATCGCGGTCGACCGCCTCGTACTGCTGGCCGAGCGGGTTGTAAATCTTCGCACTCGGGAAGAACGCGTCCATGCCGAAGGTGCGGTACTCATCAGGGGCGATCAGCACGAAACGCTTGCCGATCTCCTTGTCCCGCATGAGATCCTTCAGGACGCGGACGAACGCCATGGTGGTGGCGATCGACTGCGTACCCGAACCCTTCTTCGCAGCCGCGTACGTCTTTTCCTCGGGCTGCGGAAGCGGCTTCGCACGCACCACACGGGTCGGGACGTAACCGCCCAGACCCTGGCGGCGGTCGTGCATGTACTGGATCTCCTCCGAGTCGCGACCCGGGTGGTAGTAGGGCGGGTAGCCCTCGTCCAGCTGCTTGTCCGTGATCGGGATGTGCAGCCGGTCGCGGAAGCGCTTGAGGTCCTCGACCGTGAGCTTCTTCATCTGGTGGGTCGCGTTGCGGCCCTCGAAGTTCGGCCCCAGCGTCCAGCCCTTGACCGTCTGCGCCAGGATCACCGTCGGCTGGCCCTTGTGCGCCTTGGCCGCCGCGTAGGCCGCGTAGACCTTGCGGTGGTCGTGACCGCCGCGGCCCAGGTGCAGGATCTGCTGGTCGGTCATGTCCTTGACCATGTCCCGCAGCCGCGGGTCGTCGCCGAAGAAGTGCTCGCGGATGTACTCGCCGGTCTCGGTGGCGTACGTCTGGAACTGACCGTCCGGCGTGGTGTTCAGCCTGTTGACCAGGATGCCGGTGCGGTCCTGCGCCAGCAGCGGGTCCCAGGAACGGTCCCAGACCAGCTTGATGACGTTCCAGCCGGCGCCCCGGAACTGCGACTCCAGCTCCTGGATGATCTTCCCGTTGCCGCGCACCGGGCCGTCGAGGCGCTGGAGGTTGCAGTTGACCACGAAGGTCAGGTTGTCCAGATTCTCACGGGCCGCGATGGACAGCTGGCCCAGGGACTCCGGCTCGTCCATCTCGCCGTCGCCCAGATAGGCCCACACGTGCGACTTGGAGGTGTCGGCGATGCCGCGCGCCTCCATGTAGCGGTTCATCCGCGCCTGGTAGATCGCGCCGAGCGGACCGAGGCCCATCGAGACGGTCGGGAACTCCCAGAAGTCCGGCATCAGCCGCGGGTGCGGATAGCTGGACAGCCCGTTCGGGGCCTTCGACTTCTCCTGGCGGAACCCGTCGAGCTGCGCCTCGCTCAGCCGGTCCAGCAGGAACGCCCGGGCGTAGATCCCCGGGGACGCGTGTCCCTGGAAGAAGATCTGGTCGCCGCCGTCGCCCTGGTCCTTGCCCCGGAAGAAGTGGTTGAAGCCCACGTCGTACAGCGAGGCGGAGGAAGCGAAGGTGGCGATGTGGCCGCCGACGCCGATCCCGGGACGCTGGGCCCGCGAGACCATCACCGCGGCGTTCCAGCGCGTCGCGTTGAGGACCTTGCGTTCGATCTCCTCGTCGCCGGGGAAGAACGGCTCGTCCTTCGTGGCGATCGTGTTCACATAGTCCGTGCTGCGCATCTCCGGCACCGCGACGCGCTTCTCCCGCGCGCGCTCGATGAGCCGGAGCATCAGATAGCGGGCCCGCTCTCGGCCGCGCTCGTCGACGGCGGCGTCGAGGGAGTCGAGCCATTCCCGGGTCTCCTCGGGATCAAAATCCGGGACCTGGCTCGGAAGGCCGCCAATGATGATCGGGTTGCGATCGGATCCGGAAGCCACACTGTTCCTTCGCTGTTCGGTGGTGCTCTACGGGGCCTGCTACGGCGAACACGCCCCCGGGACAACTCTGGGTGCGCCGCCTCCATCGTGCTACCGCGAGGGCCCGAACGTCATCTCTACCGTGGGGTAACCCCAAGGTGCCGAAACGCGTCCACGGGGCACGCGTATGGGCAGTACGCGGCTGGGTACGGGCAAACCGCAACCTTACGCCCAAGCCGTCCAAGTGTTCCCAAAGGCTGTTCGCATCCGATTGGCGGATCGAAACCGCATAAGCTGAGGAAGGACGTAAACGGATGGAGTGACCCGGGGAGACCGCGGGGAGCCGCCGGAGAGACATGCCGGGACTTGCGGCGACGTGGCAGGGAACGTCACCGTATAGGCGGTCTCGCACGCTGGGTACTTGCGCGATTCGCCGAGCCCGTGTGGACTACGGCCAACGCCCCGCGCACGCGCGTGGCTGCAGCATTTTCCGAAGACATGATCAGGAGGCAACCCGTGAGCGCGACCGCGGACCACGCGGAGGAGCGGACCAACCCGGCAGCACGCCTGGGGTTCGAGCCCGGACAAGTGGTCCAGGAGATCGGCTACGACGAAGACGTCGAGCTGGAGCTCCGTGAGGGCATTGAGGCCACTACCGGCCAGGAACTCGTCGACGAGGAGTACGACGACGTCGCGGACGTCGTCCTGCTCTGGTTCCGCGACGAGGACGGCGACCTTACGGACGCGCTGGTGGATGCCATTGGTCTGATCGAGGACGGCGGTACGGTCTGGCTGATGACGCCGAAGACCGGCCGTGACGGATACGTCGAACCGAGCGACATCAATGAGGCTGCCCAGACAGCCGGTCTCGCCCAGACCAAGAGCATCAGCGCGGGCAAGGACTGGACGGGCAGCCGTCTGGTCACCCCCAAGGGGGCCAAGGCCAAGCGCTGAACCACGTTCGCATCCTTCGGGGCCCCCACGGGCGCACGCCGCGCCTGTGGGGGCCTTCGTACGCCCCGCGGCCCCCACGACCCCTCCCGGACCGGTCCACGACCCCTCCGAGAGCGGTCCACGGCCCCTTGGGGCCGGCCCGGGGCGCCTGCGTAGGGTGGGTGTCACCCGGACGGACCCGGCCCGGGATGCGGAGAAGCGGCGAAGGGATACGTGTTCCATGACGATCGAGGTCGGCAGTCAGGCCCCGGACTTCCAGCTCAAGGACAACCACGGCCGGACCGTGCGGCTGTCGGAGTTCCGCGGTGAGAAGAACGTGGTGCTGGTGTTCTACCCGTTCGCCTTCACCGGCGTCTGCACCGGCGAGCTGTGCGCCCTCCGCGACGAGCTGCCCCGCTTCGAGAACGAGGGCACCCAGCTCCTCGCCGTCTCCAACGACTCCATCCACACCCTGCGCGTCTTCGCCGAGCAGGAGGGCCTGGAGTACCCGCTGCTGTCCGACTTCTGGCCGCACGGGGAGACCTCGCGGGCGTACGGCGTCTTCGACGAGGACAAGGGCTGCGCGGTGCGCGGCACCTTCGTCATCGACAAGGCGGGCGTCGTCCGCTGGAGCGTCGTGAACGGCCTTCCGGACGCCCGTGACCTGAACGACTACGTCAAGGCGCTCGAAGCGCTCTGAGACGATCTCCTGGCGACGCCCGGTCAAAAGCCTGTTTTGGCCGGGAACCGGTCACTAGGATCCACTCGTTGATCCGATGCCAATGAACGACGGGGAAGACGGCGTCCGCCGGCCCCTGAGAAAACTACTGGAGGACTCGTGGGAGTCAGCCTCAGCAAGGGCGGCAACGTCTCGCTGACCAAGGCCGCGCCCAACCTGACCGCGGTCATCGTCGGTCTGGGCTGGGACGCCCGCACCACCACCGGTGGTGACTTCGACCTCGACGCCAGCGCGCTGCTGGCGAACGCCGAGGGCAAGGTCGCCGCCGACGGCAATTTCGTCTTCTTCAACAACCTGAAGAGCCCCGACGGCTCCGTCGAGCACACCGGTGACAACCTCACCGGTGAGGGCGAGGGCGACGACGAGGTCGTCAAGGTGAACCTGGCCGGTGTGCCGGCCGACGTGGACAAGATCGTCTTCCCGGTCTCGATCTACGAGGCCGAGAGCCGCCAGCAGAGCTTCGGCCAGGTCCGCAACGCGTACATCCGCGTGGTCAACCAGGCCGACAACACCGAGCTCGCCCGCTACGACCTGAGCGAGGACGCCTCGACGGAGACCGCCATGGTCTTCGGCGAGCTCTACCGCAACGGCGCGGAGTGGAAGTTCCGCGCCATCGGCCAGGGATACGCCTCCGGCCTGCGCGGCATCGCCCAGGACTTCGGCGTCAACGTCTGACGTCGCTGGGCCCCAGGTCCTGTCGTCGGACTCCCGTCGTCGCCCGGAGGGCGGGCGGGAGTCCGACGACAGGACCAGGGGGTGGCCGGCCCGATGCGCCGGACACTCCCTGACCGGGCGCTTTCGACGCCCGGCCCCGGGCGTCGAAAGCGCCCGGCAGCGTCTTACACGACTCGGGGAGGACACACATGGGCGTCACGCTCGCCAAGGGAGGCAACGTCTCCCTCTCCAAGGTCGCACCCAACCTCACCCAGGTGCTGGTCGGGCTCGGCTGGGACGCGCGCTCCACCACAGGAGCCGCATTCGACCTCGACGCCAGCGCACTGCTGTGCCAGTCGGGCCGCGTGCTCGGCGACGAGTTCTTCATCTTCTACAACAACCTCACGAGCCCCGACGGCTCCGTCGAGCACACCGGTGACAACCTCACCGGGGAGGGCGACGGCGACGACGAGTCCGTCATCGTCCGTCTCGACCAGGTTCCCGCCCACTGCGACAAGATCATCTTCCCGGTCTCGATCCATGACGCGGACAACCGGGGCCAGGCGTTCGGCCAGGTCAGCAACGCTTTCATCCGTGTGGTCAACCAGGCCGACGGCCAGGAACTGGCCCGCTACGACCTCAGCGAGGACGCCTCGACGGAGACCGCGATGATCTTCGGCGAGCTCTACCGGTACAACGGCGAGTGGAAGTTCCGTGCCGTCGGCCAGGGGTACGCGTCCGGCCTGCGCGGCATCGCTCTAGACTTCGGCGTCAACGTTTCATAACGCCGCGCCCGGGCCTTTCGTTTGGAGCGTGTCGGGCATCGCGTGCCCGACACGCTCCAAACGAAAGGCCCCAGGCGCCGGGGGAGCCCCGACGCACCGGGGGAGCCCCTTCACCAACACGATGAGGTAGCCAGTGGTTCTAAAAACCTTCGGCTGGTCGTTCGCGGTCACCGCGCTCGGCCTGGTCGCAGCGATCTTCTACGGGGGGTGGCAGGCGTTCGGCATCGTCGCGATCCTGTCCGTCCTGGAGATTTCGCTGTCCTTCGACAACGCGGTGATCAACGCCGGAATCCTGAAGAAGATGAACGCCTTCTGGCAGAAGATCTTCCTCACCATCGGCATCCTCATCGCCGTCTTCGGAATGCGGCTGGTGTTCCCCGTCGTGATCGTGGCCGTGAGCGCCCAGCTCGGGCCGATCGAGGCCATCGACCTGTCCTTCAACGACCCGGACAGGTACAAGGAACTGGTCACGGACGCCCATCCGTCGATCGCCGCCTTCGGTGGCATGTTCCTGTTGATGATCTTCCTCGACTTCATCTTCGACGAGGACCGTGACATCCACTGGCTGCGCTGGATCGAGCGCCCGCTCGCCAAGCTCGGCAAGGTTGACATGCTGTCGGTCTGCGTCGCGCTGATCATCCTGCTCATCACCGCCACGACGTTCGCGACCCAGGCCCACCAGCACGGCGGCGGACACGCCGACAAGGCGGCCACGGTCATGCTCTCCGGCATCGCCGGTCTGATCACCTACCTCGTCGTCGGCGGGCTCTCCGGATTCTTCGAGGGCAAGCTGGAAGAGGAGGAGGAGCGCGAGCACGAGGCCGAGGAAGAGGCCAAGAAGAAGGGCAAGCCCGTCACCGGGGTCGCCCTCGCCGGAAAGGCCGCGTTCTTCCTCTTCCTCTACCTGGAAGTCCTGGACGCCTCGTTCTCCTTCGACGGCGTCATCGGCGCCTTCGCCATCACCAACGAGATCGTGCTGATGGCCCTCGGCCTCGGCATCGGCGCCATGTACGTCCGTTCACTCACCGTCTACCTGGTGCGCGAGGGAACGCTCGACGACTACGTCTACCTGGAGCACGGCGCGCACTACGCGATCGGCGCGCTCTCGATCATCCTGCTGATCACCATCCAGCACCAGATCAACGAGTTCATCACCGGCTCGGTCGGCGTGATCCTGATCGCCCTCTCCTTCTGGTCCTCGGTCAGGCGCAACCGCGCCCTCGCCGCGAAATCCGATGGGGGCGGCGGCTCGGGAAGCAAGTCCGAAGTGTCCTCGGGGGTGTGACCCGGTAAGGATTGAGGAACGCTCTCTGCGGGGCGGCCCACACGGCGACGGCTCTCCGGGATCTCCCGGACCCGGCCCGGTGGCCGCCCCGCAGCGATGTCCGGGGCGCGCGAACAGGTGGGGGTTGGTATGGGATTCTTCGACGGCCTGTGGCCGGGGCGCGCGGCGCAGTTCGACTCGGGCAACTCGACGTCGAGCGCGATCGTGCTGACCAAACGGAACGCCACGATCTCGCTCAACAAGCAGGGGGCCCTGTCGGGCAACCTCCGGGTCAACCTGTCCTGGCGGATGCGGACCTCGGACATCGAGGGCCGGTCGCGCCGGAGCGGCATGCTGCGGCACCCCCTCGAACTGTTCAAGCCCGAGGTGGTCCAGGCGCACACCCAGGGCGTCGTCAACGTCGACCTGGACCTCGGCTGCATGTACGAGCTGATGGACGGCACCAAGGGCGTCGTGCAGCCGCTGGGCAGCCTGATCGGCGACCTCAACGGGCCGCCCTACGTCCGGCTCAGCGGCGACGACCGGTTCGGCGCACCCTCGGGGGAGACGGTCTACGTCAACCTCGACCAGCGTGACCAGATCAAGCGGCTGCTGTTCTTCGTCTACATCTACGACCGGACGCCCGCGTTCGACCGCACGCACGCCAAGGTCACGCTCTACCCGGGCAACGGCCCGCGCATCGAGATCGAGCTGGACGAGCGCGCACCGCAGGCCCGCTCCTGTGCGGTGTTCACCGTGGAGAACATCAAGGACGAGCTGATCGTGCGGCGCGAGGTGAAGTTCGTGTACGGCTTCCAGTCGGAGCTGGACCGGCTGTACGGCTACGGCATGCAATGGGGGCGCGGCTACAAGACCCGGACCTGAGCCCGGGCAGCCGTGAGGGCCCAAGGACGTGCACGGGAAGCAGGACGTGCGCGGGAATCGGGACGTACGCGGGAAACAGGACGTGCACGGGAAGCAGGACGTGCGCGGGAATCGGATCGGGGCGGCTCAGGACCGGACGAACTGCGGACCTTGTGGAGGCAGTACGAAATGGGGGTCGGGCGCGTGCGCGGCGGCTGCCGCGGGCTGCGGATAGCCGTACGCGGGCGGCTCGGGGGCGTGCTGTGGATAGCCGTACGCCGGCTGGTGGGCCACGGCGCCGGCAGCGGGGTGCGCGACCGGCGGCGGGTAGCCGTAGGAGGGCTGCTGGTGCTGGACCGTGGCCTGGGAGTCCGGCCCGGGCCCGGGCGGCACGGACGGCGGCGGGGGCACGGCGGCCGGGAGGGGCCCCGCGCCCACCGGAGCGACCGGGTCCTGCGCCCCGTTCACCGCCTGCGCCCCGTTCACGGCCTCCGATTCGTCCACCGAGATGCCGAAGGCGGTGGCCAGGCCGATCAGGCCGGTGGGATACCCCTGGCCGACCGCGCGGAACTTCCACCCTTCGCCGCGGCGGTAGAGCTCGCCGCAGATGATCGCCGTCTCTTCCCCGGTCTCCGGCCGGACATCGAACACCGCCAGTGGCTCGCCCTCGGCGAACGCGGCGTCGAAAAGGAGTATCCGCAGGTCCAGGACCTGCTCGAAGGCGGCCCCATCGGAGGAGGCCGCGATGACCACCTGGTCCACCGACGCGTCGAGCGCCCCGAGGTCCGCCTCGACCGTGTCCGTCAGCCCTTCCGGGACACTGCGCTTCGGCAGCCGCCGGACCAGGCCGGAGGGGTGCCGGGGCTGGTTGTAGAAGACGAAGTCCTCATCCGACCGCACCCGGCCGGACGCACCGAGGAGCAGGGCGGAGGCGTCCACGTCGGGAACCCCGGCGCCCGGGGTCCAGCGCAGCACGGCCCGGACGGCCGCGGCATCGACGGGGACGTTCGAGCCCTTCAGCATCGTGTGCGTCATGACGGTCATCCTGCCTGCTGGGGGCCCGTGCGGACAACGCGGGGGGCGGCACGACCGTGCCCGGAGGCGGTGTGGGCAAGGCGTGAAGATACCGCGACAGGGGGCCGGACAAGGGGCGGGTAACCGGAAATTCATGTACATGGGGAACTGTTGACACCCGTCCGTACGTACTATTACCGGCCATGCATTGTTCGGTCGGTCAGGCAGTTCGGGGGAAAATCATGCGTCACTTCGGGCATATATCGCCCACTGCCCGCGAGGGTCTGTTCTTCAGGGAGCCCTGCACGTTCACCGCGGACTCCCCGGCACGGATGCTCTCCGTCGCCCTGGGAGCCACGCTCTACTCCCCGGCGACCCGGCTGTCGCTCGCCGACGACGTGCTCAAGCAGGCCGCGCGCGGCGTCGTCTCCATGGTGCTGTGCCTGGAGGACTCCATCGACGATGCCGAGGTCACCGGCGCCGAAGCCAATCTGATCAGGCAGTTCGCCGAGCTGGCCGCCCGCGACGCGGCAGCAGGCACCGAGTCCACGGCTTCGGCGACCGCCCCGCGGGACCCGCGCGAGGCCACGGACGCCGTGGCCGCCGACGTACCGCTGCTCTTCATCCGGGTACGGGAACCGGCTCAGATCACCGACCTGGTGCGGCGCCTCGGCGACTCGGTCCGGATGTTGTCCGGTTTCGTACTTCCCAAATTCACCGAAGAGCGGGGCCGGCAGTTCCTGGAGGCGCTCGACGAGGCCGAGTCGGAGTGCGGACGACGGCTCTTCGCGATGCCGGTCCTCGAATCCCCCGAGTTGCTCCATCTGGAGACGCGCGGCGAAATCCTCCAGGGCATCGCCCGCAGCGTCGAGAAGCACCGGGACCGGGTGCTCGCGCTGCGGCTCGGCGTCACCGACTTCTGCTCGGCCTACGGACTGCGCCGCGCGCCCGACATGACGGCCTACGACGTCCATATCGTCGCCTCCGTGATCGCCGACGTGGTCAACGTGCTCGGCCGGGCCGACGGCACCGGCTTCACGATCACCGGACCGGTCTGGGAGTACTTCCGCCGCCAGGAGCGCATGTTCAAGCCCCAGCTGCGCCGCAGCCCCTTCCTGGAGGGCCGGGCCGAGGAACTGCGCACGGCCCTCATCGAGCACGACCTCGACGGACTGCTCCGGGAGATCGAGCTCGACCGTGCCAACGGCCTGCTCGGCAAGACCTGCATCCACCCCTCGCACGTGGCGCCGGTCCACGCACTGTCCGTGGTCAGCCACGAGGAGTACACCGACGCCCAGGACATCCTGAGCCCGGAGCGCGAGGGCGGCGGGGTGCTGCGCTCGGCGTACACGAACAAGATGAACGAAGTGAAGCCCCACCGGGCCTGGGCCGAGCGCACCCTCCAGCGGGCCGAGGTCTTCGGGGTGGCGAAGGAAGACGTCGGCTTCGTGGACCTGCTGGCCGCCGGCCTGACGAACTGAGCGCGCGTCGATGAGCGAGCGCGCGACGAGAGAAGAGACCGTGGACGTGGTGTGGTCGGGCAACTGGGTGGCGGAGCGACTGGGAGTCGCCCTCGAAGGCGACGGAGAGCTCCGGGAACTGCTGGGCCTGGCCCTGCGCCGCAACCCCAAGCGGGCGCATCTGCTGGTGTCCAACGTGCTGGGCAAGCACGTGCCCCAGCGGCCCTCGGTCGTCCACGGTGCCGGGTTCGAGCTGGGTGAACGGGTGCGGGCGCTCCTCGGCGCCGATGAGGCCCGCCGCGCGGTGGTCCTCGGGTACGCGGAGACGGCCACCGGCCTCGGCCACGCCGTCGCGGACGGCCTGCGGGACGCCCCGTACCTGCACTCCACCCGCCGACCGGTGGCGGGCGTGGAGCAGGCGGGCGGCTTCGAGGAGGCCCACTCGCACGCCACCTCGCACCTGCTGCTGCCGGAGGACCGCGACTTGCTGGCGAGCGGCGGGAGGGGGGCCGACGCCTCCGTGCTGGTGCTGGTCGACGACGAGTTCTCCACGGGCAACACGGTCCTGAACACCATCCGCGCGCTGCACGCTCTGCACCCGCGCGAGCGGTACGTCATCGTCGCCCTGGTCGACATGCGCTCGGCCGGCGACCGCGACCGGCTGACCGCCTTCGCCGCCGAGATCGGCGCCCGCGTCGACCTGGTGACGCGCAGCGCCGGCACGGTGGCCCTGCCGGACGGCGTTCTGGAACGCGGCCAGGCCCTGGTCGCGGCCCAGGAAGCGGAACAGGCGGACCGGGCCGCGACGGCCGGGCGGGCGGAGGGCCCCGAGGGGGCCGCCGAGCATGCGGACACCGCCCCCGTCACCCGCGTCGACCTCGACTGGCCTACCGCTGTGCCCGACGGAGGACGGCACGGCTTCACCCCCGCCCACCGGGCGGCGCTGGAAGCGGCGCTCCCGGGCATGGCGGACCGGATCGCGGCCGCACTGGACGACCGCACCGGCCCCCGCCCCCGCCGGGTCCTGGTGCTCGGCTTCGAGGAGCTGATGTACGCCCCGCTGCGCCTCGGCACCGCCCTGGAAGCGGCGCTGGGAACGGAGGCCGAGGTCCGCTACTCCACCACCACCCGCTCACCCGTCCTGGCCGTCGACGACCCCGGCTACGCGATACGCACCCGCCTCGTCTTCCCGGCCCACGACGACCCGGCGGACGGCCCCGCCGACCGGTACGCGTACAACGTGGCGGGCGCCGGCTTCGACGCCGTGGTCGCCGTCGTCGACTCCATCGCCGACACCCCCGAACTGCACGCCCCCGACGGGCTGTTGGCCCGGCTCGCCGAGCACACCGGCCACGTACTCCTCGCGGTCGTCCCCTCGTACACCCCCGCCCCCGTTCTCCACCGGCAGGAGCCCGCCGTGCTGCCCGAGCCCCTCCGAGGCCCCGACTTCTCCAGCTACGCGCCCGAGGACGTCGGCTGGCTGCTCCAGGACCTCTCGGACACCGAGCTGGAAGCACCCACCGAGGAGCGCGAGGAGGCCATCCAGAGCGGCGGCGCGCACTACGCGGAGTCGCTGCCCGTCGAGTACCAGCCGAGCGCCGCCTACCAGGCCCTGTTCACCGCCGCCCTGGAGACCTCCGCCGCGCGCATCGCCCGCGCGGTCGGCACCGTCACCGAGACGGTCCTCGCCGAACGAGGCCCCCGCCCCGTGCTCGTCTCGCTCGCCCGCGCCGGAACCCCGGTCGGCGTGCTGATGCGCCGCTGGGCCCAGCACCGGCACGGCCTGGACCTGCCGCACTACGCCATCTCCATCGTCCGGGGCCGCGGCATCGACGCCACCGCCCTGCGCTGGCTGGCCGCCCATCACGACCCGGCCGACGTGGTGTTCGTCGACGGCTGGACCGGGAAGGGCGCGATCACCCGCGAACTGGCCGCGGCCATCACCGAGTTCGAGACCGCGGGCGGACCCGCCGGCTTCGACCCGGAGATCTCGGTGCTCGCCGACCCGGGCGGCTGCGTGCGGACGTACGGCACCCGTGAGGACTTCCTCATCCCCTCGGCCTGCCTCAACTCCACGGTATCGGGCCTCATTTCCCGTACGGTGCTCCGCGCCGACCTGGTCGGCCCCGACGACTTCCACGGCGGGAAGTTCTACCGGGAGCTGGCGGACTCCGACGTCTCGGGACTCTTCCTCGACACGATCGCCGCCCGCTTCGACGAGGTGGCGGGCCAGGTCGAGGCCGAGGTCAAGGAGCTCCTCGCCGCCGACCGCGCCCCGACCTGGGAGGGCTGGGCGGCCGTCGAGCGGATCAGCGAGGAGTACGGCATCCACGACGTCAACCTGGTCAAGCCGGGCGTCGGCGAGACCACCCGGGTCCTGCTCCGCCGGGTCCCCTGGAAGATCCTCGCGAAGCGCGGCGCCGGCGCGGACCTGGAGCACATCCGGCTCCTCGCCGAACAGCGCGGCGTCCCGGTCGAGGAGGTCGACGACCTCCCGTACAGCTGTGTCGGTCTGATCCACCCCCGGTTCACGCGCGGCGCGACGGGCGCGGACGGCAAGGCGGTGCAGGGCGCATGAGCGCGACTTCACCGGCCACCCCGGCGGCGGCTTCACCGGCCACCCTGGTGGCGGCTTCACCGGCCACCCCGGCGGCTGCTTCACCGGTCACCCTGGTGGCGAGCGACCTCGACCGCACGCTGATCTACTCGGCGGCCTCGCTCGACCTGTCGATGCCGGACGCGGAGGCCCCCCGGTTGCTGTGCGTGGAGGTCTACGGCCACAAGCCCCTCTCGTACCTGACCGAGACGGCCGCCGCCCTCCTCACCGAGGTGGCGACCTCCACCGTCTTCGTCCCGACGACCACCCGCACCCGCGAGCAGTACGGGCGCATCCACCTCCCCGGCCCCGCCCCCCGGTACGCGATCTGCGCCAACGGCGGCCACATCCTGGTCGACGGCGTCTCCGACCTCGACTGGCGGCAGCGGGTGGAGGCCCGTATCGCGGAGGAGTGCGCCCCGCTCACCGAGATCCGCGCCCACCTCGCCACCACCGCAGACCCGGCCTGGCTCCTCAAGGAACGGGTCGCCGAGAACCTCTTCGCCTACCTCGTCGTCGAACGCTCCCTGCTGCCCGAGGAATGGGTGAAGGAACTGGCCGCCTGGGCCGGGCCGCTCGGCTGGACGGTCTCCCTCCAGGGCCGCAAGATCTACGCGGTTCCGGCACCGCTCACCAAGAGCGCCGCCATGCACGAGGTCGCCCGCCGCACCGGCGCCACGCGCACGCTCGCCGCCGGTGACTCCCTCCTCGACGCGGACCTGCTGCTCGCCGCCGACCTCGGCTGGCGCCCCGGCCACGGCGAACTGGCCGACGAGGGCTGGCGGGCCCCGCACGTGGTCGCCCTGGAGGAGCGGGGAGGGGCGGCGGGCGAGGAGATCCTGCGCCGGTTCCTGGCGGCCGCGGCTGCCTGAGTTCCCCTGCGGGCGGGCGCGCGTTGCGCGAGGGTGGGGGCATGACCAAGGGCAACGACACCACGATCACCGACGAGCTGTACACGTACATGCTGGCCCACAACCCGCCGCTGGACCCGGTCCAGCGAGAACTGGTCGACACCACGTACGCACGGTTCCCCGACCACGCGGGCATGCAGTCGGCCGAGGAACAGGCACCCCTGCTCGCCTTCCTCGTCCGGCTGGTCGGCGCCCGGCACGTGGTGGAGGTCGGCACGTTCACCGGCTTCAGCGCCCTGGCGATGGCCCAGGCGCTGCCCGCCGACGGCACGCTGATCGCCTGCGACATCTCGGAGGAGTGGACGGCGTACGCCCGTGAGGCCTGGGCGAAGGCGGGCGTCGCGGACCGGATCGACCTGCGCATCGCCCCGGCCCTGGACACCCTGCGCGCGATGCCCGCCGAGCCGCACATCGACTTCGCCTACCTGGACGCGGACAAGGGCGGCTACATCGCGTACTGGGAGGAGCTGGTGGACCGGATGCGGCCCGGCGGGGTCATCGCCACGGACAACGTGCTCTTCCACGGTGGGGTCACGGACCCGGGGGCGACCGGTCCGACGGCGGCGATCAAGGAGTTCAACGACCACGTGAGCGCCGACGACCGGATGGACAGCGTCCTGCTGACCGTCTCGGACGGCCTGACGCTGTCCCGCAAGAAGTAGGCCCCCGGCCGTCGCGGGGGCCCCGGGGGCGTCCGGCCGGGTTCAGCCGCAGCACCCGCCCCCGCAGCAGCCCCCACCGCCGCCGGACGGCGCGGGAGCGGAGCCGGCTGCACCGCCCACCGCCACGGTGGAGAGCAGCTTGACGGTGTCGTCGTGGCCTGCGGGGCAGGAGGCGGGGTCCGAGGACCGAGCCATGGGACGGCTGACTTCGAAGGTGTCTCCGCAGGTGCGGCAGCGGAATTCATAGCGAGGCATGGGCTCAGGCTAGAGCCATCGTGGCCGGGGGGCTACGTCCCCCGGCGGTCGCCTCAGGCGCCGGTGCCGCGTTCCTCGCGGATATCGGAGACCACCCGGGCGGCGGTCTGCCGCACGGCCTCGGTCTCGGTCAGGAAGTGCCAGTAGTCGGGGTGGCGCCCCTCCAGACCGGCGATGGCGCGTTCCAGCCGGGCCACGGAGTCGTCCAGGGGCCGCGCGTGCCGCGGGTCGGGCGTGTGCCGGCCGGCCATGGCGAGGCGCTGGGCGTCCCGCACCGCGAACCGGGTCCGCTCGATCTCCTGCTGCGGGTCCTTCGCCACGGCGTTCAGCTGCCGCAACCGGTCCCCGGCGGCGGAGACCGCCTCGTCCGTGGCGTTGAGGAGGGCGCGGACCGTGGACAGCCGGGACGTGGCGTCCGCCCAGCGCTGCTCGTCGCGCGCCTTCGCCGCCTCCGCGAGCTTGTCCTCGGCCTGCCGGACGTTGACGGCGGCCTGCTCCGGAACGGGCTGGAGGTCCTGCCAGCAGGCGGCCGAGAAACGCCGCCGCAACTCGCTGAGCACCGGCTCCACCGAGCCCGCCCGTGTCGTCAGGGCCTGGGCGCGGGTCCGCAGCGAGACGAGCCTGCGGTCGATCTCGGCCGCCCGCTCGGGCAGCCGCTCCGCCTCGATGCGCACGGCCTCGGCATCGCGCAGCACCGCGTCGGCCCGCTGGAGGGTCTCCGCGACGCCGTGCGCTCCCGCGCCCTGGTTCAGCTTGGTCAGCTCCGGGGCGAGCGCGGCGAGCCGGGCGGCCAGCTCATCGGCCCGTAGTCCCGCGGCCCGGGCCCCGTCGAGGGCGTTGCTCGCTCCCAGGAGCGCCTGCCGGGCCCGCTCGACAGCGGGGGCGAGCCGGGCGAGCTGCGTCTCCGCGCTGCCCAGCAGGGGCCCGAGCCCCTGGGTGAAACGATCCAGCTCGCCCTTGACCCGCACGAGGTCGTCCTTGGCCCGGGACAGCTCGGTGCGGGCCCGAGAGGCGACGGCGGGCTCCAGATCGTCCCGGTCCAGGTCATGACTGTCGACGGCGGTGATGTAGGTGTGACTGACCTCGTCGATGCGCCGGCCCAGCGCGGCGAAGTCCTCGGATGCCTGGCGGCCGCGGGAGGAGCTGTCCACGGCGTTGATCGTCTCGATGGAGATCCTGAGATCACGCTGGGCGCTGTCCAGCTCGTAGAACGCCTCGGCGGCGGCGTCCTTCGCGGCCTGCGCCTCGGCCCGCTCGTTCTCCCCGCGCCCGCCGAACCACCGGCGCGTACCGCCACCGGCGAAGGCGGCGGGCAGCGCGGCGAGCACGAGGGGCACGGGCAGGAGCATCAGCGCCAGGACGTCCCGGCCGCCGGAACGGCTCCGCGCGCGCGGCCTCCGCGACCTCCCGGGGGCGTGCTGCCCCGGCAGGCCCTGACCACTGTGGACGGCGGAACTCCCACCCGCTCCTGCCTCCGGCCGCGCGTGTGTCGCCGTCACATCCCTCTCCCGTGCCGATTCGCCCTGCCCGGTACATTCTCCCACCTGGTAAGGACGAACACACGGGTCGGTTAGTTCGCGCTTCGCACGGTGACTTGGCCGTTGTCGCTGCGCGCCTTCACCACATGGGCGCTGTCGTCGCCGCGCGGCACCCCGATCGAGACGTCCCCGTTGTCGGCGGAAGCGTTCACCGCGTACCTCTGGCCGCCCGCCGGCAGGTCGATGGTGATGCCCCCGTTGTCGCTCACGGTGTCCACGAGGTCGGGAACGGAGCTGAAGCCCAACCGGATCTCCCCGTTGTCGGCGCGGGCGACCACGGAGGAGGCAGATATCCGGTCCGCCCGCACCTCCCCGTTGTCGCTCTTCAGCTTCAGCGCCCCGCTCGCGTCCCGGACGTTGATCTCCCCGTTGTCCGACGAGAGGTCCAGCGCGCGGTCGAAGCCGGTGGCGCTGATCGTCCCGTTGTCCGACGAGGCCGTCACCGCGACCCCGCGCGGCACCTTCACCCGGTGCCGGGCCTCGCAGTTGTTGATCAGCGCGTCACACTTCACGCGGAGCGTGAGGGTGTCGCCCTCCATGCTCCAGACGGGATCGGGCCCGCTGCCCAGCACCACCCACCCGTCGACCTGCCGCTCCACCTCGACCTGCTCCACGTCGGCGGGCACGAGGTCCACGGTCGCGTTCTCGGAGTCGATGGTCAACGTCTTCCCCTCCAGCGCGAACGTCTTGCGCTCCACGGGAGCGCCGTCGACGTCCGTGCTCCCGCACCCGGTGAGAGCCAGGACCAGCAAGGTGACCCCACTCCCCAGAGCGAGGGCCCGCCCCGGCGCTCCACGGAGCGTGCGGGTCGCTGCGCTCTTGAAGTTGTCCACGGTGATCGTTCCCCCAGTGCGTGCTGCCGGACGGTGCCGCACCGGGCGTCGCTGCCGGTGCACTCAAACCGTATGCACCGACGCCCCCCGACGGGATCCGGACGGCTACCGTCTCTTGGTGGGGTTATCCCCCGCACCGGCCTCCGCACCGCCACCGGCCCGGGACCCGGCCCCGGACCTGGCACCGACCGTGGGCCCGGACCTGGCACCGACCGTGGGCCCGGCCCCGGCACCGACCGTGGCACCGGCCCCGGTGGAGGCGGCCCGGTCCCGTCCCGACCGGTTTATGAGCAGGGGCGCCGGTCCATGTACGCTGTTGCCTCATCCACGGGTGCGTAGCTCAGGGGTAGAGCGCTGCTCTTACAAAGCAGATGTCGGCGGTTCGAAACCGTCCGCGCCCACAGCGGTAATCAGCAGGTGAGAGCCTGTATCGGCCCCTCGGTCCACACGGACCGGGGGGCCGTTTCCATGATCGATGCCACGTGGATGCCACATCCCCACCGGAGACGTCGAATTCGTCACCCGTCCGAGGGATGGACTCCGTGGCCTCGGCACATGGATTGCAGGGCACGGACGGGTCAGGCGTGACTCCCCACACGCGTCTGATACGCGCCGTCCGAACACCTGTGGCGCTGCGACGAAGGTCCAGTGGCAGGATGGCGGCTTCGATCATCCTGAGAGGCCATGCTCGTGCCCACGCCTGCCGACTACCTCGCACGGGCACGTGCCGAGAGAGACAGTTTGGCCCTGCAGCGTCTCGCGACATGCCCGTACCCTTTTGTTTGGCATGCCCTGGCCACCAATCCCCACACGCCGCCCGAAGCCCTCCAGGAACTGAGCGCGGCCCGCGACAGCGCCTGGAACGACAACAAGCTTCTTCGCCTGCTCGCGGGCCATCCCGGTGCGAACCCTGTCGTTCTTCGCGCTGTTCTCGAAGCCGTTGCAGCGAAGCTCGATGAGGGCGAGCGGCCCTACGCCGCCGTGCTGGCTCTCGCGGACCGGCTGGAGCTTGAGGTGGATGAGGTGAGGAAGCTCGGAACCCTTCGCGGTGCCTCTGCTCGTCTACGCCATCTGCTCAACCTGCGGCTGAGCATCCGTATCTGAAGCACCCCCTCTGGCCGCACGTACGATTCCGCCATGCGTAAAGGTGCGATCAGCCGGGATGGTGTCCTCAAGGCCGTAGCCGAGTACGACGACTTGGGCCGCGAAGGATTTTTATCCAAGTACGGATACAAGCCGGCGACCGGGTACCTCCTCGTGCAGGAGAAGCAGACATACGACTCCAAGGCCATCGCAGGCGTGGCCCACAAGTTTGATCAGGGCCGAGTGCTCAGGCCGGAAGAGTTGAGCGGGGGAAGGTCGCACGCGGCCAGGTGGCTCGCCAGACTCGGGTTCGTCATCCGCTCGTCTCGCAGTCCCGACTGGACTCGTGACGAGATCATTCTGGCCTGTGACCTGGCGATGGCTAACGGGTGGAAGCGGCTGGAGTTCGACGACCCACGTGTGGTCGAGCTGTCTGCACTTCTACAGACCATGCCGATCCATCCTGAAGAACTACGCAATGAGCTATTCCGGAATCCCAACGGCGTGGCCCGCAAAACGGTTGACATCACGTGCCAGCACCCGGACTACCGAGGGAAACCCACGAACGGCAACATGCTGGATGCCCAAGTCATGAACGATTTCCTTGCCAGGCCGGCCGAGATGGCGGAGGTGGCCCAGCGGATCCGGCTCGGCCTTACCGCGGGTGCGTTTCAGGACCTGTCCCTGGAGGCGGAGGAGGAAGACGAGTTCAGCGCCCCCGAAGGCCGGTTGCTGCTGCGCCGCCACCGCAGTCGCGAGCGGAACAAAGGTCTGCGCAAGAAGAAGATCGATACTTGCAGCGCCAGGGGCGTCAACTTGAGTGCGAGGCGTGTGGATTCGACTTTGAACGGGTCTACGGCGACCGTGGAGAGGCTACATCGAGTGCCACCACGTCGTTCCTCTCCATGAAGCCGGCGAAGGCAGGACCAAGCTCAGCGATCTCGCCCTCCTGCGCCAACTGTCACCGCATGATTCACCGGCGTGCGCCATGGCCGACCCCTGGGGAGCTGCGAGCCTCGATAGAGCAGAATCACGCTGACGACAGGCGCGCCGCGACAGCATTGACACGACCGCGCAGGGCAGCCGACGAGCAGGTGCCGAGCCCGTGAACTGACAGCAGCGTCGGCGCGCAACGGCAGCCCCGGAGAACCCTGGACGGCCGCCGCGGCCGAGTCCGCCAGGGTGCTCAACCACCTCCGGCCGAACTTACAAAGCAGATGCCGACGGTTCGAGACCGTCCGTGCTCACCAGCGCGAAGGGCCGTACCACCACCCATGGGCGGGGAACGTCGGCATCTACTTCTTCCCGGTCGCGGGGGCATCGCCGCGACGACGGTTCTCAAGATCGTCATCATTGACCAGCGGTATCGCGCGCCTCGGTGATGAGCCTCTGTACTTCCATGACCACATCGCGGAGGCGTCCCGGCCGTACGGCCTCGCGCGCCAGCCACTCATCGAGTCGGGGTCGCAGATACCGGACTGTCCCGTGCCCGTGACGCCGCAGTGCCGAGCGGTTGATCGAGATCTCTGCCTGGATCTCCCGCCGCAGGTCGTCAGTCCAGCCCTGCTCACGGTCAATGCGCTTCAGCGGAGCCTTCAGGGCGGCCACGGCACGGTCGAGGGACTCCGCCAGATCCACGGCTCTCCAACCTCATGCGTGTCGAACGGTGAACCATCGTATGTCCCGTCACCGGGCGCGGTCACTCACCGCCTCCGCGATCGACAGGCTGTTCTCGTAGAGGTGGTGCCTGGTGATCCGGCCGTTCTCCACGGTGAGGCGCAGCGCGAACGGTCCCTCGAAGGATCTGCCCGTCGCCCGCACGGTCCCCGACAGGTGCCCCGTCAGGACGGCGTCCGTGCCGTCGACGAGGAAGGCGTCGACGGAGGCGCGTGCGTCCTCGGGGACGGTGTGTTCCATCAACTCCGTGAACTGGGAAGCGCATTCGGCGGCCGTGTACCGGGGGCGGATCCACGGCACGGTCGGGTTCTCGGCGAGCAGCCAGTCGACCTCGTCGGCGAAGAGCGCCGTGAGCCGGGCGGTGTCTCCGGCCAGCCGGGCGGCGAGGAACTCCTGGACCACGGCCCGGGTCGTATCGGCGGAGGAGGGCGCCGGGCCGGCCGGGCTTGCCGTGGGAGTGGGGGACGTGACGGACATGGGGGTCTCCTCGCTGCGGGGGCCGGGGCCTGTCAGGGCGTCCCGTCGATGGGTCCGATCCTGCCCAGGCGGGCGGACGCGGTCGATTACGCCGAAGGTAATGCCGGAAGCGATGAGGGGGCGGCAGCGTCGGGACTCCTCCTTGGGCGCGTGTACGGGGGCAGCTGGACGTCTGCCGTTCGACGGACCGGCCTACCCTGGGCCGGTGCGCCGCGAGGAGCCGCGGATGAACGTTTCGTCGTCCGTGCGGCCCCGTGCGGCCCTGCGCGGCCCCAAGGTGGTGACCTGCGGTGACGCAGGCTGTGGCGATACGACGGTTCGAACGAACGACGTTGTACGAGGGAGCAGTTCATGGGGCGGACGCTGACCGAGATCCTGGACGGGGCGGCGCACGGGCGGTTTCCGGAGACCGACGGGAGGACGGTCGTGGTCGCCGCGCCGAGTGGCCGCGACACGGGGGTGATCGCCTTCACCGCGCACTCCGTCGTGTTCACCGATGAGGACCCCGAGTGGGTCCACGCGACGCTGGCCGCCCTGGAATGCGATGCGCTGGCCGCCACGATGCACCCCCGCTTCCTGACGGCCTTCCTGGAGCGCACCGGGCGGGTCACCGACACGATCGACCTCCTGACCGTGGCGGCCTCGCTGCCCGGTGAACCCGCGCTGGACCTGCGGGAGGTCACCGATCCCGTACACCCGCGGGTGATGAGTGCCCGTCGGCGCCGGGACGGGGTGCGGATGTGGGAGGTCGACGGCGGAGTGCTGGTGCTCGGGCGCGGGGTGGCGGGGCGGTGGGAGGTCGCCGTCGAACTGGACGAGGACGCCCGGCACCGGGGCCTCGGCCGCGCCCTCGCCACGGCCGCACGGCACCTCGTACCCCCGGGCGAACCGCTCTGGTCGCAGCAGGCCGCGGGCAACGCGCGCAGCATCCGGGCGTTCCAGGCCGCCGGATTCCGCCCGGTCGGCTCGGAGGCGTTGCTGTTCGGCCGCGGTCGGGGGCAGGACGCCGGGGGAGCGTGAGGGCTGTGCCGCATTCCCCGTACGGCGGCCGCGGCCTCCCGCTACGCTGCCCGACATGATCGACTCACCCGCGAGCCCGACGGACACCGAGGTGGCGGCGGTCGCGGCCCTGGCCGGGGCGGAGGTCGTGCGTGCCCGGTACGGGCGGCGGCACTCCCGTATCGACAAGGGCACCGGAGACTTCGCCACCGACGTCGATGTGGCGGCCGAGGAGGCGATCCTCGACATCATCCGTACCGCCCGGCCCGGCGACGCGGTGCACGGCTAGGAGGGCGGCCGACGAGGCGCGGTCGACGCGGTGCGCGAGTGGTTGGTGGACCCCTTGTGCGGGACGCTCAACTACGCCACCGGATCCCAACTGGTCGCCGTCAACGTGGCGCTGCGCGCCGGCCCGGCCGCGGTGGCCGATCCGTTCAGCGGCGAGGTCTTCCTGACCGACGGCGAGACCGCATGGGTCCGTTACGGTGCCCACGGGGAAGCGGACGGCGGCGACCGTGCGGACGGGGACGGCAACGCGTACGTGTGCGGGGACGGGCAGGCCGCCATCCCGGTCCGGCGTGCTGCGGGCGGCCAGGGCTCCGGCCCTGGTGCGGGTCGACGGCCGGTCGGCGAGGAGCGGTTGGCGCCGACGGCGGACACCCGGCTGGTGGACGTGAACCTCGATCCGCCCTTCCCCGGCGCGCCCGGCTTCCGGGCCGTCGACCTGCTCGCCCACCCAGGGTTCGTCGAACGCTTCCGCCCCCGCGTCGTCTCCACGACGCTCGCCCTGGCCTGGGTCGCGGCCGGTCGGAGGGCCGCCTACGTCACCGACGGCGGCGACCTGAGCGGGAGCGTGCACTTCGCCGCCGGGATCGCCCTGTGCCGGGCCGCCGGCTGCGTCGTCACCGGGGTCGACGGTGCTCCCGTCGGGCCGGGGGGCCGTGGCCTCGTCGTGGCCGCGGACGCCGGAACGCACAGGCTGCTGATGGCGTTGATCCGCGGCCGCGGGCGGGATGCCTGAGCCACCGCACCGCCTGGGCCGAGCCGGGGGTGCGCCCGCCGCGCAGCGTCCCCGTCAGACGTGCAGCTCGGGCGGGAAGCCGGTCCAGCGGAGTTCGGCGGGCAGGTGGCCGGTGTCGTTGAACAGGAGGAGGGCCGGGGGACGGCCGGGCGCGTAGCGGATGACGGTCAGCGCGGCGTTGGCGTGGTTGATGCCCAGCCAGCGCCACTCCGGGGCGTCCAGGGCGGCCCGGACGAGCCAGCCGACCAGGAAGTTGTGGGTCACGAGGAGCTCGTGGCGGGGCTCGTCACCCTCGACCGTTCCCGTGAACCGCGCGAGAGCCTGCCGGGCCAGCCCGGGCCCCTGCTCGCGCTCAGCCGCCGGGAACCCGGCCAGCCGGGCGAGCGTCGCGTCGGCCGACTCCGCCGGCAGCTCTTCCCGTCGCGGCAGGTACGGGAGGTAGTCGCCGGCCGGTTCGGACCGCAGCAGAGGAACTCCCGCCAGCCGCTCGCCGACCAGCCGCGCCGTCTGCTCGGCGCGCGGGAGCGGGCCGTGGTGGATCGCCGTGATCGGGGCCTCGCGGAGCCGCTCCCCGAGCAGGGCGGCCTGACGGCGGCCGTCGTCGGTCAGCGTGCTCTCATCGGCGGAGGCCTGACCGTGCCGGGTGAGGTACAGGTAGCGGGCAGCCGTTGCCGTCATGGGCGGTTCCTCCGTCGCGGTTCATGATCATACGAACGCCTGCGGAGACGACGGACCGCGCTCGGGCGGTTCCGCCGAGGTCAGCGGGGGAAGGGACCGGGGGGCACGCCTCCCGGGATGCGCGGAGGCGGTGCTCGGGGGACCGTGGAGGCATGGCCGAGCACCCGCCCGTGATCGTCTATCCGCCCTCCGCGACCGGAGGGCGGCGGGTCACCGTGCACGGGCAGATCGTGGGCCTGGCGCACGGGCGGGGCGAGGTGGCCGCGTTGCTGAGGGCCGCGGGGTTCGCCCCGGGGCCCGACAAGATCGTCGAGCTGGACCGGCCGGGGCTGATCGAGTGGCGCGGCGGCGACCTCGACACCTGGGAATGACCCCGTGTCTCGACACCCGGGAGTGATCCCGTGCCAACACCCATGCCTCGACCCCATGCCTCGACACCTGGGAGTGATCCCATGCCTCGACACCTGGGAGTGATCCCGTGAAGCGTCGTCGAACGGTACGGGACAGCGCCTCGATCGAACCGCCGCCCGGCTATTACGTGGCTGGGGCCGAGCCCCCGGACCCGGCGCAGCGCGCACTGATCCTGGACTGGGTCGTGAGCCGGCGCATCGCGAGCGGCTGGCGCGTCGAGGCGCGTTCGGAGAGCCAGGTGGTACTGGTGCGCGGGCAGCCGGTGAACCACGTGCTGCACGCCTTCCTCACC
Source organism: Streptomyces sp. CA-278952 (assembly GCF_028747205.1). Classification (NCBI taxonomy): domain Bacteria; kingdom Bacillati; phylum Actinomycetota; class Actinomycetes; order Kitasatosporales; family Streptomycetaceae; genus Streptomyces; species Streptomyces sp. CA-278952. The sequence goes on from NZ_CP112880.1 coordinate 5,928,648, forward strand.
ATCTTCTCGTGCCTGGCGTGGGGGATCGTGTGGGCGGGCGTCGCCCTGGTCAACCGCGTCGAGCGGGTGGCGCTCACCGTCGACGCCCAGGGGCGCGTCGTCTCGGTCGGCGCGCCGTGACACCTCACCCGAACGGGCGCGTCCGGGTGGCCCTGTGCCGTGGCCGGGAGGAGCGTCGGAGCTGATCTGCTCGCACCACCAGGGCAGGTCGGGACAGCAGGCGCCCGGCGCCTGTTCCGGCTAAGGAGTCCTCATGTCACAGCCCAGCACCCCCGCACCCGGCGCCTCGCGCCCCGCCGATCCCCGTCCGGGCGGCAACGCCGGCAGTCCGTGGGCGGCCGGGGGAACCGTGTTCGCCGGTGTCCTGCTCTTTGTGGACGGCATCCTCGGCGTCCTGAAGGGCATCGCGGGAATCGCCTCGAACGATGTGTATACGAGCATCAACGACTACGTCTTCAAGTTCAGCGTGACCTCGTGGGGCTGGATCCACCTGATCCTCGGCGTGATCCTCATCCTCGTGGGCTGGGGCATCCTCAAAGGCGCGACCTGGGCCCGCGGCGCGGGTGTCGTTCTCGCCTCCCTGAACCTCATCGCCAACTTCATGTGGCTCCCGTACACCCCGGTCTGGGCCATCGTCACCATCGCGATCGACGTCTTCGTCATCTGGGCCCTGTGCACCGACCGGTCGAACCCGAGCGACCTGGTGCGGAGCAGCTGAGCGAGGAACGGTCGGGCAGGCGAACCGGCCTGGCGGCGGGGCGGGCGGCGGTCGCGGGTGTCCGTTGTCAGTGGGGCGGTACACACTGGAGTCATGTGCCGCAGCATCAAGACGCTTCGCCCGCCCGCCCTCCCCGAAGAGGCCACCGAGGAGGACATGCGGGCCGCCGCCCTTCAGTACGTACGCAAGGTCTCCGGATTCCGCGCGCCCGCCGCGCACAACCGGGAGGTCTTCGACCGGGCCGTCGACGAGATCACCGCAGCCACGACGAAGCTGCTCGACGGCCTGGAGATACGGGGCGCGGCCCGGGGCTGAGGCGCGCCGCCCGTAAGCCGTCCGCTCCGGTGCGCCCCGCCGGTCAGGGGGCGGCCGGTGCGGGCGCCGAGACCGGTCCCGGACCGCCGAGGGCGGTCGGCCCGCCCGGGCGGGCGGCACCGGGGGCGGGGGTGGGCGACGGCACGGACACGAGCGGGGATGTCGTCGGTGCCACGGCCACGGATCCCGATGCGGATGCGGATGTGGACCGCGGGGTGGGCCCGGCTCCGGATGCCTGTGTCTCCGTGGCCGTCGGCGCCGTCTCGGCAGCCGCAGCCGTCGTCGCCGCTGCCTCGGCCTTGGCTTCGGCCGCCCTCAGCGTCACCGTGCGCGTCGCCGGACGTTTCACCAGGAACGCGGCCAGCGCGCCCGCCACGAACAGAGCCAGTACGGAGACTGCCGTGCCGAACCACGTCGAGCCCAGCCACCGGCCGCCGAAGTAGCCGAGGCCCACGCTGTAACCCGCCCACGCCAGACCCGCCAGCGCGGACCAGGGAAGGAAGTCCCGCTTCCTGCGGTGGGCGGCGCCCGCGCCGAGGGAGACCACGGAGCGGCCCGCGGGTGCGAACCGGGCGATGACCACCAGTGCGCCGCCGCCCCGGCTCAGCGCCGCGCCGAGACGCTCCTGCGCGGAGGTGAGCCGCCGGGAGCGGGCGATGGCCCGGTCCAGCCGGTCGCCCCCGCGCCAGGCGAGCCGGTACGCGACGAGGTCGCCGAGCACCGAGGCGGTGGCCGCGCACAGGATCAGTACGACGAGTGAGGGAACCTGCCCGTCGGTGCCTTCGCCGGCGCCGCTGACGGTGGTGGAGCCCGCTGCCGCCGCCGTGGCGGCCGTGATGACGAGAACGCCACTGGGCAGCAGGGGCAGAAAGACGTCCAGGAGAACGGAGAGGGCGACCACCGCGTAGATCCATGGGCTGCTGGTCAGCGCGGCCACACTCTCGAGCACCGTCTACTACTCCCCGTTCGTGTCAACGCCGCGACGTCGCAGGGGAGCGGCATGGGCGGCAGGTTCAGCTGTACAGCGTACGCGTGAGGGCCATCCGGACGCCGCCCGGAGTGGTTGATGTTGTGCAGGTCACGTACACCTGGAGGGCTTGTGCCCGTTAGGCGGGGAGAACGACCGGCACGAGCGAGGAGCAGCGCATGACGGCATGGATGGTACGGACGGGACGCGGTCCGGCGCACCCGATTTTGGGGCGGCGGGAGACGGCGGAACGTGAGAGCGGGGCGATGTCGCGGGGCCGGGGGGTCTCCCGGGGCGCCGGCGTGCTGGCGGGCACGGCAGCCCTGCTGGCGCTGGCCTGCGGCGTCGGCGTCGCCCACGGAACGGGCGGCGGCGCGGCGGACGCCTCCGGCGGCCACGGCGCGCACGGGGCCCCCGTGGCGGACGCCTCGGCGCGGGAGCCGGGCGGCGGGGGAGACCCGAGCCGCACGGATGACGTCGTCGCCGTGGGCGGCCGTTCGTGGATGCGGGCCGCGGGGGTCTTCTCCCCGCCCGGTTCCTTCCTCCCGTCCGACGCACTGACGTACGACACCCGGCTGGTGCCGGCGGGCGCGCGGATCGAGGTCACACAGTTCGCGGATCCGTCCGGCACCCGGGTCGGGGCGCGGCTGCGGGGGCTCGTGCCCGGCCGTGCGTACGGGATGCATGTGCACACCTCGCCCTGCGGCGCCGATCCCGCCGCTGCCGGGCCTCACTACCAGCACCGCCCGGCGGCGACGGCGGATCCGGTCAACGAGGTGTGGCTGGACTTCCGGACGGACGAGGAGGGCGACGGGCGGGCGGAGGCCCTGCACGGCTGGGGCTTCCGCGAGGACGGGGCGCGGTCGGTGATCATCCATGACCGGCAGGGCGGTGCGGGGGAGCGGGCGGCCTGCTTCACGGTGCCGTTCGGGCCCCACGGGCGGGAGTGACGGGGCTCCGTACCCTCGGGCGGACGACGGCGTACGGCGGTGTCCCGCTCCTCCGTGTCACCGGAGGGCCGGGGCACCGCCCTACGTCCCCGCCGCTCCGTGCGAGGAGGCTGCGGGGCAACGCCGGGACGGCGGGGTCGGACCTTGACAACAGAGTCGGACCGAGACGGCACGGTCGGACCGAGACGGCCCGATCGGACCCGAGGTGCCAGGTCGGACCCGAGGTGCCAGGTCAGACCGGGACGGCCGGGGTCTTGTCGCGCCGGGACGTGCCCTCGGCGTCGGCCGCCGTGTTCCGCGAACCGAAGAAGCGGTCCAGAGCGACGGTTCCCGGGCCGGTGAAGACCAGCAGCAGGAACGCCCAGCAGAACATCGCCGAGGCCTCGCCGCCGTTCTGGAGCGGCAGGAACGCCTCGGGCTGGTGCACCTTGAAGTACGCGTAGGCCATCGACCCCGAGGCGAGGAAGGCGGCAGCGCGGGTACCCAGGCCCAGGGCGACCAGGCACCCGCAGACCAGTTGGATCAGAGCGGCGTACCAGCCGGGCCAGGCGCCGGTCTCCGCCTGAGCGCCTCCGAGCACGCCGAAGAGCGTGGCGGCGCCGTGGAAGGCGAAGAGCAGGCCGACGACGAAGCGGAAGAGGCTGAGGACGTAGGGCTGGGCCTGGTTCAAGCGGATGAGCATGGGGGGCGGGCTCCTTCGGTCGTGGTGGGGACGTGAACCGATCGGCGCCACAGGTTAGGGAGGCCTCATCAATACTTGCAACTTCAACATTCTGTCGAGTGGCCGAAAACCGCCCCCTACTCAGGCGTAAGTGAACGCTCAAAAACCGCTTCGAGCTGGGGTCCCTGCTTGCTCGCCTTGGCCTGGACCAATGTCAGCGCAGACTTCCGGCCATGCAACGTGAGCGTCATGAGTTGGTTACCGAACCAGGGGCCACCCGCCTTGTCCCAGAGCACCGGCGACGCTCCCGTACGGCCGTGGCGGGACAGCAGTCGGCCGATCCGCCGGCCCGCCCGGCTCCAGCCGAAACGGAAAGCCGTTCGGATCGACCGGGGGATCGAGTTGTGCACGGGTGAGCAGGTCAGCTGAAGGACACGGGCAACCGGGGCGTTCCCGGAGTCAGGACCGGAATGGGTCCCGGGGTGGGAGCCGGGTCCGGGATCGGACTTCGGCCATCGTGGCTCGGCGATGTAGGCATGGTGCACATCGCCCGAGAGGACGCATACCGTCGCCGGGGCGTCCGGGCCGCTCCCCGCTTCCCGCAGCAGCTCCGTGAACCGGTCGAAGGATTCCGGGAAGGCGGCCCAATGTTCCAGGTCGGAAGCGCGGCGCAGCTTCTCGCCGAAGCGTGCCCAGCGTGGCCCGCGTACGCCCGCGCACAGGGTTGCGTTCCAGCGCTCCGCGTCATGGACGAGCGGGGGCAGCAGCCACGGCAGGGAGCTGCCGACGAGGAGGTGATCGTATGAAGAGGGGTCGTCCAGGACCGCGTCCCGCAGCCAGTCGGCCTCCTCGGCGTCGAGCATCGACCGCTGCTCCTCGGCCAGGACGCGGGCGGCGCGCGTGTCGACCATCACCAGCCGTACTCGGCCGAAAACACGCCGGTAGCTCCACCGAGTACGGGCGGGATCCGCGTCGGTCTCGGCGGCGAAGCGGCGCAGCGTCTCGGTGCCGTCGGGCGAAGCTCTGACCGCCGCGTACACGGGGTCGGCGGCCAGTTCGACGGGGGAGAGATTGCCCAGGTGCTGGTGGACCCAGTACGACATCAGCCCGCTGACGATCCGTTCGTGCCACCAGGGTGTGGTGCGCATGTCCCGCTGCCAGGCGGCGCTGGTGTTCCAGTCGTCGATGACGTCGTGGTCGTCGAAGATCATGCAGCTGGGGACCGTGGAGAGCAGCCAGCGGACCTCCGGATCGCGCCACGACTCGTCGTAGAGGTAGGTGTACTCCTCGTAGTCCGCGATCTCCGCGCCCGGCGGCTCGCCCAGGTCCCGGCGGGCGGCGAGTCTGCGCCGGGTCGCCCCGGAGGTCTCGTCCGCGTACACCTGGTCGCCGAGGAGCAGCAGGACGTCGGGCCGCTCGGCCGCCGGATCCGCGGCGAGGCGGGCGGCCAGGGTCACCAGGGCGTCCGGCCCCACGGGGTCGTGCCCGCCGCCGGGAGCGGCCGCCCACCGGCACGAGCCGAACGAGATCCGCACCCCGTCCGGCTCCGCCCCGGCGACGTCCGGAGCCGCCGCGGACGGCGTGGTGATGGTACTCGGCGGGAGGCCCGCGTCGGCGGGCGGCCAGACGCGCCGGGACCCGATCAGCACCTCGTACGCCGTGGTGGAACCGGGGGTCAGCCCCTCCACGACGACCAGGGCGTAGTGGTGCCCGGCCACCGAGAAGGTGGGCGACGCCCCCGAGGCGCCGTCCGCGCACCGGACCTCCACGGTGCACGGGCGGCTCGCCTCGACCCAGACGGTCGCGGTGGTCCCCGACTCCCAGTCGACGTACCGCAGCAGTGGTCCCAGGCGCAGCCCGGCCATGTGATATCTCCTCGCGACGCCGTCACAGATGGGGTCCGTAACGTACAGAACGCAGGAGGAGGACGCACGGCTTCCGGTGGGCCGGCGGCTGTGCGGTGGCTCGGGGAGTCGGCGGACGTGCGCGGCGGGGCGGGGAGTCAGTGGCCGTGCGCGGTGGTCAGCAGCCGTTCAGGGCGGACTGCAGGGCGCTCTTCTCGGCGGAGTCCACGGTCAGGTTGTAGTGCTTCTTGACGTGGACCCAGGCGCGGACGTAGGTGCACTTGTACGAGGAGGTCGGCGGCATCCATTCGGCCGGGTCCTTGTCGCCCTTGGACTGGTTCACGTTGTCGGTGACCGCGATGAGCTGCGGGCGCGTCAGGTCGTTGGCGAACGACTGGCGCTGGGCGGTGGTCCAGCTGCTCGCGCCGGAGCGCCAGGCCTCGGCGAGCGGGATCATGTGGTCGATGTCCACGTCGGAGGCGGCGCTCCAGGTGGCGCCGTCGTAGGTCGAGTACCAACTGCCGCTGACCGCGGCGCAGGAGGCGTCCTGCTGGACGTTCGTGCCGTCGCGCTTGAGGACGACCTCGCGGGTGTTGCAGGCTCCCGACTGGGTGATCCAGTGCGGGAACTTGTCGCGGCTGTAGCCGCTGGACGAGCCCTCCGCGCCGACGTTGAGCTGGCCGAGGTAGGTGCGTGCGGTCGCCGCGCTGACCGGGGTGGGCATGGCGGCCTGCGCGCTCGGGGCGGTGAACAGGGCGGACGTGGCGGCGAGCGCGGCGGTTGCGGCGACGACGGAAAGGCGACGCGCGTAGACACCGTACATGCGAACTCCCTTGGTGTGGGGGGTGCTTGGGCGGGCGTGAGGAGGCCCGGCCATCATGGCGACGCCAGGTTTCCGTGGGGTGGGCGTCAGGTAACAGAGTGGCGACATGTGCACGTCACATCAAGGGGTGTGCAAGGGGAGTGACGGATCGCGGGAGCGCGCGGACCCGCCACGGGCGGTTTGTCCGGGTGGTGTTGGGCATCCGCCGGGGCGTCGGGGGCGCGCGCGGTCCCGGGCGCGCCCCCCGGGCGGTCCCGGGAGCGGCCCTATCGTTGCCGGGTGCTGCTTCCGGTCTCCCCCACCCTCGGTGTCGTGCTCGCCGTCCTGCTGCTCCTCGCCGCCGCCGTCGCCGCGTGGGCCTCGCTGGGCCGGTCGCGAGAGATCCTCGTCGCCGGGGTGCGGGCGGCCGTCCAACTCGCCGCCGTATCCCTGCTCATCGGCTGGGTGGTCCGCTCCTTGGCGCCGCTTCTCGGGTTCGTGGCGTTGATGTTCGCCGTGGCCGTGTGGACCGCGGGGCGCCGGATCACCGGTAACCGCACCTGGCGCTGGGCGGCCGTGCCGATCGGGGCGGGCGTGCTGCCCGTGGTGGGGGCGCTGCTGCTGACGGGGCTCGTGCCGGTCCGGGGCCTGGCGCTCATCCCGGTGGCGGGCATCCTCATCGGCGGGGCGCTCACCGCGACCGTGCTCGGCGGGCGGCGCGCGCTGGACGAACTCGCCGGCCGGCGCGGGGAGGTGGAGGCCGGCATGGCCCTCGGGCTGCTCGACCGGGACGCCAGGCTGGAGATCGTGCGGCCCGCGGCGTCGGACGCGTTGCTGCCCGGGCTCGACCAGACCCGGACGGTCGGGCTCGTCACCTTGCCGGGGGCGTTCGTGGGCATGCTGCTGGGCGGCGCCTCACCCGTGGAGGCGGGCGCCGTGCAGCTGTTCGTCCTGGTGGCGCTGATGGCGGTCCAGGTGGTCGCCGTCGCGGCGGTCCTGGAACTGGTCGCGCGCGGGCTGTTGCATCGGGGGTGAGCCCCGCTTCGGGGTGGGCCCTGCTATGAGATGCACCCGGCTTCGGGGTGGGCCCCGCTTCGAGATGCGCCCCGCTTCGGAGTGGGCCCACTTCGAGATGCGCTCCGCTTCGGAGTGAGGGGCCGGGCCAGGGGTGTGGCTCAGGCCTCGTCGATGTGCAGACGGATCGAGCCGTCCTCGGCCGCCTCCACGCGCACCCGCGTCAGATCCTCGACATGGGCGTCCGGCGCGAGGGCCGCGGCGCGCGGGCCGACGCCCACGACGCGCATGCCCGCCGCCCGGCCGGCCGCGATGCCCGCCTCGGAGTCCTCGAACACGATGCAGTCCGCCGCGTCGAAGCCCAGCTCCGCCGCGCCCTTGAGGAAGCCCTCGGGGTCCGGCTTACTGGCCCCGACCTGCTCGGCGGTGACGCGGACTGCGGGCATCGGCAGCGCGGCGGCACCCATCCGGGCCGTCGCCAGCGGAGTGTCGGCGGAGGTCACCAGCGCGTGCGGCAGCTCGGCGATCGCGGCCATGAACGCGGGCGCCCCGCCGATCGGTACGACGCCCTCGACGTCGGCGGTCTCCTCGGCCAGCATCACCCGGTTGTCCGCGTAGTTCTCCTCCACCGGGCGGTCCGGGAGCAGGACGGCCATCGTGGCGTACCCCTGACGGCCGTGGACCACCTTGAGCGCGGCCTCGGGGTCCAGCCCGTGCTCGATCGCCCAGCGCCGCCAGCAGCGCTCCACCACCGCGTCGGAGTTCACGAGGGTGCCGTCCATGTCCAGGAGGAGGGCTCGTGCGGTGAGGACGGTGGGAGGCATCGGCTGCTCCAGAACGCGGGGAGGTGTGCGAACGGCCCGGGTGCGCGTGCCGCGGGGCGTGACGTACACGGGCTGCGAAGGGTGCGCGGTACCAGGTGTGCGGTACCGCGTGCGGCAACCAAGGCAACCCCCGCCCGCCGGTCAGGGAGTGCGGGCGGGAGCTACTTTGTTCCATCACGATACAAAAACCGGGGCCGGAACGCCAATCTCCCGGCGCGGCGGGCGGCCGCGAGGGGCTCGGTGGGCTCGGTGCGTTCAGTGGGCTCGGTGGCGTCCGCGTCCGTTCGTCTCCGCCTCCAGCGCGCGCCGCGTGTTCGGCCCGTACACGCCCGTCGGATCGCCCTGGATCGCCTTGTACGACTGGTAGATCGCCACGGAGTACGCCACCTGGTCGCTGTAGGAGCTCCCGTCGACCGGCCCCGAGTAGAGCCATTCCCCGACGGTCCGGAGCCGGGTCTGCAACTCGGCGACTTCCGGGCCCCGGTCGCCCGGGCGCAGGGAGGAGCCGGCCAGTCCCGGGGGCGGATCGGCGGGCGGTGCGGCCGGCGGAGCGCCGCCGTCCGGGGTGGGCGACGCGCTCGCCGTCGGTGACGCGGGCGCGGACGTGGTGGCGGTCGGCTCGGGCTCCCGGCTCTCCGTCGGCGAGGCGGACGCGGACGGTGGTGCGGACGGGGCGGCCGAGGGGGACTGCGTACGGGGCGGCGTGGCCGACGCCGTGGGGGACGGGGCCACCGAAGCGGCCGGTTCGTCGGCCTCGGTGTCCGGGACGCTCGTGGTGGCCTCCGGCAGCGCCTCGTCCCCGCTGTCGTCGACGCCGAACAGCCCGCCGGCGAAGGCCGCCGTGCCGACCACCGCGGCCACGGCCGCCCCCACGGCGAGCGCCCCGAGGGGGCGCCTGCGGCGCGGTCGCACGGGGTCGGGAGCGAAGACAGGAGTCGCGCCCGGGGTGCGCCTCCGGCTGCCGTCCGGCACGGCGCCCCTGTCGTCCGGCACGGCGCCACGGCCCACGCCCGCGCCGGTGCCCGCGCCCATGCCGCCGTTCGGGCCGTCGCCCCCCAGGAACAGCGGCATGGTGGTCGCCGCCGCCCCCGGACCGATCGCGGCCCCTGCGGTCTCCGTCGCGGTCCGGTCGGCGTCGGGTGCCGGCGCACCGGTCCCGGGGGCCGTGCCCTCCTGCGTACGGGAAGCCGCGTCGTCCCGCATCCCGGAGGGCCGCGCGCCGTCCCACGTACCGGTGGCCGTGCCCTCCCGTGCGCCGGGCCCGGAACGAGGTCCCCCGGCCTCGCCGCCGCCCGTCCCGGAGTGGTCCGACAGCGTCACGTACGGCCGGATGCGCAGCGGGTCGAAGTCCTCGGCCGCGGCGATCTCCGCCGTGCGGGCGGCGCGCTGTTCGTCCTCCGTGAGCTGCTGCGATGGCACGCCGGCGCCGCACCGGCACGGCACCCGATGCTCCATGCCGGGCTGCCCGGCCGTCTGTCTCCCGCACTCCGGGCATGCGTGTCCGGTCATGGTGGGTCCCCTCCCCTTGAGCTGCCTGCGATTATGCAGCCCGCTCCGGGGAAGCCCAACGGCCTGCTGGGGCTCGGCCCGCCCCCGGCAGGCCATAACGGGGTGAAACGTCCAGGATGGGGGTGTAGTGGATCAGCGGATCAGTGGATCCATGAGTCAGTTGATCAGTGGATGCAGTGGATGCAGCGGATCGAGGAGACGCCCATGGCCCAGCAGCTGAGCCCGTCACCCCCGGCGCCCGGTGAGGGACAGTCCCACCGGAGCGTCCTGGTGGCGATCGGAGCGCTGCTCCTCGGCATGCTGCTCGCGGCACTCGATCAGACCATCGTCTCCACGGCGCTCCCGACGATCGTCAGTGAGCTCGGCGGCCTCGACCACCTGTCCTGGGTGGTGACCGCCTACCTGTTGGCGGCCACCGCAGCGACCCCGCTGTGGGGCAAGCTCGGCGACCAGTACGGCCGCAAGAAGCTCTTCCAGACCGCGATCGTGATCTTCCTGATCGGCTCCGCCCTCTGCGGGGTCGCCCAGAACATGCCCCAGCTGATCGGTTTCCGGGCCCTCCAGGGACTCGGCGGCGGCGGGCTCATGGTGCTGTCGATGGCGATCGTCGGCGACCTCGTCACACCGCGCGAACGCGGCAAGTACCAAGGGCTCTTCGGCGCGGTCTTCGGCGTCACGAGCGTCCTCGGGCCCCTCCTCGGCGGCTTCTTCACCGAACACCTCAGCTGGCGCTGGGTCTTCTACATCAACCTGCCGATCGGCGTCGTCGCGCTGGTCGTCATCGCGGCCGTCCTGCACATCCCGGTCCGCCGCGAGAAGCACACCATCGACTACCTCGGCACCTTCCTCATCGCGGCCGTCGCCACCGCCCTGGTACTCGTCGCCTCCCTCGGCGGTACGACCTGGGCCTGGAGCTCCCCGCAGATCATCGGGCTCGCGGTGCTCGCCGTCGTGCTGCTCGTGGCCTTCATCGCCGTCGAGCGGCGCGCGGCCGAACCCGTACTGCCGCTACAGCTCTTCCGGATCAGGACCTTCGCCCTCGTCGCCGTGATCAGCTTCGTCATCGGCTTCGCCATGTTCGGCGCGATGACCTACCTGCCGACCTTCCTCCAGGTGGTGCACGACATCACCCCGACGATGTCCGGCGTGCACATGCTGCCGATGGTGTTCGGCCTGCTGATCACCTCGACCGGCTCCGGCCAGATCGTCAGCCGCACCGGCCGCTGGAAGGTCTTCCCGGTCCTGGGAACCGCCATCACCGCCGTCGGGCTGCTGCTGCTCCACCAGCTCGACGAGAACAGCTCCACCTGGCTGATGAGCGCCTTCTTCTTCGTCTTCGGCGCCGGTCTCGGCCTGGTGATGCAGGTCCTCGTCCTGGTCGCCCAGAACTCCGTCTCCTACCAGGACCTCGGTGTCGCCACCTCCGGCGTGACGTTCTTCCGGTCCATCGGCTCCGCGTTCGGCGTGGCCATCTTCGGGACCATCTTCGCCAACCGGCTGACCGGGCAGCTCACGGGCGCGCTTGCGGGGCAGTCGCTGCCGCCCGGTGTCGACGCGGGGCGGCTGGCCGCCGACCCCCGGGCCATCGGGCAGCTCCCGGCCGACCTGCGGCCCTCCGTCCTCGGCGCGTACTCCACCTCCATCACGGACGTCTTCCTGTACGCCGTCCCGGTGGTCCTCCTGGCCTTCGTCCTCGCCTGGTTCCTCCGTGAGGACAAGCTCCGGGGCTCGGTTACCGCCCCCGACACCAGTCAGACACTCGCCTCCAACCCCGTCGAGCGCTCCTCGTACGACGAGTGCGCCCGCGCCCTGTCGGTGCTCGCGACCCGGGAGGGCCGCCGTGAGATCTACGAGAAGATCACCGCGCGGGCGGGGTACGACCTGCTGCCCGCCGCCAGCTGGCTGCTCCTGCGGATCAAGCGGCACGGCACTGTCGAACCCGCCCGGCTCGCCGAGACGGCACCCGTACCCCTGCACGTGATCACCGATGCGGCCCGGCAGGTCGAGGAACGCGGACTGGCCCGCCGGGAGGGTCTGCAGATGATCCTCACCGACACCGGGGCCGAGGCCGTCGTCCGGCTCTCGCAGGCCCGCGAGGACTCCCTCGCCGAACTCCTCGGCGACTGGTGGGGCCCCGAGCGCCCCACCGACCTGGTCAGACTCGTCAGCGAACTGACCGCCGAGGTCAGCGGCTCGACCAGGGAGCGCCCCCACACCCCGCAGCCGCCCCGCGACCACGAGGCCCACCTGCGCCAGGACGAGCGCGAGGCCCACGAACGGCGCTTCGACGAGCGCGAGGGCCACGACCGGCGGCCCGATGACCATGAGGGCCACGATCGGCCGACCCGATGACCGTGAGGGCCATGACCGGCCGACCCGATGACCGTGGCGATCACGGCCACCGTCCCCCGCCCGCCTGAGCACCCGGAACCCGGGCCGGGGTGCCGCCGCCCGGCAGCCGGGGCGTCGCCCGACAGGCCGGACGCCGCCGTCACAGCTCCTTGGCGAACCAGTGCTCCGCGTACTGATTGCGCCGGTGGAACGCCGGCACTTCGCGATATCCGTGCTTCGTGTACAGCCCGCGCGCCTCGACCAGGTCATTGCGGGTGTCCAGCCGCAGCAGCCGTACGCCGTACGCCCTCGCCGCCTCCTCCACCGCGGCCAGCAGCAGCCCGCCACCGCCCGTGCCCCGGAACGCCGGGCGCACGTACACCCGCGTCAGCTCCGCCGTGCCCGGACCCGCGGACTCCGTCAGCACCAGCCCGGCGCAGCTCGCCGCTTCGCTCCTGTACCGGCCGACGACGAACTGCCCGGTCGGCGGTACGAGCAGGTCGGCTCCGTCGCCGTCGAGCCCGTCGTCGATCTCCCCGGCGGTGGCGGGCCGCTGCCAGTAACGGCTCGCGACCTCGTCGTAGTAGTCACGGCGCAGGGTGCTCGCGTCGGGGGAGTCGAATCGTTCGGCGGCCACGGTCCAGGTCATGTGGAACATTCTTGCTGCCGCACGGCCGAACGACGACGCGATTTACCTGTAGGGGGCAGTAATGACTGATGTGTCCGCGACCGACGCCGCGATCGACGCCGCGAGCACGACCGGAGCCGCGAGCACGACCGACGCCGCGACCACGACCGGAGCCGTCCAGAGCCTCGCCGAGCGCTGGATACGGGACGGCATGGCAGCCGGAGAGGGCCCCGGCGGTACGGGGACGGGCACCGGCTTCGTGTGCTCGCCCGCCGGGCTCTGGCTCGCCCTGGCCGCCGTGGCCGCCGGTGCGCGCGGCGCGACCGCGGCCGAGCTGCGGGCCCTCCTCGGCACCGCGGACCGGGAGGCCGCGCCGGCCGTCACGGCGGTCGCCCGCGAGCTGGCCCGGACCGGGGCGCTGGGCGCGGCCACCCGGGTCTGGAGCCGGGTGCCCGTCCTTCCCGCGTACCAGGAGGCGCTGCCGGACGTCCGCTTCGACCCGATGGACCCGGCGGCCGTCGACGCCTGGGTCCGCGAGGCCACCGGAGGGCTGATCGAGCGGCTGCCGCTGGAGATCACCGACGCGACCCTGCTCGCGCTGGTCAACGTCCTGGCGCTGAAGGCCCGCTGGGAGGAGCCGTTCGAGGGACGGCGGACCCGGAACCTGCTGTTCACCGACGCGGCGGGGACGGTCGGCCCGGTGCCGACCATGATCAAGGACGTGCCGTCGGCCGACGCCTGGACGGTCGACGGTACGCACGTCGTCGAGCTGCGTTGCGAAAGGGAACCGGGCGGCGGCCCCGGGGCGCGGGTCCGCCTCGTCCTGGGGGAGCCGGGGGCCGGGGCCGGCCGGGTACTGCCCGTGGGCTGGGCGGCCCGGGGCGTGGGAGCCCCGCTGGACGCCGACCGGGTGACCATCGGGCTGCCGCGCCTCGCCCTGCGGACCCGGGTCCCCGTCACCGATCACCTGCCCGCCCTCGGCGTACGGCTGGCCACCTCCGACGCCGCCGACTTCTCCGGCCTTTCGCCGGAACCCCTCGCGATCTCCGCCGTGGTCCAGGAAGCCGTGCTGAAGATCGCCGAGGAGGGGGTGGAGGCCGCAGCCGTGGCGGTGGTCGCGATGCGGCCGGGCGCCGCCCCCGGGCCGCAGCGGGTGCACCACATCGCCTTCGACCGCCCCTTCGGCGTCGTCGTGCTGGCCGGGTTTAAGGACACCCCGCTGTTCACCGCCTGGCAGGCCCAGGCCCCCGCCGACCCGGACGCCTGAGACCTGTCAGCAGTCTCCCGTCATCCCCACGGACGACTTCTTCCGGACCGAAGCAGGATGACAGTCAGGCAAAGAGGGGGTTGATTGTGTCTACCTCGTAGGGCAATGCGAGGCTTCATCCGGCATGCCCCCACTCGAAGGGGAGATGCATGGAACGGTGGGAGGGTCGGCGCAGCGTGGTGAATGCGGATCACAGTGTGCGCGGTGACGCGGCGACGGACACGGGAGGGGGGAGGGCCGGGCTGATCCGGGCCCTGCTCTGGCTGGTCGTGGCCGTGCTGGCGGTACGGCAGGTGGCGGTGGTGCTCCGGCAGCCATCGGGGGAGCGGCTCCTCGATCTGGAGACCTGGACCGGGGAGAACGGCGTCCTGCACGTGACGGGCTCGCTGTACGACAGCGGCCGGTTCACCGGCACGCCCTTCGCCGGGCTGGTCCTGAAACCTCTCACCGCGTCGGCCCAGGAGGCCCTGGGCGTGGCGTGGACGTTCGGGTCCCTGCTGCTCGTCGTCGCCCTCGGCGTCGTCGCGGCCCGGGCCCTGCCCTCGCCGGTGGGCCGCCGGACGGCCCTGCTCGCGGCCCCCGTCGCGATCAGCCTGCTCATGCTGTCGCTGCCGGTCCGCAACACCCTGCACCTGGGCCAGACCAGCATCCTGCCCGTCCTCCTGGTGCTCCTGGCCTGCTTCGTCGTCCGGGAGCACCGGGCGGCGGGCGTCCTCGTCGGTCTCGCCGCCGCCTTCCAGCCGGTGCTGCTGCTCTTCGCCGTCCTGCTCTGGCTGACCGGCAGACGGCAGGCGTCGCTGAGCGCGGGCGCGACCTTCGCCCTCGCCACGGCCGCGGCCTGGGCGGCGGCGCCGAAGGACTCGTGGACGTACTGGGTGCACCATCCCGCGGGCGCCGGACTGGGGGAGCGGCCGGACAGCCTCGCCAACCAGTCCCTGCACGGGGCGCTGCTCAGGCTCGGCCTCGAAGGCCCCGTGGAGATCGCCCTGTTCCTGGTGCTCGCCGCCGCCGTCGTGGTCGTCGGACTGCGGCGCGCGGTGCGGTACGCGCAGGACGGGCAGCTGCTCCTCGCGGTGGCCGTGACCGGCTGCGTCGTGGTCGCCGTCTCGCCGACCGCCTGGCAGCACCAGCTGCTCTGGGTGCTTCTCGCGGTCGTCGGCAAGGTCGGCAAGCGGGCCTCCGACCGGCTGGTCTGGCCGTCCGTGGTGCTGCTGGTCGTCACCCTGCCGGGCACGATGCTGCTGCCGAACATCGAGGCGCTCTTCCCGGTGCGTGACAACGTGCTGCTCCTCGTGGCGCTCGGCGCGGCCTGCCTCGCCCCGTTCGTGCCCCGCACCTCGCCGTACTGGCAGCACCCGGTCCCCACCGACTACGCGAAACCGGTCGCCGCGCGCTGGAGACGCGTGCCGCTCCTGCCGTTCTGGCGCCGGGTCCTCACCCGCCCCAACCTGCTGCTGGAACTCCTGCTCATCCGGGTCGTCTACGACGCCTACGCCCAGGTCCGCCTCGCCGCCAGGGCGGGCCGCCCGCTCGCCGAGGAACACGGCCGGCAGATCCACGCCATCGAGCAGTGGCTGCACATCGACATCGAGCACTGGGTCAACCACACGGTCGTGCAGATCACCTGGCTGCGTGAGTTCTTCGACTACTACTACTCCACCTTCCACTTCATCGTCCCGCTGACGATCCTCGGTGTGCTGTACGCGCGCCGCCCCGCCGACTACCGCTGGGTCCGTTCGTCCATCGGCTTCGCCACGCTGCTCGCGCTCGTCGGCTTCTGGCTCTATCCCCTGGCCCCGCCCCGGCTCATGCCCGGCCTCGGCTTCATCGACACCGTCCACGGGGTGCAGGACTTCGCGAAGCCCGACTACGGGACGCTGACCACCGTCACCAACCAGTACGCGGCGATGCCGTCGCTGCACTTCGGCTGGTCGCTGTGGTGCGGTGTGGTCATCGTGATGCTGGCCCCGAGGCTCTGGATGAAGGCGCTCGGCCTGCTGCACCCGCTGTTCACGATCGCCGCGATCGTGGCCACCGCCAACCACTGGGTGCTCGACGCGGCCGGCGGCGCACTCGTCGTGGCGATGGGCTTCGGGCTGACATATCTGCTGTCGGGGCCGCGGAAGCTCGTGACCGGGCACGAGCGGTTGACCGGGACGGCGACGGAACCGGCGGAGCCACCGGCGGCCGAAGCCTCCGAAGCAGCCAAGGCCACCGAAGCCACCGGATCGGCCGAAGCGACGGAATCGGCCGAGGTCATGGAGACGGCAGAATCCGCCCCCGTACCGGAGCATGAACCCGCCGAAAAAGTCGGCGGCAAGTAGCAGCATGCCGAAGCAGCAGTAGGCCGAAACAGCAGCAGACCGAAGGGGTGCCGGGACGGCGGAAACCGTCCCGGCACCCCTTCGGCACGGATCGCCGCGTACGTCCCGCCACCCGGACGGCCCCCGACGGCCCCCGACGGCCCCGGACGGCCCCGGACGGCCGGTGTCAGGTGGCCGCGACCGTCGTCACCTGGAGCTGCTTGATCCCGTTGAGCCAGGCCGAACGCAACCGCCGCGGGTCCTCCAGGAGTCGCAGGTCCGGCAGCACGTCGGCGATGGCGTTGAAGATCAGGTCGATCTCCATCACGGCCAGCGACTTGCCCAGGCAGAAGTGCGGGCCGCCGCCCCCGAACCCGAGGTGCGGGTTGGGGTCGCGGGTGATGTCGAAGGCCTCCGGTCCGTCGAACACCTCGGGGTCGTTGTTGGCCGAGGAGTAGAACAGCCCCACCCGCTCCCCCTTCCTGATCCGCTGACCGCCCAGCTCCAGGTCCTCGGTGGCGGTCCGCTGGAAGGAGACGACCGGGGTCGCCCAGCGCACGATCTCCTCGGCCGTGGTCTTCGGGCGCTCCCGCTTGTAGAGCTCCCACTGTTCGGGGTGGGTGAGGAAGGCGTGCATGCCGTGACTGATCGCGTTGCGGGTCGTCTCGTTCCCGGCCACCGCGAGCAGGATCACGAAGAACCCGAACTCGTCCGATGACAGGTTCCCCTGGCCCTCCGCCGCGACGAGTTGGCTCACGATGTCCTGGGCCGGGCACTCCTTGCGGGCCGCCGCCAGGTTCATCGAGTACGCCACGATCTCCATCGCCGCCTCGGCGCCGACCTCCTCGGTGATCGCGTACTCCGGATCGTCGTACGCGGCCATCTTGTTGGACCAGTCGAAGATCTTCGAACGGTCCTCCTGCGGTACGCCGATGAGCTCGGCGATGGCCTGGAGCGGGAGCTCCACCGCGATGTTGGTCACGAAGTCGAAGGAGCCGCCGGCGTCGGCGTCGGCGGACGCCAGAGCGGTCTCGACGATGGAGCGGGCCCTGGAGCGCAGGGCCGTCTCCAGGGAGCGCACCGCGCGCGGGGTGAAGCCGCGCTGGACGATCTGGCGGACCCGGGTGTGCTCCGGGGGATCCATGTTCAACATGATCAGCTTCTGGACGTCGATCTGGTCGCGGCTGATCGTCTCGTTGAAGCGGATGACGGCGGTGTTGGTGTTCGAGGAGAACAACTCGGGGTGCGTGGAGACGTACTTGACGTCCGCGTGACGGGTGACGGCCCAGTAGCCCTCGTCGCCGAACCCGGAGATGTTGCGGGGCTGGGTGCACCACCAGACCGGCGCGGTCTCCCGCATCAGGGCGAACTCCGGGTGGGGCACGCGGGCTTGCAGGAGGTCGGGATCGGTGAAGTCGAACCCGTCGGGCAGATGGGGGCAGCGCATGGGCACCTCTCCACTCCGGAACAGTCGGCGAACCGTCCGACGGCCACGACTGTCTGACGCTCCATCAGAAGTTGCCCGCAAGGTAGTAACGAGTTCTACAAGTGGCAAGAGTCGTGGCCGGATCCGTTGCCCCGGGCGTCAGTACGGGCCGCCGTACCGCCGGAGGGGCGTGCGCGCGGTGTGTGCACGCCCCTTGCGCAGCCGGGTTGCCGTCACGAGACTGCTAGCAGAACTAGAACGCGTACTAGTTCCTTCCGTGGGCGCCGGGACGCCCCCTGCGGAAGCGCGAGGAGAGGACGAGCTCATGGCCGCGGAACCCGTCATCGTCGAAGCCGTACGCACGCCCATCGGCAGGCGCGGAGGCGCACTCGCCAATCTGCACCCCGCCTATCTGCTGGGCGAGACCTACCGTGAACTTCTCGGCCGCACCGGCATCCAGGCCGACTGCGTCGAACAGATCGTCGGCGGCACCGTCACCCACGCCGGCGAGCAGTCCATGAACCCGGCCCGCACCGCCTGGCTGACCGTGGGCCTGCCGTACGAGACCGCCGCCACCACCGTCGACTGCCAGTGCGGCTCCTCGCAGCAGGCCTCCCACATGGTCGCCAACATGGTGGCCGCCGGGGTCATCGACGTGGGCATCAGCTGCGGCGTCGAGGCGATGTCCCGGGTGCCGCTGGGCAGCGGCTCCAAGCACGGCCCGGGAAAGCCCTGGCCCGACGAGTGGAACGTCGACCTGCCCAACCAGTTCGAGGCGGCCGAACGCATCGCCCGCAAGCGCGGCCTGACCCGGGAGCGGGTCGACGCGCTCGGGCTGCTCTCCCAGCAGCGGGCGGCCGCCGCCTGGGCGGAGGAGCGCTTCAAGCGCGAGACGTACGCCGTCCAGGTCCCGACCACCGAGGAGGAGCAGGCGGCCGGCCAGGGCATGTGGCGGCTCGTCGACCGGGACGAGGGGCTGCGCGACACCTCGATGGAGGCGCTCGCCGGGCTCAAGGCCGTCATGCCGAGCGCGATCCACACCGCCGGGAACTCCTCGCAGATATCGGACGGGGCCTGCGCGATCATGTGGTCCTCCAAGCGCATGGCGCGGGCCCTGAAGCTCAAGCCCCGGGCCCGGATCGTGGCCCAGGCCCTCGTCGGTTCCGACCCGCACTTCCATCTGGACGGCCCGATCGACGCGACCCGGGCGGTGCTCGGCAAGGCGGGCATGACGCTGCGGGACATCGACCTCGTCGAGATCAACGAGGCGTTCGCGTCGGTGGTGCTGAGCTGGGCGCAGGAGTTCGAGGCGGACCTCGACGGCCTGGAGAAGGTCAACGTCAACGGCGGCGCGATCGCGCTGGGCCACCCGGTCGGAGCGACGGGAGCCCGGCTGATCACCACGGCCCTGCACGAGCTGGAACGCCGCGACAAGGAGTTCGCGCTCATCACGATGTGCGCGGGAGGGGCCCTGGCGACGGGCACGATCATTCAGCGGCTGTGACCCCGTAACGGCACTTCACGGTGAGCCCGGAGAAGCCCCATCGGCCTGCTTCCCGGCCTGCTCCTCGGACTGCTTCCCGGGCTGCCTCTCGGGCTCCTCCGGCTCACCGAACACGGCGCGCGCGTCGAAGGCGGCGCGGCGGGTGGCCCGGCGCAGCGCCTTCAGCAGCGTCGGGCCGAGCGTGAGGGTCAGGACCACCGTCAGCACCGCCCGCCCCAGGTCCCAGCCCAGCGAGGTCGCGGCGCAGTAGGCGAGGAACCGCACCAGGTTCTCGTGGAGCGGATCGTTCCCGTCGAACGAGATTCCCGAACCGAGACCGGTGAGGAGCGGCCAGCCCTGGAGGTTCATCACCGCGCCGTACGCGAACGCCGCCACGCAGCCGTACACCGCCAGCATCGCCAGCTCGGCCCGCCCGCGCAGCCGGTCCGCTCCCGGCAGCAGCCCCGCGCCCATGGTGAACCAGCCCATCGACAGCATCTGGAACGGCATCCACGGCCCGACCCCACCCGTCAGCAGCGCCGAGGCGAACATGGTCACCGAACCGAGCACGAAGCCGAATCCGGGGCCCAGCACCCGCCCGCTCAGCACCATCAGGAAGAACATCGGCTCCAGGCCCGCCGTCCCGGCGCCGAGCGGGCGCAGCGCCGCCCCGACCGCCGCCAGCACCCCGAGCATCGCGACGGCCTTCGCGTCCATGCCGGACTCGGAGATCGTCGCCACCACCACCGCGACGAGCAGCGGCAGCAGCGCCGCGAACAGCCAGGGCGCGTCCTTCGCGTGCGCGAGCCCGGACCCGGCGTCCGCCAGCAGCGGCCACCCGAAGGCGACGACACCGACGGCCCCGGTCAGCAGCAGCACGGCGACCGACTTCGGCCCGAGCCGCACCGGCCGGGCCGCCCGCTCCCGAACGCCGGCCTCCTTCTCGCTCATACGCCCGCCTCCAGCGCGCCGCGCACCTGGGACACGGTCAGCCACTCCTGCGGGGCCAGGATCTTCGCCGTCTGCGGGGCGAACGCGGGCGAGGAGACCACCACCTGTCCGGTCGGGCCGTCCGCGACGACCTCCCCTTCGGCGAGGATCACCACCCGGTGCGCCAGCTCGGCCGCCAGCTCCACGTCGTGCGTCGCCAGGACGATCGCATGCCCCTCGGCCGCCAGACCGCGCAGCACCCCGACGAGCCGGGCCTTCGCCGCGTAGTCCAGACCACGCGTCGGCTCGTCCAGCAGCAACAGCGGCGGCCGGCCCGTCAACACCAGCGCCAGGGCCAGGGCGAGCCGCTGGCCCTCGGAGAGGTCCCTGGGGTGGGTGTCGTCCGCGACGCCCGGCAGCAGCTCCGACACCAGCGCCCGGCAGGAACCCTCCGCCGCGCCCGCGTCCCGGTCGGCGGCGGCGCACTCGGCGGCCACCGTGTCCGCGTACAGCAGATCGCGCGGTTCCTGCGGTACGAGGCCGACCCGGCGCACCATCGCCCGGGGGTCCGTCCGGGCCGGGGCCAGGCCGCCGACGCGCACGGTGCCCGAGGTGGGCTCGATCATGCCGACGAGCGCGCCGAGCAGCGTGGACTTGCCGGCCCCGTTGCGGCCCATCAGGGCCACCGTCTCACCCGGGGCCACGGTAAGCGTCACCCGTCGCAGCGCCTCGACCCGGCCCCGCCGCACCCCGAGCCCGTCGACCCGGGTGACCGGATCGGCGACCGGGGCGGCGGCCGGGGCGTCGGCCCCACGCCCGAGGAGCCGGGCGAACCTGCCGGGCCGGGGGGCGTGTGCCACGGGCGGGGGCGCGACGGACCGGCCGGACGGCGCCTCCGGCATCCCCGGCGCCTCCGGGGGCACGGGCGGCGACGCCTCCGCGAGCCGCTCCCGCAGCCCGCCCGCCCCGCGCCGGGCGTCCCGTACCGACAGCGGCAGCGGGTCCCAGCCCGCGAGCAGTCCCAGCTCGGCCACCGGCGGCCGTACCGGCGACACCTTCATGATCTCGGCGGGCGGCCCCATCACGGGGGCGGCGCCCGGGGCGGGCAGCAGGACGACCCGGTCCGCGTACTGCACCACGCGCTCCAGCCGGTGCTCGGCCATCAGCACGGTCGTGCCCAGGTCGTGCACCAGCCGCTGGAGCACCGCGAGGACCTCCTCGGCCGCCGCCGGGTCCAGCGCGGAGGTCGGCTCGTCCAGCACCAGCACCCTCGGGTGCGGGGTGAGCACCGAACCGATCGCCACCCGCTGCTGCTGGCCGCCCGACAGGGTCGCGATCGGCCGGTCGCGCAGCTCGGCCAGGCCCAGCAGATCGAGCGTCTCCTCGACCCGGCGGCGCATCACGTCGGGGGCGAGACCCAGCGACTCCATGCCGTACGCCAGCTCGTCCTCGACGGTGTCCGTGACGAAGTGCGCGAGCGGGTCCTGGCCCACCGTGCCGACCAGATCGGCCAGTTCGCGGGGCTTGTGCGTACGGGTGTCGCGGCCGCCCACCGTGACCCGGCCCGACAGCAGCCCGCCCGTGAAGTGCGGGACGAGCCCGGAGACCGTACCCAGCAGAGTCGACTTGCCGACACCGGAGGGGCCGACGAGCAGGACGAGTTCGCCCTCGGGGACCGTGAGATCGACGTCGGACAGCGTGGGGTGCTCCGTGCCCTCGTAGCGCACGGAGACCCGCTCGAACCTGATCACGCCTGCTCCTTGCCGATACGAGCCTGTTTCCCGGTCCCGCGCGCGGGCGGCTTCCCGGTCCCGTACGCGGACGGCGGCACGGGGGCGACCAGCGCGGGCAGCAGCCCGACCAGCACCGCCGCGGCGGGCCACAGCGGCAGCACCGGCGCGGTCAGCGGTACGACGCCGGGGCGCATCGCGTCCGGATCCACCGCGCCCGCCCAGATCATCGCCGCCGCGACCGCCGCACCCGAGCACGCCACCAGCCACGCCCGAACGCCCCACCGGTCCGGCCGGTACCGGGTGCGCACCGAGCGCCGCCCGCCGAGCCGCAGCCCGGCCATCGCCGTGACCAGCCCGGCCAGCAGCAACGGGAGCCCGTACACCGCCCCCTGCGCGGCCAGCAGCCCGTACGTGCCGGCGCACACCCCGAGCAGCCCGCCCAGGGTGAGGACGTTCGTCGTGTGCCGGACGGCGGCCGGGACCTGCGCCGTACGCCCGTACCCACGCGCGTCCATCGACGCGGCCACCGCCACCGACCGCTCCAGCGCCCCCTCCAGCACCGGCAGCCCGATCTGCGCCACGGCCCGCACACCTCCGGTCGGCCGCCCCCGCAGCCGGCGCGCGGTGCGCAGCCGGACCACGTCGGCCACCATGTTCGGCGCGAACGTCATCGCGACCACGACGGCGACCCCCGCCTCGTACAGCGCACCCGGCAGCGACTTCAGCAGCCGCGCCGGGTTGGCCAGCGCGTTCGCCGCGCCGACGCAGATCAGCAGCGCGGCCAGCTTCATCCCCTCGTACAGCGAGAAGACCAGCTGTTCGGCGGTGACCCGGCCACCGATCCGCACGCCCTGCGCCCAGTCGGGCAGCGGCAGTTCGGGGAGGACGAACACCGTGTGAGAGCCGGGGATCGACGACCCGAGGAAAACGGAGAACACCAGCCGCAGCGCCACGACGAACAGCCCGAGCCTGATGAACGCGCCGTACGAACGCGCCCACGGCGCATCCGTCCGCCGCGCCGCCACCACGTACCCCGCCACTCCGACCAGCAGCCCGAGCAGCAGGGGGTTCGTCGTCCGGGACGCGGCGGTGGCCAGACCCAGCGCCCACAGCCACCACGCCCCGGCGGGCAGCGCGTTGCCGCGGTCCGCCTCGGGGGCGCGCAGGGCGCGGCGCAGCAGCCGGGCCGGAGCCGGGGCGGGGGAGGCGGTCACCGGCGGCGGCGGGCCTGGACCACGGCGGCGACGCCCAGCAGCAGGACGGCGCCGATGCCGACGAGGAGCCCGACGGACGGACCGCCGGCGCCCTCGGAGGACCCGTCGCCGGAGTCGTCGGCAGGCTGCGACGCGTCGCCCGTCTCCACGGGCGAGGGCGGCTTCGCGCTGCCGTCTTCGCCGGACACCTGCTCGCCGCAGCCCGACTTCGGGTAGCCCGAGATCGCGCAGAGCATGGCGCTGCTGTCGTACCGCAGCGGCTTCGCCACCGCGGCGAGCGCCTCCGCGCTGCTGGCGTCCGGTGCGACCTGCGCGCACGCCGTGCGCGGGGCGGGCGGCCTCTCCCCGTCAGGGGCGTCCGCCGCCGTACCGGGGTCGATCACCAGCGCCACCCGCTTCTGCCCGTCCTTCGCCGGGGTGTCCGCGCAGATCGCCCCGAAGTCGGGGGCGCGGCGCGGCTGTGCGGCATCGCCCGCATCCTCGCTCACGGCGAACCGGAAGCCCTGGACGGCACCGTCGTCCGGGCGAAGCAGCGACGGCCCCTGGGTGGCGTACTCCCAGTTCTTGCCGTTGCCCTCCCAGAAGGACCAGTAGCGGTAACCGGAGGCCTCGGCGCTGCCGGCGCCGAGGAGGACGGCCGAGGCGGCGACCAGGGCGGCCAGCAGGACGACGAGAGGATTCCGCAGCCGGGCGACGGCAGGATTCCGCAGCCGTACGGCGGCTGGGTTCCGAAGCTGTGCGGCAGCGGGGTTCCGAAGCCGTGCGGCAGCGGGGTTCCGCGGTCGCGCCGGGACCGTCGTACGGCTCACGGCTGCTGCTTCTTCCGGCGCATGCTCAACACGAAGCCGATGCCCGCCCCCGCGACGAGACCGATGCCGATCAGCCACCCCAGGCTCAGCCCGCTGTCGTCGCTGTCGGTTCCGCTGGAGGGCTGCGGGCCGGTCGGCGTGGGCGAGGGGAGGGCGGTGGCGGCCGGGGCGGGGCCCATCGTGTTGAGCTGCTTGACGAGGTCGACGCCGCCGAAGCTGCGGGCGTCCGCGCCGGTGGCGTGCGCCGCGAGGATCAGCTGTGCGGTGGCGGCCGGGCCGCCCTGCTTCGCCCAGCCGGTGGCGTTCTTCTGCAGCCAGGCGACGGAGGCCTCGGCCTTGTCCGTGTGCCCGGAGGCGGCGAGCGCGACGACCGCGTCCGCGGTGTTGCCGTAGTCGGGCTGCGGCTCGGTGTTCTCGGCGCCCGGCATCGGGGGCTGCTCCAGGTACGGCGACTTCTTCAGGGTGTCCGCGAGGAAGGAGGAGCCGTTCTGGGCGGTCTGTTCCGGGCTGAGGTCGTCGCCCTTCGTGCAGGAGGGGTCCTTGACCGCGTTGGACGTGCCGGAGGCGATGCCCTTGCCCATCAGGCCGAGCACCGAGGCCGCAGTGGCGTCCAGGTTGGCGGCCAGCTCGCCCTTCTTGCCCGGCTGATACGCGAACGCGCCGCCGTCCTCGTCCCCGCAGGGGATGGCCAGCGACTGGAGCGCGGTGTACGGGGTGCTGCCGTCGGCGGTGGTGAGCTCGTTGACCGGGACACCGGTCCGGGCGAGCGCGCCGATGACGATGGACGTGGAGTTCGCGTCGCTCGGGCTGCCGGGGTTGTAGCCCCAGCCGCCGTCCTCGTTCTGTACGGACTTCAGCCAGTCGGCCCCGTTGTTGGCGTCGTCGCGGCGCTGGTTGATCTCGACGAGGGCCTGCACGGCGACGGCGGTGGCATTGGTGTCCATCACCGTGGAGGCGTCACAGGGCTTGGAGGCGTCGCGGTACGAGGTGAACGCCCCGCTGTCGCACTGCTGGCCCACCAGCCAGTCGACGGCGGCGGTGGACGGCGTGACGTACTCGATCTTCTGCGCGAGGAAGGCCAGCGACTGCCGCCACACCCCGTCGTACGTGGGGTCCGTGGTGCCGTAGAGCCCGGCCGGCAGCTCCGCCGACGGGGAAGGACTCGGCGCGGCGACCGCTACAGGTGCGGCCGCGCCCAGGAGCACGGCGGTGGTCGCGAGCGCGGCTGCGCTGCGGCGTACGGTCATGGCTGGCTGGGCCTCTCCTGCGAGGGCCGGACTCCCCGGGCACACGAGGTCCCCGGGCTCCGGCCCCGTATGCCTCGACGGTGCCGGCCACCGGGGTTCCGGTGGCCCGAGCCGGTCACGCTCCGCGGCGGGCGGTCCGGCTGCCGTCGGGCGGACGGGTCACGGCTGGGGCACTGCGCCGGATGCGTACCGGCTTCCCCCTGTACGGGCATGATGACGACCTGCCCACTCTACCGGTCCGCAGCCGGCGGACGGGGGCGTGGCCGGGGGCACGACCGGGGGCGTGCGCCACGGCGGTGATCAGACGGCGGCGTACGTCGCCGGGGCGTGCGCCACGGAGGTGACCAGACGGCGATGTCAGACGGCGATGTCAGACGGCGATGTACGTCGCCGGGGGCCCGCCCGGCACGGCCTCCGCGCGGCCGAGCTTCACGAGCCGCCGCAGATGGGACTCGGCCTCGGAGACGGCGATGGACCGCGAGCCGTGCGGGATCTGCTCCCAGGGCCGGTTCCACTCCATCCGCTCCGCGAGCTGCCACGGGGTGAGAGGCGTGGCGAGCAGCACGAGAAGCCCGGTCAGCCGCTCCTCGTGGTGGGCCAGCAGCTCCCGCACCCGCCCCTCCGCGTCGGTGAACGCGTACTGGTGCGCGGGCAGCACCTCGGCGACCCCGAGGCGGCCGATCCGCTCCAGCGAGGCGAGGTAGTCGCCGAGGGGATCGGTGACCGTCGTGTCGTCGGGGTC
The DNA here is from genome assembly GCF_028747205.1 of Streptomyces sp. CA-278952. Taxonomy (NCBI): domain Bacteria; kingdom Bacillati; phylum Actinomycetota; class Actinomycetes; order Kitasatosporales; family Streptomycetaceae; genus Streptomyces; species Streptomyces sp. CA-278952. The sequence continues at coordinate 5,954,365 of NZ_CP112880.1, forward strand.
CTCGTACAGCCCGATGTGCGGACTGATCCCGGGCAGCAGATGGTCCCCGGAGAACAGCCGCCCGTGCCCCGCCAGGTCCGCCGGATGCCGCTCCTCCAGATGGAGACAGACGTGCCCCGGGGTGTGTCCGGGGGTCCAGACGGCCCGCAGCCGCCGCCCGGCGAGGTCGAGCAGCTCGCCGGGCACGATCTCCCGGTCGGGCAGGGCGGCGCGCAGACCCGGCAGGGTCCGCAGCCGCCCTCCGCTGCGGGCGGCACGCAACGGGGCGAGGTGCTCCTCCGGCGCGCCGACGGCGGCGAGCTTGCGGGTGAGGTAGTCGAGCCAGGTGCCGGGCTCGGATTCCCGGGTGCGCCGGACGATCGCGGTGTCGGCCTCGTGCATCGCGATCCAGGCCCCGGACGCCTCGCGGACCTGGCCGGAGAGACCGTGGTGGTCGGGATGGTGGTGGGTGATGACGACGCCGTGGATGTCGGCGACGGCGGTGCCGAGGGCGGTCAGCCCGGCGACCAGGGTCTCCCAGGAGGCCGGGTCGTCCCAGCCGGTGTCGATGAGGACCGGCCCCCGGTCGGTGTCGACGAGGTGGACCAGGGTGTGGCCCAGCGGGTTGTCGGGGATGGGGACCTTGATGCTGTGGACGCCTCCGCCGTGGTCGGTCACCTGCGTCATGGGCTCCCCATCTCCGTATCGGCTACCACTGTAACGAGAACTCGTTCCAGTGGCAGCCCAGGTCTGCCAACTATCCGCCCCCTGCGTACGGTCCGCGCCGTGGACTCCTCGAACGAGAACTGGTATCAGTTCTGACGAACAGTCAGTTTAGGGTGCGCGGGAGGCAACAGCCATGACGGAACTTACGGAGCTTGTGGAACACGGACAACTGTTCATCGGCGGGGAGTTCACCGATCCGCTCGGCACCGAGGTCATCGAGGTGATCTCCCCGCACACCGAACAGGTCATCGGCCGCGTGCCGCACGCCTCCGAGGGCGATGTGGACCGGGCGGTCGCCGCCGCCCGCCGCGCCTTCGACGAGGGCCCCTGGCCGAGGATGGGCCTGGACGAGCGGATCGCGGTGATCACTCGGATCAAGGACGCCTTCGCCGTACGGCACGAGGAGTTCGCACGGCTGATCAGCGCCCAGAACGGCACCCCGTACAGCTCAAGCGTCATGGTGCAGGCGCTGGCCGCGATGATGGTCTGGGACTCGGCGATCACAGTGGCGCGCGACTTCCCGTACGAAGAACGACGCGACGGCGTCCTCGGCCCCCTCCTGGTCCGCCGCGAACCGGTCGGCGTGGTCGCCGCGGTCGTCCCGTGGAACGTCCCGCAGTTCACGGCCGCCGCCAAGCTGGCCCCGGCCTTGCTGGCGGGCTGCACGGCGGTCCTGAAGGTCTCACCGGAAACCCCTCTGGACGCCTACCTCCTGGCGGAGATAGCGGCGGAGGCGGGTCTGCCGCCCGGGGTCCTCTCCATCCTCCCGGCCGGCCGGGAGGTCAGCGAATACCTGGTGGGCCACCGGGACGTGGACAAGGTCTCCTTCACCGGCTCGGTGGCGGCCGGCCGCCGCGTGATGGAGGTGGCCTCCCGCAACCTGACCCGCGTCACCCTGGAGCTGGGCGGCAAATCGGCGGCGATCGTCCTCCCCGACGCCGACCTGGAGGCGGCGGTGGCGGGCATCGTCCCCTTCGCCTGGATGATCAACGGCCAGGCGTGCGTGGCCCAGACGCGCATCCTGGCCCCGAACTCCCGCTACGACGAGATAGCGGAAGCCTTCGCGGCAGCGGCCGGAGCCCTGCGCGTGGGCGACCCCCTCGACCCCACGACCGAACTGGGCCCGCTGGTAGCGCGCCGCCAACAACAACGCTCCCTGGACTACATCCGGTTGGGCCAGGAGGAGGGCGCCAAGATCCTCACCGGCGGCAACCGCCCTCCGTCCCAGGAGCGAGGCTGGTACGTCGAACCCACCCTCTTCGGCTCGGTGGACAACTCCATGCGCATCGCCCGCGAGGAGATCTTCGGCCCGGTGATCTGCCTGATCCCCTACGAGGACGAGGCCGAGGCCGTCCGCATCGCCGACGACTCCCCGTACGGCCTCAGCGGCAGCGTCTGGACAGCCGACACGGAACGCGGCATCGAGGTGGCGCGCCGGGTCCGCACGGGCACGTACAGCGTGAACACCTTCAGCCTCGACATGCTCGGCCCCTTCGGCGGCTACAAGAACTCCGGCCTGGGCCGCGAGTTCGGCCCCGAGGGCTACGGCGAGTTCTTCGAGCACAAGATGATCCACCTGCCCGCCGGCTACCGGGAGGCGTGATGGGCGACCGCTGGCACGTGGAGGTCGACCGCTCGGTCTGCATCGGCTCCGGCATGTGCGTCAACCATGCTCCGGACGGCTTCCACCTGGACTCCGCCCGCCAGTCCCACCCGACGGACGGGGACTGCGACGCGAACGAACAACTCCTCGCGGCGGCGGAGGGCTGCCCGGTGGAGGCGATCACGCTGACGCTGGCGGGGTCGGGGGAGGTGGTCTTTCCGCCGGAGGAGTGAGGGCGAGGAGAGCGGCGTGGGGGGCGCGATGCCGCCCGATGCCCCTTCCCGGCGGCGTCGAAACGTTCCTACACCAAGTTGAAGTACCGATCGACCCATACGACGGGCAGCGTCTGCTCCCCGTCGTCCCCGTCCTCGTCCGTCGCCAAGGCTGACAGAACCTCGTCGGCGTAGGCCTCCTCCAGAAGAGACGGCCCGTCGTACGGCTCCAGCAGGAGGTCCAGCGGGACGAATACACAGTCCGCGGCCACGCACGTGGCATCGAGCCACTCAACGAACTGATCCGTCATGCCTTCGGTCGGACCGGGCTCCGTCCAGGGCCCCGTCCCCGCAGTGACGAAGCCGCCGAAGTTGCTCATCTGGACCCACAGGGGCCGGCCTGTCCCGGTAATTTCCTCCGAGATCTCCACCTCACCGTAGATACTGGCGTCCTGATAGAGGCCACTGTCGCAGGCGGGACCGAACCGATCTTCCATTGCACCGGTAAGGGCGGCGAATCGGCGGGCAGATTTCTGCAGGTCGAAATCTGCGGGACGCTCAAGGTGGAGCGGGTCGTCGGCGTTCTCCAGGAGCGAGCGAAGAACTTCGGCGGGCAGCATGAGATGTTCTCCCTATTTCTTGACAGCGAGCTCGTGTTCACGGGGGAGAGGAGACGTTGCCTCTCGCCCCGTGAACACGGCCGGTTTCGCGCTCTTCCTATTGCCTGCTCACTTGCCCTTGGGGCACGTGGCATCCATGGAGGGATATGCGCTCATGACCCTCTGCATTTTGTTCTTGCCCCGAGTCACGATACACACGAAACGCTCTCCGCCTTCGCCGATCGCACCGCCGTACTCCACCGCGTAGACGTTGTTCTTGCCCACCTTCTTTGCTGCGCCCCTCTTCCGCCAGGCATCGTCCACGAGCCTCAGGAGCTTGCGCTGGTCCTTCTGCACAAAGATGCCGTGCAACGGCTTGTCGGGGGGGCCGGGCCTGGTGTGGTTCATGACGTGATCGATACGGTGCGTGCCGGAGTTTTCACGCATATAGATCAGGCCGGACGGAGAGCGGAACACATCGTTCCCGAGGTTTTCGAATTCAACAGGGCACGGGAATGCTGCCGCGCGGGCGAAGGACTTCGGCGCGGCGCATACGGCGAACACCGGGTTTTTGGAGAACAGCTTCTTGAAGAAGCCGTCGGCCTTGGTGACCCATTTTCCGCCCTTTCCAGCCGTGGCCAGCCAGCCGGCCACAGGAACGATGGCGGCGCAGGAAAGACCTGCGTCCATCTTCTTACCCTCACCGAAATACCACAGGCAGTTGACGAGGTCTGCGGGCTCACCGAGACCTGGAATCAGGCCGAGGATGTCCAGGCCAAGGTGGCCACCTTCGGAGAGGACCTTGCCCCAGTCGATCTCCTCCAGCTTCTTCATGTGGTCCTCGAAAGCCTGATCCTCCGCCAAGAGGTCCCACTCCTCCTGCTTGGCGACCTCGTCGTTGAGGAGTTGCCGGATCTCTTCCTGCATCTTCCAGAAGGCGATGTCCAGAGCTTCGTCCATCGCCTTCTGGGCGGCTGCGGAGTCCTTGCCCGCCTCGGTCGCGGACGCGCGGGCCGCGTCCGCTGATGCCCAGGCCTCGCTCGCGGAGTTCTGCGCTGCGGCGGCGGAGTTCTCCGCGCGAGCGGCTGAGCTGTTCGCTTCCCGGGCGGCGTTGTGCGCACTGGCCTCGGCGTTGCGCGCGGTCCTCGCGGAGGCTGCCGCGTCCGCGGCGGACTTCTCCGCGTTGTCCGCGTGGGCGTCGGCCTGCTTGGCGTAGTCCGTGGCCTTGTCCGCCGAGGCTTGGGCCTGCCTGGCGTACTCGGCCGCATCGGCCGCGGCCTTGCGCGCCTCCGCAGCCACCTTTGCGGCGAGAGCGGCGTCCTGCTGCGCCTTCGCGGCGATGCGCGCCGAGCCGGCGATCAAGCCCTGTACCCGCGACACGTGGGTCGCCGTGAGCTGGTCCTTACGCTTGGCCCGGTACTGCCCGACCTCGATGAACTCATGCAGGATCTCGGGCGATCCGGCCAGCGCCACCTCGGCCGCAGTCTTCAGCTCCGGGGTTCCGGTGCTGAACAGCTGCATGGCACGAACACGCTCGTCGCTGCGCCGGTTGTTGTGGAACCCGGTCGTGATGAATTCACTCAGTTTGTCGGTCGAACCGGAGTCGAGGGCGGCTTGGCCTGCCTTGGTCACCCCCGGCCCGGCCCCGTTCATCAGCTTGACCACCTCGATGCGGTAGTCGCTCTTGGCCGCCTCGTGCTGGCCGGTCTCGAGGAACGCCTTGATCTGCTCGGGGCCTTGGAGGAGCGCCGCCTCGGCGGCGGTGCGCACGGCCGCGTACTCGGACTCCCACACGAGATTGTTCGTACGGGCGTACTCGTCCTGCTCCGCGGCTTTCTGCCAGCCCTTGCGGATGTACTCGATCACCTGGTCGTCCGTGCCGGCCAGAGCCATCTCGGCGGTCGTGACGCTCCAAGGGCCCCTGGTCTTCATGACATGAAGGCCGACCTTGCGGGCGGCCTTCGCCGCTTGCGCCTGATCGGTCCCGGGGGTGTCCACCAGGGACGCGAGACGGAGCGCCTCCGCGTCGGCGGCCTTGGCATCCGCCGAGGCCTTCTGCCCGGCGGCGTACCGCTCGCTGTCCGCGATCTTGGCGGCTTTCGCCTCCTCGATCGCGATGTGCTTACGGTCGGCGAGCTCCTCGGCTTCGAGCTCCCGGGCCAGGGCGTACGTGGCGCTCGCCTTCGTGACGGCGGCGGTTGCGCTGTCGGCAGCCTTCTTCGCCTCGCCGGCGTGCTTGGTCGATTCGGCTGCAGCCTTGGCGGCGTCGCCTGCGTGATCGGCGGCTTCGTCGGCGGCTGTGGCCGCGTTCCTGGCATGGGTGGCCGCGGAGTTCGCGGCGTCCCGTGCCTCGCGGGCGGCCTTGGCGGCCTTGCCGGCCAGGTCCACCGCCTTGTTCGCGGCACGGGTGGCCTCGGCCGCCTGCCGCTGGGCGGCCGCAGCCGCATCCCTGGCCCGCTGGGCCTGTGCGCTGGACACGTTGGCGTGACCGCTCGCGGCCGCGGCCGCGGTGGCGGCGTTGTCCGCGTTCGTGCCCGCGCTCGCGGCGGCCGAAGCCGCCTTGCCCGCTTCGTCGGCGGCGTTGGCGGCGTGGTCGGCCGCCAGGCCCGCGGTCTCCGCGCCCTTCGCCGCGGCGCGTGCGCCTTCGGCTGCCTTGCGCGCGTCGGCTGCCTTGGTCGCGTCGGTCGCCGCCGCTGCGGCTGCGTTGCGCGCGTTGGAGGCGGCCTGGGCCGCTCCGGCGGCGGCCGACGAGGCCTGGGCCGCGGCGTTCGCGGCGATGCGGGCCGAGGTGTTGGCCGCCCGGGAGGCGTTGATGGCTTGTTGAGCCGCCTTTGCCGCACCTCTGGCCGCATCGGCGGCTCGCCCTGCGGCGTTCGACGCCTTGATCGCGTCGTCCTTTGCCAGGGCGGTCTCCAGAGCGGCCTTCTCCGCTGCGTCCTTGGCGAGTTCGGTCGCTGCGAGGGCCTGATCGGAGGCTTCCTTGGCTGCGACGCTCTCCGCCTTGGCCTGGCGCCCGGCCTCCTGGACCAGCGCGGCAAGTTCCTCGACGGTGGCCTGCTCCTGGTCGCGGGACCGCGCGATGTGCTGGCCGACTTCCAGGAAGTCCGCCACGTCCTGAGTACTGCCGTCCAGCGCGGCCTGAGCCGCTTCCCTGGTCGCCGGTCCGCCCGTGCTCAGGATCTGCACGGCGAGGACGCGGTTGTCGGTGTCCCGGGCGGCGAACTGACCTTCGACGATGAAGCGCTGAACGTCCTCGGGCGTGCCGTCCAGAGCGGCCTGGCCCGCCTGCTGCAGGCCGGGCCCGCCTGCGCTCAGGATCTGCACGGCGTTGACGCGCTGATCCTGTATCAGCGGAGCCTGCCATCCGTCCTTGAGGAAGGCGTCGAGCTCTGCCGGGGTGCCGTCCAGGGCTGTCTGCGCCGCCTCGCGCACGGCCCGGCCGCCCGCTGAGAAGACCTGCACCGTGGCCACGCGGTCATCGCTCAGCTGAGAGACGGCGTTCTCGTGGTCGAGGAACCGTCGGACGTCCGCGTCAGTCCCCAGCAGGGCGGCCTCGGCTGCCGCCTTGACCCCGGGGCCGCCTGCCTTCCACAACGTCAGGACCTTGCCGCGGTCCGTAGCCGGTATGTGCTCGCTGCTCAAGCCCTCATTGTCGAGGGGGGCGGGCGCCTCCGTCGCCGAGACCGGAGCGGAACCGATCAGTCCGACGAGGAGGGCGATGAGAAGAGCCAGAGACACAGCCCGTGCCGAGCGATTCGCCCCAGTCGGAATTTTTGCCGCGCTGGATAGTCCAGCACCTGTTCTCCATTTATATCTCAAGCGATCAGCAACCATTTCTACCCTGGCTCCCAGTTTTGCCAGTTACCGAACTTCGGCTCCGTGAGCGTACTTGACTGCGGTTGCTAAATCTTCACGATAAGGAGAATCTCGCAATGTACCCTATTCGTCCATAGTGTGCATGTTGCAACCAATGGGGCGTCAGCTCGAACCACTCCGCCACATTCGGTGTTCGAGTTATGGGTCAGAAATGATGAACAAAGATGCTTTGGGTGTTCTGTTTTCTATGTGATGATTTTTCAGGTCTTTTGCCTTGTATTTGCTCCTGCGTGTCGCCGATGTCGTGCCACCGGAGGCCCCTTGGATTTGCTGTGGCGATGCCATGAATGCGTCGTGAAGAGTCGTAAATGCAGGACAGCGGCTTCCATGGTTAGCGATCGCGATCTTCTGTGTAGTGGCCCTCCGTGTGCATCGTGTGACAATCTTCACAACTTCATTGCATCTTTCGTGTTGTAGATTTCGTTGCGCACCTTTGTCTGCCATGAGGCGCGGTCACATTCATGGATCTCTCCTGCGAGGAAGAATTTTCAATTGACTAATCACTTGCGTAAGTGGATTACTGTCGGCTCGATCGGCGTGACGGCGACGATTCTGGGGGTCTCGACCGTCGCCGTTGCCAACGCCGCTGAGGAAGACTCTGCGACGCCCGGTGCCCAGGTCGTCGCGGCCGATGTTCTTCCCTCGGCCGTGGAGGACTTCGCCTACCCCGGCGCGGACAAGGTCTTCGATGAATGGGGTATCACCCTCAAGCGCGGTGACGGGCATATTGTCCTCGCACCCTGCGACGGTGGCGACAACGAGATCAAGGTCATGGCCCGTGGTGTCGGCCGGGATGACGAGGTCTGCTTCGAGGCCACCTCGGCGAACGGATACCTCACATTGGAGGTACCGGACGTCTTCGGTATCCGTACCCAGTCGCGGCCGGTCCGTGTCGAGCTCACGGCCGAGGACAAGAGCGAGACCGTGGATGTGCCGGCGAACGTCCTCAGGGGCGTGGGTGAAGGCCTCGGCCAGCCTCCGGCCGTCCTGTTGGAACTGCGCGTCACCGGCTGACACCGCGGTTTCGCCCTTTGGTCGCCGGAACTGGCCGGAATCCTCTGCGTGGGCGTCGGCCAAGGGCTGTCCCGTCATCCCCGGTGGGTCAGTGCGCCCGGCGTCGGATGCGGTTGCGTCACCGGGCGGGGAATGTCCGCATACTGGATGTATGCGGGCTTTCCGGCGTAGCGGCAAGGCGCCGTAGCTGTCGTGGCATGCCCGCCAGGGAGGACGGGACAGCCCTTGGTGCCGTCTGCAAGGGAGACGTCGGCCGTACCGGCGCCGTCGTCACACGCGTCGACAACGCGGTGCTCAGCACCCGGCTGAAGGGCGGTCAGCGGATCGCGGACGACGACCTGTTCGTGCCCGAATCGGCTGAGGTCACATGCGGACGGACGGCAACCTGACCGTCTCCTCCAACGCGGGCAGGGGCCTGTGATCCACGAAGACCACCGGCGACCCCCAGCGCCACCGCCGTACTCGGTGCGGACGGCAACCTCGTCGTCCGCAACGCCGCGGACTGTCACCCCGTGGGAGGCCGCGAAGGAGGACGGCATCTTCAACGGCGGCAGCGCGGGCTGGACCTCCAACCCCGGAGCCCCGGTCCTTCGGCACCACCGAACTAGTGAGCACCTACGACTGACAGCACATCCCGCGCGGTGACCAGGCGCCCCGGTCATCGCGCGGGATGTCGCCGTCAGACCGCCGGTTCGGCCTCCGCCTTCCGCAGCACGACCTCCGGCGCCCGCCGCAGTGCCCGGATCGCCGGGACGCTGAGCATGACGGCCAGCAGGACGAACGACACGACCGACGAGAAGATCAGCACCTCGTTCGCGCCGAACGCGTCCGCCGCCGGGCCCGCCAGCGCGCGGCCGAGCGGGATGACCATGATGGAGCCGGCGACGTCGTACGCGGAGACGCGGCTCAGGACCGTCAGCGGGATGTGCGACTGGACGCTGGTCGCCCACATCACGCCCCAGAACGCGAAGCCGTAACCCGCGATCACATGGGCGATCGCCGTGGCCGCGAAGGACCATTCGAGCGCCGGGGCCAGGGGATTGAGGGCGAAGCAGAGCATGGCCAGCGCGCCGGCCACCAGCGGGCGTTTCGGGCGGACCCGCATGCCGATCAGGCCGCCGATGATCGTCCCGGCGCCGTCCGCCGAGGCGATCCAGCCGTATCCGCTGGCCCCGTGCTGCTCGATCATCAGTGCCGCGCCGAGCGGCAGCGCGGGGCCGAACACGAACAGGCCGTAGACGGACCAGACCGCGATGACGCCCCACAGCCACTGGCGGGACCGGAACTCCTGCCAGCCCGTCGCGAGCCTGCGCCACATCGGGGCGTCGCCCTCGTCGCGGACCGTGTGCAGCTTCCGCAGGGGCAGCAGGACCGCCGCGCTGAGCGCGTACGCCGCCGCGATCACCAGGTACGAGCCCGACACCTGCCAGTACGCGACGAGGATGCCCGCCAGACCGGGGCCGAGCAGCGTGCTCAGGGCCTCGGATATGCGCAGCAGCGCGTTGGCCTTCTGGATGTCCTCCGCGACCCGGGGGACCATGCTCGCCATACCGGGCTGGAACATCGCGGTCGCGGCGCCGCTGAGCGCCAGCAGCGCCATGATCTGCCACAGCGGGACGCGGTCGGAGGAGAAGAGCAGCGCCGCCAGCGTGATCATGGCCAGCATCCGCACTAGGTCGGCGCAGATCATCATCAGCTGCGGGGTGAACCGGTCGGCCAGCACCCCGCCGAACAGCACCAGCAGGACGATCGGGGTCATCCACGCGGCCAGCGCGTAGCCGACGCCGCTCGCCCCGTGGCCCGCTCCCAGCACGGCCGTGGTGAGGGAGACCATGAGCATGCCGTCGGCCAGCAGCGACGCGCTGCGGGCCGTGAAGAACAGCCGGAACCGGGTCGACCGCCAGGGGCTGGGCAGCGTGTCCGGCTGCTTCGGGAGGGTCGTGTCGTCAACGCTCATGTCGTACCTGCCGGCTTCTGCCGGTCCCTTCCTCGATGATCTCCAGTCGACGCCAGGCGTCGCTCCGGTCCGGCTCGACGGGTGGGTTCTCGACGAGTACGTAGCGGTGGGGTGCCAGGACCCCCGAACCGGCGGCCGGGATGAGGGCGGTCAGCGCCCGGTGGGCCTCCTCGGGCGTCAACGAGCTGTCACCGCGGGCGATGTACGCCGTGAGGTGCGGTTCCGCGCCGGCCACCCCCTCCGCGGTGCCGTCCGCCGTCCCGCCCGGTCCGAGCTCCTCGGCCACCCGCACCGGCAGTCCGCCCGCCGCCCGGCCGAGGGTCTCGCGCACGGCGGCGGGGGAGACCCAGCAGCCGTCCACGCTGAGCCACGTGGGCCCGCGTTCGGCGGGACGGACTCCCGTCACCTCGGACAGTGCCTCCATCGGCACGTCCCCGGCGGCGGCCGCCTCCAGGAACAGGACCAGCCCGGAGAGGAACCCCTCCGCCTCCTCGGGGGTGAAGAGCGTGGGGGCGGCCCACAGGGAGATGTGCAGCTGGGGCGCTGTCCGGTACGTGAAGGCGAGCAGCCGGGTCGGCAGCGTCTGGGGCGGCCCCCAGGTCAGCTCCTGCTCGGCGTCGTCGCGGTCCTGCGTGTCGGTGCCCAGGAGCGGGGCGGGCAGGGCGCTCACATCGTTGAACACCACGTCCCGGCCGAAGTGGCTGCCGCGCTCGGCGGTGACCCGGTCGATCATCTCCCACAGCCGTACGGAGTCGAACTGGCTGTGCCGGTAGGCGTTGAGCACCGCCCCCCAGGTCCGGGCGACCAGGGCGTCGAAGCCGGGCACCCGGACATCCAGGTGGAGCAGCGCGTCCTGGGATGTGGTGGTCACCGAACGGGCGACCCGGGGGTGGAACCGGTTGGCGCTCGGGACGGCGGTGACACAGCTGTCCTGGCCCGCCCGGTGGGCCACCAGGGCGCACCAGGCGGCCATCAGCACGGTGGCCTCGGGGTGCCCGGTGCGGCGGGCCGCCCCGGCGAGCGCCCGGCCGCCCCGGCGGGAGCGGAGCGTCAGCTGCCGGGCCTCCTCGTCGGTCCCCGGCCTCCTGCCGCGCGGCTCCGCGAACATCTCCTGCGGCCCGGTGCGGATGATCCGCTCCCAGTACCGCAGGGAAGCCTCCGACTTCCGCAGCCCGGCCGGGGACGCCTCCACGGCGGCCAGGTCGACCGGGGGCAGGGACGTGAGCCCCGGCAGCTCCTTGCCCGCCAGCAGCTCGGCGAACTCCTCGCGCAGGATGGCCATCGCGCTGCCGTCCGTCACCGCGTGGCTGAACGCCAGCGCGACGTGGACCGGCGCTCCGGCCACGGTGAGCAGGGTGATCCGCAGCGGGAACTCCCGCTCCAGGGCGAAGCGCCCGGCCCGGGCCGCCCGGGCCACCGACTCGGCATACCGCGCGGGCTCCTCGGGGAACGCCGCGTGGTCCAGGACCGTCACCGTGAACGTGCCCCCGGCCGCCACGACCTGCTCGACCGGCGCCGACCCGGGGGCGTGCGGAAACGTGGTGCGCAGCCCTTCGTGGCGCCCGGCCAAGGCGCGCAGGGCGTCGGTGACGGCCTCCACGGTGGTGCCCTCGGGGACGGGCCACACATCGTGGATGTTGATGTGGGTGGGGTCGTCCCGCAGGATGCAGCGGATCATGTTGGCCTGGCCCATCGTGAGGGGCCCCCGGCGCTCCTCACCGCCCGCGTAGGCGACGGTGACCGTGGTCGTGGTGGTGTGCGGGGGGTTCGGGTGCATGGCGTCCTTGCGGGCGGGGGTCATCGGGTCACGGCCAGGCCCACGTCCGCGCTCGCACGGGTCAACGCCTCCCAGTGGTCCATCAGGAGCGCGAAGTCGGCCATGTCGTCGCGGGCCTCGTCCAGGAGCCGGGAGCGGCGTTCGACGAGGACGTCGGCGACCGTCCTGTAGCGGTCGCCGAGCCGCCGGTAGGCGGCGTCGAGGACGTCGAGGCGGTGGGTGCCGGACGCCCGGTCCAGGCCGGTGCTGTCCCGGACGAACCCGGCGACCTCACGGGTCCGGATGTGGCCCTCGGCGTCGAGCAGCGCGTCACCCGCCGCCGCCGTCCTCGCGTACACGGCGTTGAGATACGCCTTGGACAGCAGGAACTTCACGAAGCGCAGCTGGTACGCGAGGAAGCCGTCGTCCGTACGGCGTTCAGCGGTATGGAAGTTGACGATGTGCCGGTTGTGCTGGACGCCGGGCATTCCGGCGTCGTGGAGGAGGTGGATCAGGAAGTAGTCGCTGCCGATGGTGTCGGTGGCGGGCGGGAGCGGGACACGGCGGTAGACCTCGTGGTCGAGTGCGATGTTGCACATGTCCACGCGCATCGGGCTGACGGGGGCGAGCGTGGTGCGGTCGCCGTCGAACGCGGTGTCCCCGGCGCCCCGGAAGGACTCGTCGATCAGATGTCCGCGCCAGATCTCCGGGTATCCCTCGGGGATCGACAGGCCGATCAGTTCGCGGTACGTGTCCGGGTCGAGGTCGCGGATCTCCGCGACGTCCACCGACATCTCTCCCACGAAGGAGCCGCCGGCCATCGTCACCCGTCGGCTCCCGGTCCCCGGCGGCAGCTTGCTGCGGGTCGCCGACTCGCGTACGTCGTCGGCACGTCGGCCCAGGTAGGTGAGCTCCTGGTGGAGCGGGAAGACCGTTTCGCCGTCGAGCTGCTGGTAGCGGCTGTCGGAGTCCCGGCGGTGGACGGACGTGCAGCCGAGGGCCTGGGCGATGAGGAACGCCCGGTTGGTGCAGGCGCCGTAGGAGACGTGGGACGGCAGCATCAGTTCCAGCAGCCGGTCCGGCCGGTCTCCGCCGGACCGCCCGATCACCGCTCGCAGGAAGTCCCGCTGCTCGTCCTCGTCGAGGTGGTGGACGGTCACACCGGGGGACGGGGGCAGCGCGGCCACCGCCCGCCGGTGCTCGGCGAGCACCGGCGCGGGGGAGGAGTCCAGGACCAGGAGGTGCACCTCGACGCCGAACCGCCCTGCCCCGTACGCCGCTTCCTCGCCGACCGCCGCGATGGTGGCGGCGCAGGCCCGGTGGGTGGGCAGGGTCAGACAGACGCGGCGCACGAAGGCTCCCCGCTCTGCGCGGCGGGTGCGGCTTCCTCGACGGGGTCCTGCCACGAGGCGAGCCCCAGCAGCCGACTGCCCAGCGGGTTCAGCTCGGCCGTGGGGTAGCGCTGGGACTCGGGCAGCACCGGGTCGCCGACCAGGGTCCGGTTCCAGCGCGGGGTGCGCAGGTGGCGCCAGGACTCCACACGGGACTTGCGCAGTCGCTCGTGCTCCTCCAGCGCGGGCATCATCGACAGGTACTGCACGGCCCGCACCCCGTTCTCGGAGAGGTTGCGCGCCACTCCGTGAGCCAGCAGTCCGTTCCAGATGAGCAGGTCGCCGGGGCGGAGATCCGGGCGTACGACGGGGAGTTCGTCCCGGTCGATGGTGGGGCGCAGCGGGTCCCGGTCCCCGGGCTGGGCGGTCTTCCAGGTGTCGAACTGCCGGAACAGCTCCGGGCAGCACTGGAAGCCGCCGGTCTCCGGCCGGGTGTCGTTGAGCGCGATGATGCCCTGCACTCGCTGCGGCGGGACGGCGAGCGTGGTGTCGATGTCCCAGTGGAGCTCGATGTCGAAGCCCCGGTCCGTCGGCTCGATCAGGGCGCGGTCACGGTTGCCCCGATTGGGCGGATTGAGGTTGAGCCGGTCCAGGGTGACCCACAGCTCCTCGCAGTCCCATACGTCGACGAAGGCGTCGTAGACCCGCTGCGACTGCCGGTTGTCCCAGAGGAGTTGGTGGTGATAGGCCTCCACGAAGCCGTAGATGTGCAGCTGCTGGTCCAGCTCGGAGCGCAGCGGCCGGTCCTCGTACCAGCTCTCCGGCCGTCCCGGGTCCAGGCCCTGGAACTCCCACGTGAAGTCCAGCAGTTGACGTGCCACCGGGGCGGGGATCGCTTCCCGGACGATGACGTAGCCGTACGTCTGCCAGTGGGCGAAATCCTCCTCGGAGAGCACGCGCAGCGGGCGTGACTTGTCGAGCTCCCGCAGGGCGGTCTGCGCGAGGTAGGCCTCGCCGTCCGCGCTGAAGTACGGGATGTCCGACGCCGCTCGGTGCAGGCGGGGCCGACGGCGAGGGGCGGGTGTCGTCATGAGGTTGATGGCAGGTCCTTCTCCTCGGCCGGCCGTGCGGCGACCCCGGGGGAGCGGGGTCGCCGCGGACGGCGGGACGGATGGCAGTGCCGTGGCGGGAGGAGCCGTGACCACGTCGGTCAGCAGGATTGGTCCAGACCGCCCGGGCTGTCAAGTGGCAGCCACATATGGGGATATGAGATGCCGTCCCGTACCCGGCGGCCACGGAATCGATACCTGCCGTTCGGTATTTTTGGTCTAGACAACAGGTGAGCGACAGGCCTAATGTCCAAGGGCGCGGTCGAGTTCGTGACGGGTTGTCACCCGTACTTCTGCCCGTACTCCGGTCGGTCACGGACCTGTTCGGGACCGCCGACGCCACGGCGATGTGGTCCGTACGCCCGAGGGGTGTCCCGATTGCCGGCCCACACCGAGAAAGACGCGGTTTCATGAACACATCCAGCATCACGGCCCTGCCGGGTATCACGCTGAGGAGTCCCGGTGCCGGGCTGATCACGCTGGACCCGGTCCGCACCGCACTGCTGCGGGGCCTGGACGATCTGCTGACCGGCCTCGCCGCGCGGCTCGCCGCCCCCGAGGTGGTGGGGCCGCCCCTGCTGTCCGTCGAGGGGCTCGCGCGGCTCGACTTCTTCCGCAACTTTCCCCATCTCGGCGTTTCGGCGGGGCGGTTCGGGCCGGAGGCGCTCGACGGTCTGGCCTCCGGCGGTGCGCCCCAGGACCTGCCGTTGCACCCGACCGGCCATGTGCTGCCGTCCGCGACCTGCTACGGGCTGCTGCTCTCCCTGGAGGGCGAGGACGTCGGCGAGGACGGGCTGCGGCTCTCGGCGGTCGGCCGCTGCTTCCGCAACGAGACCCACTACGACGGCCTGCGCCGCCTGTGGGGGTTCCACATGCGTGAGGTGATCTACCTCGGAACCAAGGACGGGGCCACCGAACACCAGGAACGCGGCGGAGAGTTCGTACAGGAGGTGGCCGGACGGCTCGGCCTGACCCTGACCAGGGCGGCGGCCGACGACCCGTTCTACGACAACGGGGGTTCGCGGGCCCGCCTGATGGCACTGGACCCGGTGAAGTACGAGTACAGCGCCCCCGACGGCACGGCCATCGCCTCCGTCAACCGGCACCGCAACTTCTTCGGCGAGCGGCTGGGTATCCGGGCCGGCTCGCACGGTCCCGCGTACAGCTCCTGCGTCGCCTTCGGCATGGAGCGCTGGGTGCACGCGATGATCCTCGCGCACGGCACCGCCGAGCGGGCCCTGGAGCGGCTCCGCGCCGCCGGTTCCTGAACCGGTCCTCCGCCCTGGCCGACCGGCCGCCACCCGAACAGAAGCGCCGCCCCCCGGACAGAAGCGCCGCCCCCCGGACAGAAGCGCCGCCCCCCGGACAGAAGCGCCGCCCCCCGGACAGAAGCGCCGCCCCCCGAACAGAAGCAAAGAGGAGCGATTTCTCCCATGGAACGTGTCGTAGCGTGGCTCAACGAGAAGAACCCCGGACTCGACGGCCCGATCGGCGTCGAGGAGGACCTCATCGAGGCCCGCCTCATCGACTCGATGGACTTCCTGGAGTTCATCGACCTCCTGGAGGAGATATCGGGCAGCGGCATCGATCTGCAGGAGGTCACCATCGACGACTTCCGCACCCTCGCCCGCGTCAAGGAGCGCTTCCTCACCGCCGGCGACCTGGCGGAGGCGCCGACCGGGTGAGCCCGGGCCGGTGACCCCTCTCCCGCCGTCCCGCCAACAGGGCGCGGCCACCGCGCCGCCGGTGGCCGCGAGCACCTTCGCTCTGGTGGCCACCACCGCGGAGGTGCTGGCGCACCCGGAGCTCGACGAGCGCCTGCTCGCCCCGTGGGAGCGGCGGCGGCTCGCGGGCATCCGGGTGCCGGGCCGCCGCGACGACGTGGTGGCGGCCCGCCTGCTGCTGCGGCTGTGCGCCTCCCGGGCCACCGGGCTGCCGCCGGACGCGGTGGAGCCGGCCCAGCGCTGCCCCGGGTGCGGGCGGGACGGGCACGGCCGGCCGTATCTCCCGGACCACCCCGGCCTGGGGGCGAGCTTCAGCCACGCCGACGGCCTCGCCGCGGCGGCGGTCGGACCCGGCCCGGTCGGTATCGACGCGGAACCCCTGACGCGCCGGCCCGGGCCCCTGCCCGTACTGCGGCGGCTGCTGTCGGCGGACGCGGTGGACGCCGCCTGTGCCGAGCCGGACCCCGGCCCGGCGCTGCTGCGGTTGTGGGTCCGGCGGGAAGCGCTGTTCAAGGCCGGGTTCGAGGCAGAGTGCGAGGCTGGGATCGAGGCAGGGTTCGAGCCTGGGATCGAGGCCGGTCGGGACGACGCGCGGCTGACCGAGTGGACGGACCACCGCCGCGCGGCCGTGGTGGCACTCGCGGGCGTCGGCGCGTCGGCGGCCCGCCCTGCCGACGGGCCGCTCCTCAGCTCCGGCCCGGCTCCGCCGTCAGGTCGATGAGGCGGCAGACCGTCTCGATGTCGATCTTCACCTGGGCGATCGAGGCCCGGCCCGACAGCCAGGTGATCAGCGCCGAGTGCCAGGTGTGCTCGATGACCCGGACCGCGGAGAGCTGCTCCGGGGTCGGGTGCTCCAGACCCATCGCGTCCAGGATGATCGCCGTGGTGAGCCGGGAGACGGTGTCCACCTCGGGGCTCACGCTGCGGTCCGCGAAGGTGAGGGCGCGGACCATGGCGTCCGCGAGGTGCGGTTCGCGCTGTAGGGCGCGGAAGGCGCGCATCAGCGTCTCGGCCACCCGCTGGGCGGCGTCGTCGCCGGCCGGCGGACGTTTGCGGAGCGTGGTGTGCAGGTGCTGGAGCTGGTCCTGCATGGTCGCTACCAGCAGATGGATCTTGGACGGGAAGTAACGGTAGAGGGTGCCCAGGGCGACCCCGGCGGCCTCGGCCACCTCCCGCATCTGCACCGCCTCGAACCCGCCCCGGCCGGCCAGCTGGGCGCTGGCGTGCAGGATGCGGCGGCGACGGGCCTCCTGGCGCTCGGTCAGCGGAGGCGCTGCCGGTCTGGCGTCCGCGGTCATGCTGTCCCCGATCCACGATCCGTGATCCATGGCTTGATCCCGCCCCCGGACGGACGAAGCGGTCCGGCCGGGCGCGCACAGCATGCCAGGGCGTCCGTCGTGGCGCGAATCACCTGATCCGGCTCTCGCGCCGACGCTACCTGCCGGTAGATTCGATGCACGTCGAACGATCAAGTATGCGACTTGTTCTATCAAGTCTGAAACTTGTTCTAGATTAGCGCGACCGGTTACGCTCCGGCGAACACGCAGTCAGAAGGGGGCCGAGTGTGACCGCTGAGGCCATAGAGACAGGCCCCCGCACGGGCGAAGGCAGCTCCACCGGGACCGGCGACCGGCCGTTGCGCATCGCACTCCTCACCTACAAGGGCAATCCGTTCTGCGGCGGCCAGGGCGTGTACGTCCGCCACCTCGGCCGGGAGCTCGCCCGCCTGGGCCACAGCGTCGAGGTGATCGGCGCGCAGCCCTACCCGGTGCTCGACGAGGGCGTTCCGCTCACCGAGCTGCCCAGCCTCGACCTCTACCGCCAGCCCGACCCCTTCCGCACCCCGAAGCCCGGCGAGTACCGCGACTGGATCGACCTGGCCGAAGTCGCCACCATGTGGACCGGCGGCTTCCCCGAGCCGCTCACCTTCAGCCTCCGCGCCCGACGCCATCTGCTGGCCCGGCGTGGCGAGTTCGACGTCGTCCACGACAACCAGACCCTCGGCTACGGGCTCCTCGGCGACCTCGGGGCCCCGCTCGTGACGACGATCCACCACCCCATCACCGTGGACCGCAGGCTCGACCTGGCGGCCGCGACGAGCCGCCGCCGACGCGCCTCCGTACGCCGCTGGTACGCCTTCACCCGGATGCAGAAGCGGGTCGCCCGCAAGCTGGACACCGTCCTCACCGTCTCCGGCTCCTCCCGCGACGAGATCGTCGAGGACCTCGGCGTACGCGAGGACCGGATCAGCGTCG
This sequence comes from Streptomyces sp. CA-278952, assembly GCF_028747205.1. Classification (NCBI taxonomy): domain Bacteria; kingdom Bacillati; phylum Actinomycetota; class Actinomycetes; order Kitasatosporales; family Streptomycetaceae; genus Streptomyces; species Streptomyces sp. CA-278952. Next base: position 5,972,506 of record NZ_CP112880.1, read on the forward strand.
TCCACATCGGGGCCGACACCGACCTGTGGTCCCCCGACCCCTCGGTTCCCGAGGTGCCCGGCCGCATCGTCACCACCTCCAGCGCCGACGTCCCGCTCAAGGGCCTCGTCCACCTCGTCGACGCGCTCGCCAAGCTCCGCACCGAGAACCCCGCCGCCCACCTCGTCGTCGTCGGCAAGCGCGCCGAGAACGGCCCGGTCGCCCGCGCGATCGAGCGGCACGGACTCGCGGACGCCGTCCAGTTCGTCAAGGGCATCAGCGACGCCGAGCTGGTCGACCTCGTGCGCGGCGCCCAGGTCTCCTGCGTGCCCTCGCTGTACGAGGGGTTCTCGCTGCCCGCCGCCGAGGCCATGGCCACCGGCACCCCGCTGGTCGCGACCACCGGCGGCGCGATCCCCGAGGTCTCCGGCCGCGACGGGGAGACCTGCCTGGCCGTGGCGCCCGGCGACGCGGACGCGCTGGCCGGGGCACTGGCCCGGCTGCTGGCCGGCCCGGAGCTGCGCGCCCGGCTCGGCGCGGCCGGCCGCGAGCGGGTGCTGGCCAACTTCACCTGGGCCCGGGCGGCGGCCGGAACGGCCGAGCTGTACCGTCAGGCGATCATCGCCCGCGGAATCCGCAGGTGACCGCGTGCCCCCGGGCGACCTCGGACCCGATCGTCGCAACCCGTACCTCCGACCTCGAAGGCAGGCCCCCGTGCTGACCGTCGACTTCACCCGCTTCCCGCTCGCCGCCGGCGACCGAGTGCTCGATCTGGGCTGCGGTGCCGGCCGGCATGCCTTCGAGTGCTACCGGCGCGGCGCGCAGGTCGTCGCGCTCGACCGGAACGGCGAGGAGATCCGCGAGGTCGCCAAGTGGTTCGCGGCCATGAAGGAGGCCGGAGAGGCCCCCGAGGGCGCCACGGCCACCGCGATGGAGGGCGACGCCCTCAACCTGCCCTTCCCCGACGACTCCTTCGACGTCGTGATCATCTCCGAGGTCATGGAGCACATCCCGGACGACAAGGGCGTGCTCGCCGAGATGGTCCGGGTGCTCAGGCCGGGCGGCCGGATAGCGATCACCGTCCCGCGCTACGGCCCCGAGAAGGTCTGCTGGACCCTCTCCGACGCCTACCACGAGGTCGAGGGCGGCCACATCCGCATCTACAAGGCCGACCAGCTCCTCGCCCGGATCCGCGAGGCCGGACTCAAGCCGTACGGCACCCACCACGCCCACGCCCTGCACGCGCCGTACTGGTGGCTCAAGTGCGCCTTCGGCGTGGACAACGACCGTGCGCTGCCGGTGCGGGCCTACCACAAGCTGCTGGTCTGGGACATCATGAAGAAGCCGCTCGCCACCCGGGTCGCCGAGCAGCTCCTCAACCCGGTCGTCGGCAAGAGCTTCGTCGCCTACGCCACCAAGCCGCACCTGCCGAAGGCCGAGGCGTGAGCACTCCCGAACAGACCGAACACCTTGTCCTGCCCGGCGTGCTGACGGCGGATCAGGCGACCGAGACCGTCGCCGCGCTCGTCGCCGTACAGCGGGAGGACGGGGCGCTGCCGTGGTTCCGCGGGCACCACCTCGACCCGTGGGACCACACCGAGACCGCGATGGCGCTCGACGCGGCCGGCGAGCACGAGGCCGCCGCGCGCGCCTACGACTGGCTCGCCCGCAACCAGAACGCCGACGGCTCCTGGTACGCCGCCTACCACGACGGCGATCCGCAGCAGCCGACCGACCGGGGCCTGGAGAGCAACTTCTGCGCGTACGTGGCCGTCGGCGTCTGGCACCACTACCTCGCCACCGGCGACGACGCGTTCGTCGACCGGATGTGGCCCACGGTCTTCGCGGCCGTCGAATTCGTCCTCGGGCTCCAGCAGCCCGGCGGGCAGATCGGCTGGAAGCGGGAGCCCGACGGAACGCCCGTCAGCGACGCGCTGCTGACCGGCTCGTCCTCGATCCACCAGGCGCTGCGCTGCGCGCTGGCCCTCGCCGAGCGCCGCGAGGAGCCGCAGCCCGACTGGGAGTTGGCGACCGGTGCGCTGGCCCACGCGATCCGCAGCCACCCCGAGCGCTTCCTCGACAAGAGGCGCTACTCGATGGACTGGTACTACCCGGTCCTCGGCGGCGCGGTCACCGGGGCCGAGGCCACCGCCCGCATCCAGGAGGGCTGGGACCGCTTCGTCGTCCCCGGCCTCGGGGTGCGCTGCGTGCTGCCCAACCCCTGGGTGACCGGCGGCGAGAGCTGCGAACTCGCCCTGGCCCTCTGGATGACGGGGGAGTCGGACCGGGCGCTGGAGGTCCTCCAGTCCGTCCAGCACCTGCGCACCGAGGGCGGGCTGTACTGGACGGGATACGTCTTCGAGGGCAACCGGGCCTTCTGGCCCGAGGAGCTCACCACCTGGACGGCGGGCTCCCTGCTGCTCGCGGTGGCCGCCCTCGGGGGGGACGAGGCGACCACCGCGGTCTTCGGGGGCGAGCGGCTGCCGGTCGGCCTGGAGCCGGACTGCTGCCGCTGAACGCGCCCTGGGGCGGGCCCTGTTCAGCCGCGGCGGAGCCGGCCCGCCACCGCGTGTCCGATGAAGAGGTAGACCACGGCAGCCAGGCCGTATCCGGTGACGACGTTCGCCCACGCCTTGTCGAACGTGAACAGGTCGTGCGACCAGCCCGCCAGCCAGCGGGCCGCGTCGTGCACCCACTGCACGAAATCGTTGCCGCGGTTGGCGTCCAGCAGGTACATCAGGATCCAGAGGATGATGATGAAGGCCAGGATGTCGGCCACGACGGCTATGACACGAGCCGCTGAACTGCTTCCTGAACGGGTTCTGGGAGACATGGAACTCTGGTTGCCGCTTTACGCAGGGTGAAACCCGTACGGCCGGCACCGGGTGGCGGCCTGGGGGGCGCGGGCGAGGCCGAGCGGGAGTGCCGGCATCCGTCACTCGCTGTGAAATGTCCGGACGGTTCGGCCTGGCGTGGTGCACGGGTTCGGCCTCGCCCTCGGGAGCAGAGGAGGGAATCCGGGTGATCACCCCGGACCCCGCCGGTTAGGGTGCGCGGCATGACCCCTCTCTCCCACGACCGCTACTGCGACGAGGTCCTGGCCCAGACCGACGCCCTGCGTGCGGTGCTGACCGGCGCCGACCTCGCCGCGACCGTCCCCACCTGTCCCGACTGGACCCTGCGGGAGCTGGCCGTGCACGTCGGCGGCGCGCACCGCTGGGTCGGCGAGATCGTCCGCACCCGCGCCGCCGAGGACATCCCCGAGGACAAGGTGCCCGGCATGGAAGGCCCGGACGGCGACGACCCGGCCGCGCTGGACGCCTGGCTCGCCGAGGGAGCCGCGGCCGCCGTCGCCGCGCTGCGGGAGGCGGGACCGGACACCGAGGTGTGGACCTGGGCATGGGAGCGGCGTACGGCCTTCTGGGCGCGGCGCATGACGCACGAGACCGTGGTGCACCGGGCGGACGCGGCGCTCGCCGCCCGTGCCCCGTACACGGTGGACGCCGACGTGGCCGCCGACACCATCGAGGAATGGCTGCGCATCGTCTCCTTCTCGCAGGAGGGCGGCGACCCGGAGGCGGCCGAACTGGTCGGAGGCGGACGCTCGTTGCACCTGCACGCCACCGACGTGCCCGGCGCCGAGTGGCTGATCGAGTTCGGCGACGACCGCTTCACCTGGCGGCACGCGCACGACAGGGCCACGGTCGCGCTGCGCGGACCGCTCACCGACCTGATGCTGGTCTTCAACCGCCGACTGGAGCCGACGAACCCGCGGGTCGAGGTGCTCGGCGACACCGCGCTGCTGGACTTCTGGCTGGACCGGTCGTCGTTCGGCTGAGCGGCGGAAGCCCGGACACGCCTTGAGGGCTGTCCCTCAGGAGTTCAGCTCCGCCAGGACCCGCAGCGTGTGCGGGTCCGGGGCGGTGACCAGCAGATCCGTCACCGGGCCCGTACGCCACAGCTCCAGCCGCTCCGCGATGCGGGCGCGCGGCCCGATCAGGGAGATCTCGTCGGCGAACGCGTCGGGCACCGCCCGCACCGCCTCCTCCTCGCGGCCCTGGAGGAACAGCTCCTGGATCCGCCGGGCCTCCTCCTCGAACCCCATGCGGGCCATCAGGTCGGCGTGGAAGTTGCGGGCCGCGTGCCCCATCCCGCCGATGTAGAAGCCGAGCATCGCCTTCACCGGCCGCAGCCCCTCCGCCACGTCGTCGCAGACGTGCGCGCGGGCCATCGGCGCGATCATGAAGTCGTCCCGGAGTCCGGCGAGCGAGGCCCCGTAGACGTCCGCTCGCAGCGGCGACCAGTACAGCGGCAGCCAGCCGTCCGCGATCTCCACCGTCTGCGCGATGTTCTTCGGGCCCTCCGCGCCCAGCAGGACGGGGAGCGAGGCCCGCAGCGGATGCGTGATCGGCTTCAGCGGCTTGCCGAGCCCGGTGGCGTCCGGGCCGGTGTACGGGTGGGAGTGGAAGCGGCCCGCCAGTTGGACCGGAGCCTGCCGTGCCAGCACCTGCCGGATCACCTCGACGTACTCGCGGGTCGCGGTCAGCGGGCTGCTGGGGAACGGCCGCCCGTACCACCCCTCCACCACCTGCGGCCCGGACAGGCCGAGGCCGAGCAGCATCCGGCCGCCGGAGAGGTGGTCCAGGGTCAGCGCGTGCATGGCCGTCGCGGTCGGGGTGCGGGCCGCCATCTGGACGATGCCGGTGCCCAGCCGGATCCGGGAGGTGTGGGCGGCGATCCAGGTCAGCGGCGTGAAGGCGTCCGACCCCCAGGCCTCCGCCGTCCACACCGAGTCGTAGCCGAGCTGCTCTGCCTCCTGGACCAGGGCGAGTTGGCCGGGGTCCGGGCCGCGGCCCCAGTATCCGAGCGCGAGTCCGAGCCGCATTCCGTTCCCTCCAGCCGTAAATGACGAAGCGTCAGGCATGGGTGACCGGCTTGGACTGTACGACAACGGCCCCCCGCCCGGAAGGGCGAGGGGCCGCGGTGCGCGTACGGGATCAGCCGCGCTGGATGCCCGTGGTGTCCTGGAGGACACCACGACGGCCGTCCTGCGTCTGGGCGATGAGGCTCTGGTCGCGCTGCTCCACCGCGAGGTACCAGGTGCCCGGCGCCAGCTCGGCGATCGGGTTCGGCGAGCCGTCCTCGCCGTACAGCGGGCGGGCCACCGGAACGGCGAACCAGAACGGGGTGAAGTCGCCCGCCGGGGCCGCGCCGCCCTGCGAGGGCTGCTGGGCCTGCGCCTGCTGCGCCTGCTGTGCCTGCGCCGGGTCGGCCTGGGCGGGCTGGCCCTGCTGCGGAGCGCCGGGGTAGCCGTAACCCTGGCTCGGCTGGGCACCGTACGGCTGCTGCTGCTGCTGGCCGGCCGGGAAGCCGTAGCCCTGGCCGGGGCCCGCGCCGTACGGGGTCTGTCCGGCCCCTACGCCCGGCGCGGGGGAGGACGGGCTGACGAGCGGGGCCTTGAGCGCGGGGATCATCGGACCGGCGACGGCACCCGCGACGAGCACGATGGCGGCCAGCAGGCCGAGGATCAGGCCCGCGCCGGCGCTGTTGACGTCGAGGATCGTCCAGAAGGCGGTCCACAGCGCGAAGACGGTGAGCGCCGCACCGAACTGGCCGAGGTCGAGGCCGACGACCTTGCGGCCCGGCATCATACGGCTGACGATCAGCAGCGCCGCGCCGATGACTCCGGCGAGGAAGACGCTCATCAGGAGTCCGAGCGAGTCCCAGGCGTTCGGGCTGTCGAACCGGGAGCAGTCGACGCCCTGCGGGCATTCGTAGCTGGAGAAGTCGAGGAAAGAGGCGATGAACAGCACGACCGCTGCTCCGATCACCACGCCGTCGCCTCGAGTGAGGGATCGGATATTCACGTGAAGGTCCTTAGTCGGTCGTCTCGTCGGGGCGGTCGTCGCTGCCGCCGGTGCGGCTCGAAGCTCGGGAGCGGCTCCCCATCGTACGGATGAATCTATCGTCTGCCCGGGCGGGTTGTGCCCGTGCCCGGATCATGAGCGGTTATCCCCCCAATATCACCGCAGAACTACCCCTTCAGGTAGCTGCTAATGCCGTCGGCCATGCCCTGGGCCGCCTTCTGCCGCCAACTCCCGCTGGTGAGCAGGGCCGCGTCCTTCGGGTCACGCATATTGCCGCATTCCACGAACACCTTGGGCACGGTCGACAGATTCAGTCCGCCGAGATCATTACGCGTGTCCAGACCGGTCTTTCCGCCGATGTAATGGGAAGGCTCGCTTCCGGTCGTACGGACGAAGTGTCCGGCGATCCTCGCGCCGAGATCGGCCGAACTCTCCACGATCTTCGAGGTGTCGGCCCCGCCGCCCGTCACCTCGGCGGGCAGGATCACGTGGAAGCCCCGGTTGCCCACGGCCGACCCGTCGGCGTGCACCGAGACGACCGCGTCGGCCTTCGCCTCGTTCCCGATCCGGGCCCGTTCGTCGATGCACGGCCCGAACGGCCGGTCCCCGTCGTGGGTCAGCCGGACCCGGGCGCCCTCGGCCTCCAGCAGCGCGCGCAGCCGGTGGGACACGTCCAGGGTGAACCGGGCCTCCGCGTAGCCGTCATCGGTGGACGTACCGGTCGTGTCGCACTCCTTGCGGCCGGTGCCGATGTCGACCTTCTCGTTGATCTCCCGGGTGTGGTCCCGGTTGCGCGGATTGTGCCCCGGGTCGATCACCACGGTCCGGCCGGTCAGCGGACCCTTCGGCAGCGGCTTCGCAGCGGCGGAGGGGGAAGCGGTTCCGGACGGCTCCGGCTGCTTCCCGGCCGGTGCGGGAGCCGTCGGGGAGGCGGCGTCCGCACCGGGCCGTGGTGGGGCCGCACCGGTCCCGTCGGCTTCCGGGCCGCCGCCGCATCCGGCGGCGGTCAGGCATACGGCGGCCAGCGCGGCGGCCACGGAGAGGGGCCGGGCGCGGCGGGTGGGGGGAGGGCTGTCGTCGTACGGCACGCGGCGATGCTACCCACCCGCCTGTCCGGAGGGCTCGGACCGCGGCCTGTGCGACCCCCTGTGTGACCCGGATACCGCTCCCGTACGGCTCAGATCCCGGCGCCCGTGCGGCGCAGCACGCGCAGCGAGTCCGTCACCGACACCTCGGTGAACGTTCCGGAGGCCAGCGCCCGGAGGTAGATCCGGTAGGGGGCCTGCCCGCCGTCGGCCGGGTCGGGGAACACGTCGTGGATCACCAGCAGCCCGCCCTCGACGACATGCGGGGCCCAGCCCTGGTAGTCGGCGTTCGCGTGTTCGTCGGTGTGCCCGCCGTCGATGAAGACGAGCCCGAGCGGCCCGGCCCACACGGCGGCGACCTGCGGGGAGCGCCCGACGAGCGCCACCACGTGGTCCTCCAGGCCGGCCCGGCGCAGGGTGCGGCGGAACGTCGGCAGGGTGTCCATCAGGCCGACCTCCGGGTCCACCACGCTCGGGTCGTGGTACTCCCAGCCGGGCTGCTGCTCCTCGCTGCCCCGGTGGTGGTCGACGGTGAGCGCGCTCACCCCGGCGGTGCGTGCCGCGTCCGCGAGCAGGATGGCGGACCGCCCGCAGTACGTGCCCACCTCCAGCAGCGGCAGCCCGAGCGCGCCGGCCTCGATGGCGGCGGCGTACAGGGCGAGACCCTCGTGGACCGGCATGAAGCCCTTGGCGGCCTCGAACGCGGCGAGGATCTCCGGCGTGGGCCCGGCCGGTCCGGCGGGTCCGGCGGACGCGGCGGCGGAAGCGGCGGCGGACTCGGCGGTCACGGGGTTCCTCCAGGTGGGGCGGGGTGAGTGCGGAACGGCGCCCCATCGTGCCGTACGCCCCCGCCGAAGGGATCGGCGGGGGCGTACGGGGGGTGAGCCCGGGTCGGGGCGGGCCCCGGCGAAGCGATGGCCCGTGAGGTCAGCAGCTCTGCCAGAGTCGGGTCATGACGCGGACGCCGAAGCGCAGGCCCTCCAGCGGGACGCGCTCGTCCACGCCGTGGAAGAGGCGGCCGTAGTCCAGGTCGTGCGGGAGCTTCAGGCCCTTGAAGCCGAAGCAGCGGATGCCCAGGTGGGTGAAGGCCTTGGCGTCGGTGCCACCCGGGTTGCAGTACGGGACGGGGTGGCCGTCCGGGTCCTCGGCGCGGACGGCGTCGCACATCGCGTCGACCAGGGGGCCGTCGAACGTCGTCTCCATCGCGATGTCGTGGTTGACCCACTCGCGGCTGACGGAGGGGAGCAGGAGCCGGTCGATCGTGTCGATCAGTTCCTGCTCGTGACCGGGGAGGAACCGGCCGTCGACGCGGGCGGTGGCCTTTCCGGGGATGACGTTGGTCTGGTAGCCGGCGGTGAACATGGTGGGGTTCGCCGAGTTGCGGAGCACCACCTGCATGAAGTCCGCGACCGGGCCCAGCCTGGCCAGGCTCGCCTCGATGTCGTTCTCGTCGAACTCCACGCCGTAGAGGCGGGCGGCCTCCTCCAGCAGGGCGCGGACCGGTTCGATCAGCCGGACCGGGAAGGTCTCGCGGCCGATCCGGGTGAGGGACTCGGCGAGGTCGGTGACCGCGTTCTCGTCGTTGGGCGACGAGCCGTGGCCGGCCCGGCCGTTGGCGGTGAGCTCCATCCAGGCCATGCCGCGCTGGGCGTTCTCGATCGGGTACAGCCGGCGCGTGTCGTCGAGGGCGAAGGAGAAGCCGCCACCCTCGCCGATCGCCTCGGTGACCCCCGAGAAGAGGTCGGGCCGGTGTTCGACGAGCCAGTGGGCGCCGAACCTGCCGCCGGCCTCCTCGTCGGCGAGGAAGGCGAGCACCACGTCGCGGGCCGGCTTCGTGCCGGTGCGGGCGAAGTGCCGGGCGGTGGCGAGCATGACCGCCACCGTGTCCTTCATGTCGATCGCGCCCCGGCCCCAGAGGTAGCCGTCGCGGATCTCGCCCGAGAACGGCGGGACCTGCCACTCGGAGGCGTCGGCGGGGACGACGTCCAGGTGGCCGTGGACCAGCAGGGCTCCCCGGGTGGGGTCGCTCCCGGGGATCCTGGCGATGGCGCTGGCCCGGCCCGGGGCCGACTCGACCAGCTCGGAGACGATGCCCACCTCGGCGAGGCGGTCCACCACCCAGTCGGCGGCGGCGCGCTCGTCGCTGGTCGGGTTGGAGGTGTCGAACCGGATCAGTTCGGCGCAGAGGTCCACGACCTCGGTCTGGGCCTGCTCGGAGGCGGGGGTGAGGCTCATGCTGCTCCTGCCGGAGTGGTCGCGCGGGCGGCGGGGGCGGGGGTGCCGCTGTCCTCGTCGTCCAGGGTGGAGGTGCCGTACGGCTTGACCCAGCCCAGCAGGCCGAGGGCGCAGTACAGCAGGAAGGCGGTGGCCAGCGAGTTGAGGGCCGGTATGCCGCCGTCGTAGAACTTGCCGACACAGAACGCCACGACCCAGATGACCAGGGACATCGGTACCCAGGTGGGCGAGGTCAGCGGCAGGGTCTGCGCCTCACGGGTGTCGTCCAGCGGCTTGCGCATCCGCTTCACGACCCAGTACTCGGCGACGATGATGCCGCCGATCGGCGGGATCATCACGCCCAGCAGGGAGAGGAACTCCGTGAAGTGGGTCATGATGCCGACCGCGGACAGGAGCGTGCCGGCGATGCCGAGGACGACGGTGACCACGCCGCGGTGCAGCCGCTTGCGGAAGACGACCTGGAAGAAGTTGACGACGCCGAGCGAGGATCCGTACAGGTTCCAGTCGTTGATCTTCGCGGTGGACATCAGGACCACCATCACACCGAAGGCGCCCGAGGTGGAGAGCACGATGTGGGAGACGTCGCTCGACTTCACCAGGTGGCCGAGCAGCACACCGACCATGCCGACGATGTACTCGGAGAGGATCATCGAGGAGGCGCTCTGCACGAAGACGTGCGAGCCCTTCTTGTTGTAGCGGGTCATCTCCGGGGAGACGATGGCGCCGGTCATGTAACCGCCCGCGATGGCGGTGGCGGCGACGGCCAGCGGGATCGCCTCGCCGGGCGGCGGCGAGCTGATCAGCTCACTGATCGAGTGGTCGTTGAGGGTCGTGATGATCGACCAGGCGACCATGCCGAAGAACAGCGGGGTGACGATCTTGGCGAAGAGGGCCATGTATGTGAAGCCGAAGATCACCAGGCCCGTGATGGCGATGCCCGCGATCACGCACCACATCCAGGACGGTCCGCCGACGAGCGCCGAGACGCTGTTGCCGAAGATCGTGTTCTGGACGCCGAACCAGCCGACCAGGCTGACCGCGATGACGAAGCTGACCAGTGCCGAACCGTTGCGGCCGAAGCCCGTCCAGCGGGTGAGCATCGGGGTCGCCAGGCCCTCGCGCATGCCGGCCAGACCGATCGCGAAGATCACGATCTCCAGGATCACCGCGCCGAGCGTGAAGGCGAGGAAGGCGTCGCCGAAGGTCATGCCGACGCCGATGGTGGCGCCCAGTGTGAACTGGGAGATCGAGCCGGACTGGGCCAGCCACTGCAGGAGCATGGACCAGAAGCCGAAGCGCTTGTCGCGCGGGACCCGCGAGAGGGAGTAGTCGTCGCTGCCGATGCTCTTGGCTTCGGGGGCCGTGGCGTCGGCCCGGTCGGCGGATGCCATCAGGACTCCTGGGTGGTGCGGCCGAGGGTCTGGAGGTGAGCCAGCGACCCGTAGCGGTGGACGAGGTTGTCGAACTCCACCGCGTCGTGGAAGTCCAGCTGCCCGGCGCCGAAGCCCTTGGCGACCTCCACGGCGTAGCGGGCGGCGGACGCGATGTCGCTCTCGTGACTCGCGCCCGTCTGGCAGCCCGGTACCGCGGCGGCCGAGGTGACCGCGAGACCGACGACCGGAGCGGCGGTCGCGGTGGCGGGCTGGAGGATCGAATTGATGTGGTGTGCACCGTTACCGTACGGCGTGATGTCCTGGGTGGTCACCGGGTAAGTGACCAACGGCTCACCGGTCACCACGGCCAGCAGCTCGCCGAGCTGCTCGCTGACCCGGAGCACCCAGCCCTCCTTGACGGTGGGCGACAGGGCCAGGCCCTTGTGGTTGATGATCCGGTTGCCCTTGGTGGTGTCGATGGAGAGCACGGCCTCCATGTCGGCGGTCACCTCGTGCCGGTTCATCGTGGCGATGTCCACGGGCGAGCCCATGAACGGCACCGGGTCGTGCGGCTCGGTCGGCGCGTTCGGGCAGATGTGCGTGGCGACGATCACGTCGCCGGGCAGCACATCGCCGCGACGGCGCATGTCGAGCAGCTTGGCGGCCGCGGTGATGGCCGCGGCCGCGCCGTCGGCGTCGGAGACCAGACCGGTCACCTCGGGCCGGGCGCCGATACCGCCGAGCCGGCCCACCACACCGAGGGTGCGGGCGCTGCCGCCCGCCGTCCGGCCGCGGGAACCGGGGATGCGGACGAGCACGAAGTCCGTCGAGCCCTGGTCGCCCATGACGGTGGTGACCTGAGCGGACGATCCCTCGGCCCCCGCTGCGGCGTCGAGGTACCCGACGACCGACTTGCCAGTGACCTGGGGATCGTCCAGCAGCTCGACGATGTCCAGTACGTACTTCAACATGGGGGCTTTTCTCCTGATCCTGACACCCGCCCGGCGCTCGACGGGGGAGAGCGCGGGGCGGGGTGCTGAGGCAACATTCGGGATCGGATAGCGTTGAGCGCAACTGTTTCCCGCTATATGCAATTCTGGTCTGAATGGTGAGATGACGATGGCCGAATTCGATCTCGACCGGCGTACGCCCGCCGGGGCGCTGCAGACCGTCGACCGGGCGCTCCTGGTGCTGCTCGCCTTCGAGCGCACCCGGCCCGACTGGGGCGTCACCGAGGTCGCCGAGGAGTTCGGCTGGGACACCTCCGCCGCCCAGCGGCTGCTCGCCACCCTGGCGGGCCGGGGCTTCCTGGTCTCCGACCCGGCCACCCGCCGCTACCGCATCGGCCCCGCCGTGCTGCGGCTCGGCCGGCTCTGGGAGCGCTCGGGCTCGCTGGAGCTGCTGGCAGGCCCGGTCCTGGAGGAGCTGCGCCGGACGACCGGCGACACGGTCCTGTTCTGCCTTCCGGACAGCTTCCACATGCGCTGCGTGGCCGCCGAGGAGGGCGAGACCGGACCGCTGCGCTACTACCCGCTGGTCGGCGAGCTCTACCCGGCGCACGCGGGGGCGACCAGCAAGTCGTACTACGCCTATCTGCCCGACGAACAGCGCCACCGGCTCTTCCGGGGCCGCCCCATGGCCCGCTTCACGGACCGCACCGTCACCGAACCGGACCTGCTGGAACGGGAGTTCATCAAGATCCGGGCCCAGGGCTACGCCTGGACGGTCGGCGAGTACGACACCGGGATCGCCACCGTCGCCGTACCGGTGTTCCTGGGGCGCGAGCCGTACGGAAGTCTCAGCCTCGGCGGCGGGGAGGACCGGTTCCGGGGGGCGCCCGAGGACCGGCTCGACGCGCTGCGCCACGCGGCCCAGCTGCTGGAGCAGCGCCTCACCCACCCGCCGCAACGGCCGAAGCCCCGCGCCCGGCGGCCCCGCACCACCTGACCGATCCGATGTGCCCGATGTACCCCACGTACCCGAGGAACCCCGTGAATCTGCTGCTGCTCTCCAACTCCACCCAGTACGGCTGCGGTTACCTGGAACACGCCCTGGACACCGTCACCGCGTTCCTCCCCGCGAACGCGCGACTCGCCTTCGTCCCGTACGCGCTCGCCGATCACACCGCGTACACCACCCGGGTCCGCGAGGCCCTGGAGCCGTCCGGCATCACTGTGCGGGGCGTCCACGAGAACCCCGACCCGGTCGCCGAACTCACCGCCTCCGAAGCCGTGTTCATCGGCGGCGGCAACTCCTTCCGGCTGCTCGCCGCCCTCTACCGCACCGGTCTGCGCGAGGCCGTGCGCGACGCGGTACGGGGCGGGCTGCCCTACATGGGTGCGAGCGCCGGGACCAACATGGCCGCCCCGACCCTGCGCACGTCCAACGACATGCCCATCGTGCAGCCGCCCTCCTTCGAGACGCTGGGCCTGGTCCCCTTCCAGATCAACCCGCACTATCTGGACCCGGACCCGGCCAGCACCCACAAGGGCGAGACCCGTGAGGAGCGGCTCACCGAGTTCCTGGAGGAGAACGACGTACCCGTGCTCGGGCTGCGCGAGGGCTCCTGGCTCCGCGTCGACGGGGAGCGGGCCCACGTCCAGGGCGCCCGCCCCGCCCGGCTGTTCTCCCGCGCGGCCGAGCCTCAGGAGCTCCTGCCGGGGTCGGAGGTGTCCCGGCTGCTCACGACGGTGCCGCGGTTCGATACTCCGGTGCGCTGACCACGCCCGGCCCCGGACCGGGCGGCTCGCGCGGTCTGCGCGTCCCGCGCGTCGTCCGCGCTGCTCGCCAGGAGCACCGGGTGGGCGGAGGGCCGCTGCGAGGGCAGGAAAGCCGCCAGGACCAGGCCGATCAGCACCGCCCCCGTGGCGATCAGGAACGAGATCCGGAAGCCCTCCATGGACGGCACCTGGACCGAGCCCATCGTCACGGAGGTGTTGGCCAGCACCATGCCGATGACGGCGCTCGACACCGAGGTGCCGATGGACCGCATCAGGGTGTTGAGGCCGTTGGCCGCGCCGGTCTCCGACGGGTCGACGGCCCCGATGATCAAAGCGGGCAGCGAGGAGTACGCGAGGCCGATGCCGGCGCCGAGCACCACCGCGATCAGCACGGTCTGCCAGGCGGCGGAGAGCAGCCCGAGGCCGGCCCCGTAACCGACCGCGATGACCAGCATGCCGAGCATCAGCGTGGCCTTGGGGCCGCGGCGGGCCGAGATCCGGGCGTAGAGCGGGGCGACGAACATCATCGTCACGCCGAGCGGGGCCACGCAGAGCCCGGCGACCACCATGGACTGGCCGAGGCCGTACCCGGTGGACGTGGGCAGCTGGAGCAGTTGCGGCAGGACCAGGGAGACCGCGTAGAAGGCGACCCCGACCATGATCGAGGCGAGGTTGGTGAGGAGGACCTCGCGGCGGGCGGTGGTGCGCAGATCGACGAGCGGCGCCGGGGTGCGGAGTTCGAACAGGCCCCACAGCACCAGCGTGGCGACGGACGCGGCGAGCAGCCCGAGGGTCGGGGCCGAGGTCCAGCCCCAGTCGCTGCCCTTGGTGACCGGCAGGAGGAGCAGGACCAGGCCGAGCGAGAGCCCGAGGGCGCCGATCACGTCGAAGGTACCGGGCGCGCGCAGGGGCGGCTCGGGGACGAGCGCGTACGTGAGCGCCATCGCGAGTAGTCCGAGCCCGGCCGAGCCGAGGAACAGCGCGTGCCAGTCGGCGTACTGGGCGACCAGGGCGGCGGCGGGCAGCGCGAGCCCGCCGCCCACCCCGATCGAGGAGCTCATCAGGGCCATCGCCGAGCCGAGCCTCTCGCGCGGCAGCTCGTCGCGCATGATGCCGATGCCGAGCGGGATGGCGCCCATGGCGAAGCCCTGGAGCGCGCGACCGGTGATCATCACGATCAGATCGCCGGTGGAGGCGCAGATCAGCGAGCCGACGACCATGACGGCGAGGGAGGCGAGCAGCATCCGCCGCTTGCCGTAGAGGTCGCCGAGCCGCCCCGTGATCGGGGTCGATACGGCGCCCGCGAGCAGGGTGGCGGTCATCACCCAGGTGGCGTTGGCCGGGTCGGTGTCCAGGAGGACCGGCAGGTCCTTGATGACCGGGACGAGCAGGGTCTGCATGACCGCGACGGTGATGCCGGCGAAGGCGAGGACGGGCACGATGGGCCCGGAGCGCGCTCCGCGCGGCTCGGACAGCTCCCCGGTGCGCCGTATCTGTTTGGTCCGCATCGGTTTCGTCCGTCGCATACGTGGGGCCTCCGGGCAGCGTCGACCACCCGGGCTCCCCCCAAGTGTGTGCATGGTGAACACTTCCCGGCCGTGCCCTATTCCGGCCCGGATCCACCGGTCTCCTGACCTTCCGTCAGATTGAAACGTGTTCTACTCTTGCGCCGTCCCAACGGCCCCCGACCGGCGAGGACTCGCATGGGCATCGGCACAGGCACAGGCACACGCATCGGCACCGGCATCGGGATCACCGACGAGCACCGCGCGCTGGCCCACTCCGTGCGGGGATGGCTGGCCCGTGCCGCACCACCCGGCGAGGTGCGCAGAATCCTTGAAGCGGGGAGCCCGGCCGCCCCCGGCGTACGCCCGGCCCACTGGGCGGGGCTCGCCGCGCAGGGGCTCACCGGCATCCATCTGCCCGAGGCGTACGGAGGTGGCGGCGGGGGCCTCCTCGACCTCGCCGTCGTCCTGGAGGAGGCCGCGTACGCCTCGCTGCCCGGCCCCTACCTCGCGACCGTGCTCACCTCCACCGTGCTGCGCCACGCGGTGGCCGCCGGGGCCGAGGAGCTGGGCGGACCCCTGCGGGAGCTCGCCGCGGGGGACCGCACCGCGGCCCTCGCCCTCGCGCCCGGCACCCTCACCGCCATCCCCGCCGAGGGCGGCCACCGGCTCGACGGCACCGCCCCGCCCGTCCTGACCGCCGAGGCGGCCGACCTGCTCCTGCTGCCCGCCGCCACGCCCGACGGCGAGCGCTGGTTCCTCGTCGACGCCGGGGCCGAGGGGATCGCCGTGCGCCCGCACCGCAGCGTCGACCCGACCCGGCCCACCGCCGAGGTGCGCGCCGACGCCGTCCCCGTACCGGCCCACCACGTACTGCCCCTGGACTCCGCGCTCGTCCGCGACCTGGCCGCCGTCCTCCTCGCCGCCGACGCCTGCGGGAGTGCCGCCCGGAGCCTGGACACCGCCGTCGGACACGCCACCGTACGCGAGCAGTTCGGGCGACCCATCGGGGCGTTCCAGGCGGTCAAGCACCTCTGCGCCGACATGCTCGTCCGCCTCGAACAGGCCCGCGCCCTCACCTGGGACGCGGCCCGCGCCGCCGACGAATGCGCCCGCGCCGCCGACGAGGCCGCCCGCGCCGCCGACGAATGTGCCGGTGCCGCCGACGAGGCCGCCCGGTCAGCGACCGGCCAGGCCGGGGCTGCGGGTTCCGGCGGCGGCGCACCCACCCGATGCGACGGCACGGGGCCCGGGGCGCGGCGGCTCACCGCCGCGCTCGCCGCCGCCACCGCGCCCGAGGCCGCGTACACCTGCGCCAAGGACACCATCCAGATCCTCGGCGGCATCGGCTTCACCTGGGAGCACGACGCCCACCTCCAGCTGCGCCGGGCCGTCCTCGCCCGTCAGCTCCTCGGCGCCGCCGACCCGCACCGGCTGCGCGCCGCCCGCCTCGCCGAGGCCGGAGCCCGCCGCGAACTCGCCCTGGAACTGCCCGCCGAGGCCGCCGGCAACCGCGTCGAGGCCCGCCCCCACCTCGCCGCCGCCCGGGGCCTGGCACCGGCCGAAGCCCGCCGCGCCCTCGCCGCCACCGGCTACGCCGCCCCGCACCTCCCCGCCCCGTACGGACTGGACGCCGGCCCCGTACAGCAACTGGCGATCCAGCAGGAGTCGAGGGAACAGGGCATCCGCCTCAGCGACCTGTCCATCGCCACCTGGGTGGTGCCGTCCCTCATCGCGTACGGAACCGAGGAACAGCGCAAGCGCTATCTGCCGGCCACCCTGCGCGGCGACCTCCAGTGGTGCCAGCTCTTCTCGGAACCCGAAGCCGGATCCGACCTCGCCGCGCTGCGCACCCGCGCGGTGCGGACCGACGAGGGGTGGCGGATCACCGGGCAGAAGGTCTGGACGAGCGCCGCCCGCACCGCCGACCACGGCATCCTGCTGGCCCGCACCGACCCGGACGCCCCCAAGCACCGCGGCCTCACCTACTTCCTCATCGACATGAAGAACGCCGAAGGCATCGACATCCGCCCGCTCAAGGAGATCACCGGCGAGGCACTCTTCAACGAGGTGTACTTCGACGACGTCCTGCTGCCCGCCGACGCCGTCGTCGGCGAGGTCGGCGGCGGCTGGCGGGTCGCCCGCGACACCCTGGGCAACGAACGCGTCCACATGGCCGATCAGATGACCTTCGACAGCGGACTCGAATCCCTGATCGCGAGTTCGGCCGGGCTGGACGGGGCCACCCGCACCCGGATCGGCGCGCTCGCCGCCGAGGCCCACGCGCTCGCCTGCGTCCGACTGCGCACCACGCTCCAGCAGGTCTCCGGCCGCGAACCGGGCGCCGGGGCCTCGGTCCGCAAACTCGTCCAGACCCTCCACCAGCAGAAGGTCGCCGAACTCACCCTCGAACTCCTCGGCCCGGACGGGGCGGTGGACGAACCGGCGGCGGGCGAGCGGGCCCTCCACGGCTTCCTGATGTCCCGCTGCCTGACCATCGCGGGCGGCACCACCCAGATCCAGCTCAACGTCGTCGCCGAACGGATCCTCGGCCTCCCCCGGGACTGACCGCACACGACGTCCCCCGGGACCGACCGCACACAACGGGGCCCCCGGGACCGACCGCACCGGACAAGAAGGAGTCGCACCATGAAGGCCTACATCGTCGGCGTCGGCATGACGAGGTTCGAGAAGCCCGAGACCCGCGACTGGCAGTACTGGGACATGGTCCGCGAGGCGGGCACCGCCGCCCTCGACGACGCGGGCGTCCGCTACGACCAGGTCGAACAGGTCCCCGTCGGCTACTGCTTCCAGGCCTCCACCGCCGGACAGCGGGCCGTCTACGAACTGGGGCTGACCGGTGTCCCCGTCTACAACGTCAACAACAACTGCGCCACCGGCTCCACCGCCCTGATGCTGGCCCGGCAGTTCGTCGAGGGCGGCGGCAGCGACTGCGTCCTCGCCGTCGGCTTCGAGAAGATGGCCCGCGGCTCGCTGGGCAGCGGCGCGGACGGCGGCGGCGACTTCGCGACCTCGCCGGTCGCCCGGCACTACGCGATCATGGCCGCCGCCCACGGCTTCGAGACGTCCCCGCCCACCGCCCAGATCTTCGGCAACGCGGCCCGCGAGCACATGGAGCGGTACGGGACGACGCCCGCGCAGCTCGCGGCGGTCGGGGCCAAGAACCACCGGCACTCGGTGAACAACCCGTACGCCCAGTTCCAGGACCCGTACATGGTCGAGGAGATCCTCGCCGCCCGCACCGTCCACCGCCCCCTCACCAGACTCCAGTGCTCGCCCACCTCCGACGGGGCGGCGGCGGCCGTCGTCGTCTCCGAGCGGTTCGTCGAACGGCACGGTCTCGGGGAGCGGGCGGTGGAGATCGCGGCCCAGGCCATGGCCACCGACACCGAGGCCTCCTTCGCCTCCGGCAGCTGCATCGACGCGGTCGGAGCCCCGATGTCCCGGGCCGCCGCCCAGCAGGTCTACACGGCCTCCGGCCTCGGCCCGGACGATCTCGACGTCATCGAGCTGCACGACTGCTTCTCCGTCAACGAACTCCTCACCTACGAGGCGCTGGGCCTGTGCGGCGAGGGGGAGTCCGGCAAGCTCGTCGAGTCCGGGGCGACCACCTACGGCGGGCGGTGGGTGGTGAACCCGTCCGGCGGGCTGATCTCCAAGGGCCACCCGCTGGGCGCCACCGGCATCGCCCAGGCCGCCGAGCTGACCTGGCAACTGCGCGGCGAGGCCGGCGCCCGCCAGGTGCCAGGAGCGCGGACCGCCCTCGCCCACAACATCGGCCTCGGCGGAGCGGCGGTGGTCACGCTGCTGCGGCGCGGTTAAAACCGGGCCCCGGTGCGGGGGCATCGATCCCCCGGCGCCGCGCCACGGTGAGCGTCGGCTCTCGCGTCCGCGCGTCGGTTCGCGCGTCCGCGCGTTGGCTCTCGCGTCCGTGCGTCGGCTCACCCGTCCGCGCGTCAGCTCTCCCGCCCGGAGGCTCCGCCCGTCTCGCCCCCCTCACCGTCCCGGTCGTCCTCGGTCGTCGCCCTGCGGGCCGAGGCCGCGCGACGCAGATGGCGGTGGCGGGCGGGCGGCTGGTTGCTCAGCTCCTCACCGACCATGACCCGCACCGCGTCGCGCATACCGTGCAGGCCCTCGCTGCGCTTGGGCCCGCCGGCCGGATCGGTGCGCAGCTCCCGCAGCAGGGACCAGCACAGGAAGAGCATCACCACGACGAAGGGCAGGGCCACCAGGATCGTCGCGCTCTGGAGGGACTCCAGGCCGCCGGCGACCAACAGGGCCGCCGCGACCGCCGCCATGAGGAGGCCCCAGGTGACGACGAGCCAGCGTCGCGGGTGCAGGGCTCCCTTGCTGGTCAGCGAACCCATGACCAGGGAGGCGGAGTCCGCGCTGGTGACGAAGTACATCATGATCAGGATCATCGCGGCCCAAGCCGTCACCGTGCTGACCGGCAGGGCGTCGAGCATCGCGAACAGGGTCGCCTCCGTCCCCTCCTTCGCCCTCTCGGCCATGTCGACGACGCCTGTCTCGGCGAGGCGGATACCGGTCCCGCCGAGCACCACGAACCACAGGGCGGTCGCCCCGCTCGGTACGAGCAGCACGGCGAGGAGGAACTCGCGGATCGTGCGGCCCTTGGAGATGCGCGCGATGAAGGTACCGACGAAGGGCGCCCAGGACAGCCACCAGGCCCAGTAGAAGATCGTCCAGGTGCCCAGCCAGCTCTGACCGCCGAAGGCACCGGTGCGCGAGGCCATGGGGAGGAGGTGGTTCAGATAGCCGCCGACCGAGGACGGCAGCACATCCAGGAGGTAGACGGTCGGACCCGCGACGAAGACGAAGACCATGAGGGCCGCGGCGATGACGAGGTTGATCGAGCTGAGCCATTTCACCCCGCCGTGCAGACCGGTGAAGGCGGAGACCACGAAAGCCGCGCCGAGCACGGCGATGACCACCAGCTCGACGCCCTTGCTCTGCTCGAGGCCCGCCGTCAGATCGAGCCCGATGGCGATCTGCAGAGCGCCGAGTCCCAGGCTCGTCGCCGTGCCGAAGACCGTCGCGAAGACGGCGAGCAGATCCAGGAGCTTGCCGAGGACGCCGTTCGCCCTGCGTTCGCCGATGAGGGGCACGAACACGGCGCTCAACCGGTTGCCCCGGCCCTTGCGGAAGCTCGCGTAGCCCAGCGCCAGGCCCACGATCCCGTAGATGGCCCACGGAGTGAGGGTCCAGTGGAAGAAGGAGTACTCCATGGCCGCGCTCGCGGCGCCCGTCGTCTGCGGCTCGGCCCCGCTGGAGGGCGGCGGGCTCAGATAGTGCGCGACGGGCTCCCCGACGCCGTAGAAGATCAGCCCGATGCCCATGCCGGCGCTGAACATCATCGCGATCCACGGGAAGTTCGAGAACTCCGGCGGGGAGTCGTCCCGGCTGAGCCGGATCCGGCCGAAGCGGCTGAAGGCGATGATGAGGCACAGCACCAGGAAGACGTCGGCGGCGATGACGAAGAGCCATGCGAAGTTGTCGAGCACCCAGGGGAGGGCAGCGTCCGACGCGCTCTGGAAGGTGTCCTTGCCGAGGGCCGCCCACAGGACGATCCCGACGACGCCCAGCACCCCGATCGTCACCACCACCCGGTCCGGCGAGGAGTCCGTCCCGGGACCCGCACCGGAATCCGCGGGGCCGGAGGGTGACCGGCCGGGGGACACGTCAGCGTTCTCCGTACTCATAACCCACCACTATGAGGGCTGTATGCGGTGATACGGGGGATATGGGGGATGTGCCCGCGCCGACGATCGGTGTCCGGCGGTCGGCGGTCCGGGGGACGGCTGCCGATACCTGATGTACGGGCCATCTGCCGCCTGCGACCATGACGTTCATGCCTGACGTCTCCGCGCCCGCCGCCGCCCCGTCGACCACCTCCCGAATACCACCCAGGACCTGGGCCGTCGTGCTCGCCGCCTGCACCGGCCAGTTCCTCGTCGTCCTCGACGTCTCCGTGGTCAACGTGGCCCTGCCCTCCATGCGGGCCGACCTCGGGCTGAGCCCGGGGGGCCTCCAGTGGGTCGTCAACGCCTACTCGATCGCGTTCGCCGGGTTCATGCTCCTGGGCGGGCGGGCCGCCGACATCTACGGGCGCAAGCTGATGTTCCTCGTCGGGCTCGGCGTCTTCACCGCCGCCTCGCTCGCGGGCGGCCTCGCCCAGGAGGGCTGGCAGCTGCTCGCCGCCCGGGCCGCACAGGGCCTCGGGGCCGCCGTCCTGGCCCCCGCCACTCTCACCATCCTCACCGCGGCGGTGCCCGAAGGGCCGGCCCGGACGAAGGCGATCGGTACGTGGATGGCGGTCGGCGCCGGCGGCGGCGCGGCCGGCGGGCTCATCGGCGGGGTCCTCACCGACGCCCTCTCCTGGCGCTGGGTCCTCCTGGTCAACGTGCCCATCGGCGGACTCGTCCTGATCGCCGCCGCCCTGCGGATCACCGAGGGCCGCGCGGGCGACCGCCGCCGCATCGACTTCCTGGGCGCGGTCCTCGTCACCGCGGGCCTCGCCGCCGTCGCGTACGGCATCGTCCAGACCGAGGTCGAGGGCTGGACGGCCGCCGCCTCCCTCGTGCCGCTGCTCTCCGGGGTCGGGCTGCTGGCCGCCTTCGTGCTGGTCGAGGTGCGGACCGCGGTGCCGCTGATCCCGCTGCGCGTGTTCTCCGTACGGGCGGTGTCCTCGGCCAACGTGTCGATGCTGCTCATGGGATCGGCCACCTTCTCCATGTGGTACTTCATGACCGTGTACGCCCAGAACGTCCTGGGTTACACGCCGTTGCAGGCCGGTCTCGCGCTGATGCCGACCTCGGCCGCCGTCATCATCGGCTCCAAGCTGGCCCCCCGGCTCATGGCGCGCGCCGGGGCGAAGAGCCTCGCCGTGGCCGGGGTCCTCATCACCGCCGCGGGCTTCGGCTGGCAGTCCACGATGGGCGTGGAGGGCTCCTACCTCACCGCGATCTGTCTGCCCGGCGTCCTGATGATGGCCGGAGCCGGCCTCGCCTCCACCCCGCTCGCCACCCTCGCCATCTCCGGCGCGGAGCCGGAGGACGCCGGACTCGTCTCCGGCCTGGTCAACACCTCCCGCACCATGGGCGGCGCGCTGGGCCTCTCGGTGCTCTCCACGGTCGCCGCCGCGCGCACCGGGGGTTCCGGCGAGGCGGCCGAGGTCACCGCCGGATACGCGCTGGCCTTCCGCACCGCGACCGGGGTCCTGCTGGCCGGGGTGATCGTGATGCTGATCTGGCTGCCGAACCATCGCAGGCCCCGCCCGCCGGGGGACTTTCCGGTCGAGGCCCCGCGCGCGGGGTGACACCGGGCGCCACGACATCGATCCGGCGCCATCTCACCGACCTGACGCGGTGTCAGCAGTCTTCCCAACTGCCGTGGCCTGCGTTATACATGGGCCACCGGCTAGAACGCGTTCTAGAACGGCGTGCTCTGCCGGTCACCGCACGACCTCGGTGCGGCCGGCGGTGCGGACGGCCGCGCCGAGGTCTTCGCGCCACCAAGCATTGCCCAGGACCACCAGGATCACCCAGGACCATCAAGGAGCTGCTCCGTCATGCCCATTGATGCCCGGGCGGCACTCGCCGCCGAACCCCGCCGAGCCGAGATCGGCTGGGACCACAAGGACGTCCAGCTCTACCACCTCGGTCTCGGCGCGGGCAGCCCCGCCACCGACCCCGACGAGCTGCGCTACACCCTGGAGTCCCGGCTCCAGGTGCTGCCGAGCTTCGCCACCGTCGCGGGCGCGGGCACGGCCGCCTTCGGCGGTATGGGGGCGCAGGGGATCGACGTGGACCTCGCCGCGGTCCTGCACGGCGGACAGGCGTTGCGCGTCCACCGTCCGATCCCGGTGACCGGCAACGCCGTGCAGACCTCGAAGGTCGCGGCGGTGTACGACAAGGGCAAGGCCGCCGTCATCGTGCTGCGTACCGAGGCGAGCGACGGCGACGGTCCGCTGTGGACCAACGACGCCCAGATCTTCGTACGGGGCGAGGGCGGCTTCGGCGGCGAACGCGGCCCCTCCGACCGCCTCGCCCCGCCGGAGCGGACCCCCGACCGCACGGTGGAGCGGGCCGTCCGCGAGGACCAGGCGCTGCTCTACCGCCTCTCGGGGGACTGGAACCCGCTCCACGCCGACCCGGCCTTCGCGAAGCTGGCCGGCTTCGACCGGCCGATCCTGCACGGGCTGTGCACGTACGGCATGACGCTGAAGGCCGTCGCCGACACCCTGCTGGACGGTGACGTCTCCCGGATCACCGCCTACCGCACCCGTTTCACCGGCGTGGTCTTCCCCGGCGAGACCCTCCGGATCCGGATGTGGACCGGGGACGGCCGCGTCCAGGTGACGGTCGCCGCCGCCGAACGGGACGACGCGCCGGTCCTCGCCGACACGGTCGTCGAACACGCCTGAGCAACACGCCTGAACAACACGCCTGAGCGATACGCCTCAGCAACACGCCTGAGCACAGCAGAACCCTGATGTAGATGACGATGTGAGGGGAGCCGTACCCATGCGCGCAGCCGTACTGCACGAGACGGGCCAGGAGAAGCTCGAAGTCCTCGACGACGTCGAGGCGGTGGGCTTTGGCCCGGGAAAGGTCAAGCTCCGCATCCGCGCCACCGGCCTCTGTCACTCGGACGTCTCCGCGATGAGCGGCGTCCTCCCGCAGCCGGCCCCCTTCATCCCCGGCCACGAGGGCGCGGGCGAGGTCATCGACGTAGGCGACGGGGTGACCGGGCTGAGCGCCGGCGACCGGGTCCTCGTCTGCTGGCTGCCCGCCTGCGGGGAGTGCCCGTCCTGCAAACGCGGCCAGACCCAGCTGTGCCTCGCCGGTTTCATGAACGCGAGCACCCCGAACTTCAGGCGCCCCGGCGGCGACGTCTTCGGCTTCGCGGGCACCGGCACCTTCACCGAGGAGGTCGTCGTCGGCGCGGGCTCCGCGGTGCCGATCCCCGACGACGTGCCGTTCGAGATCGCCGCCCTGATCGGCTGCGGAGTCACCACCGGACTCGGCGCGGCGATCAACACGGCGAAGGTGGAGGCAGGTTCGTCGGTCGCGGTGATCGGCTGCGGCGGCGTCGGCATCTCCACGATCCAGGGCGCGCGCGTCCAGGGCGCGGCCCAGATCATCGCCGTCGACCCGGTCGCCTCCCGCCGCGAGGCCGCCCTCCGCTTCGGCGCGACGGAGGCCGTCGCCCCCGACGGGCTGGCCGACGCCAAGCAGCGGATCACCGGCGGCGAGGGCTTCGACTACGTCTTCGAGGTCGTCGGCAAGTCCGCCACCGCCCGCACCGCCTACGAGAACACCCGCCGCGGCGGCACCCTGTGCGTCGTCGGGGCCGGGGCCATGGACGACAACTTCCAGGTCAACATGTTCGAGCTGTTCTTCGACGAGAAGCGCATCCTGCCCTCCATGTACGGCGGCGGGGACGTCCTGCGCTCCTTCGACCGGGCCATCGCGCTCTGGCGGGCGGGCCGCATCGATCTGGAGTCCATGATCACCCACCGGGTCCGGCTGGACGGGGTCAACGACGCCCTGGACCAGATGCGCACGGGCGAGTCGCTGCGTACCTGCATCGAACTCTGAACCCGGCGGCCGGCCAACGACGTTGAGGAATCCCATGTCACTTCCCCTTCCGCTGGACGGACTGTCCGCGATCGTCACCGGCGCGGGCCGCGGCCTCGGCCGGGCCGAAGCCCTCGAACTGGCCCGCCTCGGCGCGGCCGTCGTCGTCAACGACTACGGGCAGCCCGGGCGCGACGGCTCCGGTGCGGCGTCCGCCGCCCCCGCCGAGGAGGTCGCCGCCGAGATCCGCGCGGCCGGCGGACGGGCCGTCGCCCACCTCGGCGACGTCTCCGACCACGAACAGGCCGGCGCACTGGTCGACGTGGCGACCACCACCTACGGCAGGCTCGACATCCTGGTCAACAACGCGGGCATCCTGCGCGACCGGATGATCTTCTCGATGACCGAGGAGGAATGGGACTCGGTGATCCGCGTCCACCTCAAGGGTCACTTCAACACCACGCACTTCGCCGCCGCCCACTGGCGCGCCCGCTCCAAGGAGACCGGCGGGCCGGTCTACGGGCGGATCGTCAACACCTCCTCGGAGGCGTTCCTCGCGGGCTCGGCCGGCCAGCCCAACTACGCGGCAGCCAAGGGCGGCATCGTCGGCCTCACCACCTCCACCGCGCTCGCCCTCGCCAAGTACGGCGTCACCGCCAACGCCATCTGCCCGCGCGCCCGTACCCGGATGACCGAGGACGTGTTCGCGGGCTTCCAGGAACCGGCGGACGGCGCCCTCGACCCCCTGGCACCCGAGCACGTGTCCCCGCTCGTCGGCTATCTCGCCTCACCGGCGGCGGCCGGGGTCAACGGGCAACTGCTCGTCGTGCACGGAGGGATGGTCGCCGTCGTCGAACGACCCCGGGTGGCCGCCCGGTTCGACGCGGTGAAGGAGACCTTCACCTTCGCGGAGCTGGACGGTCTGCTCACCCCGTACTACGCGGACCGGCCCCCGAACGAGACCTTCGCCGCCGCCGAAGTCCTCGGACTGAAGCGGCGGTAGCGAGGGAGAGTCGCAGACGGGAGGGCCCGGACCGGCTGTGCGCCGGTCCGGGCCCTCCCATCGTGCTGAAGTACGTCTGCCGAGTGGCTCTCAGGCCGCCCTGGACCCCTCGTCGGCGGGCCGACGGTGGCGACCGTGCGGCTGCGCCGACGTGTTCTCCGCCGACGCACCCCCTCGGTGCTTCCCGGAACCCCCGGTCCCGGCCCCCTCGTCCGCCCCCGTCGGGCGCTGCTGGTTCGTGTCGATCCGTGCTTCGGACATGTGGGAAGTCACCCCGTTGTGATCGCTTACCTGTGTCGCGCCTACGTGTGTCGCAAGCCCCGCCGCCGCCATCCGACGTGGTCACCGTCGGTACCCGCCCGATACGGCCGCGTAGCCCAGGAGCCCGATCTTAATCAGATCGAGCGGCTCGGTGCAGAGGCGCCTGCCCCAACGGAACGGGCTTACACACAGCAGGAGCGGGGACGGCGGCGGACGGTTGCGTTCCGCCCTCCGCGTCACCCGGACGGCCGGTCTCGGAGAAGGGTTCCACGTCCCTGGGCGCGTTCAGCATCGCCACGCCGCAGGACGTCGCCCCGTTCGCGTAAGGGAGACGCAGCACCCCGTCCCGGCTCCAGTACCCGGCCCCCGGCGCCCAGCCCAGCGGGGCGGCGAACTGGTGCAGCCGGCGTCCCGCCGGACGCCAGACCCCCAGCCAGCTGCCCGCGGCCCCGTCGATCCGCAGCGCCACCGCGCAGCTCTCCGGCATCAGCATCTGGCCCGGCTGCACCGCGAACGGCGTCACCGCCGCGTCCGCGAGGCGCAGGCACTCCGGGAACCTGACCGGCAGACAGCTCCCCAGCACCCCCCAGCCGAGCCGGTCGTGTCCCGGGGCGTCCGAGCGGATCAGCAGCAGCCCGCTGTCGGCGTCCGCGAGCAGCAGCCGGTCGTCGCTGCCCGGCGCGATCTGGAGCAGCGGCGTCACCTCGGCCCCCCGCCCGAGGTCGACGGCGACCGCCTTGACCGGTCCGCCGCCCGGCGCCCGCCGGTCCAGCGCCAGCAGCCGGCCCACCCGGTCCAGCCAGGCCCCGCCCGAACAGCGCCCGGGAATCCGCGCGACCTCCTCGGGCCCGAACGCTCCGCCCGCCACCAGCCAGAGCGACGAGTGGTGGTCGCCGGCCGACAGGGCGTAGACGCACCGCCCGTCCGGCGACGGCGGCAACAGGGTCATCTCCGCGGACTCGACCGCCCCCAGCAGGAGTTCGCCGGTCCCGGGTCCCGTCGGGTAGAGCAGGGAGAACTGCTGCCGGTCCGCCACCTGCCGCCGGATCAGCACCCGTCCGTCGGCGAGCGGCGCCACCTCGGCGTCCGGCTCCTCGGGCTGATCGAGGGGGAGGGGCACCGCGTACGGCTCCGGCCCGTCCAGCGTCCACCGCTCCGGATACCAGGCGCGCTCGCCCGGCGGGCCGGGAGCCGCGGTGAGACGGGCGGCGTAGGCCCCGTCCGCGGTGAGCGTGAAGCCGCCGGGAAGCGGCGCGTCGCCGGTCGGCATCGCCTTGCCGCCCGCGGCGGACAACGCTTCCGAACCGGCCTCGTCGGCGCGGAATCCGGGCAGGCCGGGAGCGTCCGCCGCGGCGGACCTCACGGGGCCGCCGGGCCCCTCCGGTCCCGGTTCCGCTCCGTACTTCTTCAGGCCCGATCCCGCTCCGGACTCTTTCGGGTCGGGTTCCGTTCCGGGTTCCGCTTCGGGTTCCGCCGTCGCGGCGGCCCCGGCGGATCCGCCCTCGATGGCACAGGCAGTCATGGACTCGTCACCTCCGGCTACGAAAACTAGTTTTCGCACTTCCAGCCGAACAACACCAGCCACCTCACTTCACACATAAGGGTGGTGATGCCCGGATTCTCCTGAGGTGGCGGGGGTGAGTGTGCTGGTGAAGATGGCCGCGTCTATGGTTAGGCGGCCCTAACCAACCAAGAACCCGTGCCCACGCACGTACGCGGACCATCTGGAGCAAGCGATGTCCCTTCGACCCCGCGGTACCGCCGCAGTCGCCCTGGCTGTGGCGGCCGCCCTCTCCCTGTCGGCCTGCGGGGGCGGTGACGGCGGGGACGCGGCGAAGACCGACGCGGGCGGCGGCAAGAAGGCCGCCGTCGCCACCGGTGGCAAGGACTTCGCGGACGCGGCGAAGAAGACCGCGGCGTACGGCACCGACGCCGAGGCCGGCGAGTTCCCCCGTACGGTCACCCACGCGATGGGAAAGACCGAGATCAAGACCGCGCCCCGGCGCGTGGTCGTGCTGGACGTCGGCGAGTTCGACAACGTCGTGTCCCTGGGCCTGAAGCCGGTCGGCTACGCCCCCAGCGAGGGCGACGCGGCCATCCCCTCCTACCTGGAGAAGGGCGCGGGCGAGCCGAAGAGCGTCGGCACGATCAACAGCCTCAACCTCGAAGCCATCGCGGGCCTCCGGCCCGACCTGATCCTCGGCAGCCAGCTCCGCGCCGCGGACAAGTACGACGAGCTGTCGAAGATCGCCCCCACGGTGTTCTCCATCCGCCCGGGCTTCACCTGGAAGGAGAACTACCTCCTCAACGCCCAGGCCCTGGACCGCACGGAGCAGGCCGAGTCGGCGCTCGCCGCGTACGAGGAGAAGGCGAAGAAGCTCGGCGAGGACATCGGCCCCGACAAGCCGACCGTCTCGATGGTCCGCTACCTGCCCGACCGTCTCCGCCTCTACGCCAAGGCCTCGTTCATCGGCACGATCCTCGAAGACGTCGGTCTGCCGCGTCCGAAGAACCAGCAGATCAACGACCTCGCCGCCGAGATCAGCCCGGAGAGGATCGACGAGGCGGACGCCGACTGGATCTTCACCGGCGTCTACGGCGACCCGAAGGCCACCCAGCGCGACACCGCCCGCTCCAACCCGCTGTGGAAGAACCTGAAGGCCGTCAAGGAGGGCCGGGCCAAGGACGTCTCCGACGAGACCTGGTACCTGGGCCTCGGCGTCACCTCGGCCGGCCTGGTCCTCGACGACCTCCGCGCGGACCTGGTGAAGTAGCCGGCCCCGAGCCGACGCGGTACGCGCCTCGAGCCGACGCGGCACGTGCCCGCGCCGACCCGGTGAAGTAACGATTCGTGTCCGGCCGCCGGTCCTGGCGTACAGGTCCGGCGGCCAGGGGCGACGGACCACCCCGGACAGGTAGCCTTTCCCCCGTGCCCCGTCTGTCTGAAGTCATCGCCGCCCTCGACGCCCTCTGGCCCCCCGAGCGGGCCGAGGGATGGGACGCGGTCGGGACGGTCTGCGGCGACCCGGACGCGGAGATCGACCGGGTGCTGTTCGCCGTCGACCCGGTTCGCGAGATCGCCGACGAGGCCCTGGAGCTCGGCGCCCAGCTGATCGTCACCCACCACCCGCTCTATCTGCGCGGGACGACGACGGTCGCCGCCGACACCTTCAAGGGCCGGGTCGTCCACACCCTCATCAAGCACGGCATCGCGCTCCACGTCGCGCACACCAACGCCGACACCGCCGACCCCGGCGTCTCCGACGCCCTGGCCGGCGCTCTGGACCTGCGGATCACCGGGCCCCTCGTCCCCGACCCCACCGATCCGGAGGGCCGGCGCGGACTGGGCCGGATCTGCGAACTGGATCACCCCGAGACCCTGGCCGCCTTCGCCGCCCGGGCCGCAGCCCGGCTCCCCGCCACCGCGCAGGGCATCCGGCTGGCCGGCGACCCGGAGGCGCGCGTGCGCACCGTCGCCGTCAGCGGAGGCTCCGGCGACAGCCTCTTCGACGCCGTGCGCGCCGCGGGCGTCGACGCCTTCCTCACCGCCGACCTGCGCCACCACCCGGCCTCCGAGGCCGTGCAGCACTCGCCGCTCGGCCTCGTCGACGCCGCGCACTGGGCCACCGAGTGGCCCTGGTGCGAGCAGGCGGCCGCCCAGCTCGACGCGCTTTCCGACCGCCACGGATGGGACCTGCGGGTCCATGTCTCGAAGCAGGTCACCGACCCCTGGACCACCCACCATTCCTCTGGAGCCCCCAACTGAACGCCGCGCCCGCCGACCAGATCCGACTTCTCGACGTCCAGGCCCTCGACCTCCGTCTCGCCCAGCTCTCCCACAAGCGCACCTCGCTGCCGGAGCACGCCGAGATCGAGCAGCTCAGCAGCGACCTCGCCCAGCTGCGTGACCTCCTGGTCGCCTCCACCACCGAGGAGAGCGACACCACCCGCGAGCAGACCAAGGCCGAGCAGGACGTCGACCAGGTGCGCCAGCGTGCCGTCCGCGACCAGCAGCGCCTGGACTCCGGCGCGGTCTCCTCGCCCAGGGACCTGGAGAGCCTCCAGCGCGAGATCGTCTCGCTCGCCAAGCGCCAGGGAGACCTGGAGGACGTCGTCCTGGAGATCATGGAGCGCCGTGAGGGCGCCCAGGAGCGGGTCGCCGAGCTGACCGAGCGGGTCTCCGCCGTGCAGGCCAAGGTCGACGACGCCACCGCCCGCCGCGACGCCGCGACCGCCGAGCTGGACGCCGAGGCCGCAACGGTGACCAAGGACCGCCAGGTCGTCGCCGAGGTCATCCCCGCCGACCTGCTGAAGCTGTACGACAAGCTCCGCGCCCAGCAGGGCGGGGTCGGCGCCGCCCGGCTCTACCAGCGCCGCTGCGAGGGCTGCCGTCTCGAGCTGAACATGGCCGAGGTCGGCGACGTGCGCGCCGCGTCCCCCGACACCGTTCTGCGCTGCGAGAACTGCCACCGGATCCTGGTCCGCACCTCGGAGTCGGGCCTGTAATGAGCGCCGCCCGCCAGGTGGTGGTCGAGGCCGACGGCGGCTCCCGGGGCAACCCGGGGCCCGCCGGTTACGGCGCGGTCGTCATCGACCCGGCCACCGGCGAACCCCTCGCCGAGACCGCCGAGTACATCGGCGTCGCGACGAACAACGTCGCCGAGTACCGGGGCCTGATCGCCGGTCTGACGGCCGCGAAGGGGCTGTTCCCGGACGCGGGGGACGCGCTGCGGGTCCACGTCCGGATGGACTCCAAGCTGGTCGTGGAGCAGATGTCGGGGCGCTGGAAGATCAAGCACCCCGACATGAAGCCGCTGGCGGCCCGCGCCGCCGCGGTCCTGCCGCCGTCCTCGGTGACGTACGAGTGGATCCCGCGCGCGCAGAACAAGCACGCGGACCGGCTCGCCAACGAAGCGATGGACGCGGGCCGCGACGGCAGGCAGTGGGAGGCGTCCGCCTCGACGGCCGCCCTCGACGCCCCGGCGCGCGGCACCGTGAGCACCCCGCCGCCCGCCCAGGGCCCGCCCGGCGACCAGGTCGCGGGCGCGGCCAGGGCCCGTGCGGCCCTCGCGGCCGCGCGCGGCGCGGCCGCCCCGGCGGCCGACACCCTCTTCCCGGTGCCGGAGCCCGGAGTACCGGACACCACGGTCCCCGCCGTGCCGGCCGAAGCGCCGGCCCCC